>CAMBFA010000001.1 GCA_945865325.1 Candidatus Kuenenia stuttgartensis
GCTGGCGATCTGCTCGGTGAGGACGTTGGCGGGGAACTGGCCGGCGTTGTAGATCACGTAATCGGGATGACCGAAGCGCTCCAACTCCGCGGCCGTGGGGCGGATGAGCATGTTGTGCATGTAGAGCGCGTGGTAAGCGCGGGCACAGATCACGCGGACCTTCACCCGGGAGGAGGGATCCCAACCGGCGAAACCATCGCAGACGTAGATCCGGTCGCGCGTGTTGAGGTAGTCAACGGCCCGCTGGCGGTTGAGGAGGAAGGTGTGGTTGTCGATCGGATGGTTGACCGGCCCCCACCAGACGTTCTGCTCGGAGGCAGGGTCGCGGACAACGTGTTTGTCCTTCGGGCTTCTCCCCGTCTTTGCCCCGGAACGGATGGCGATCGCCCCACTGGCAACGATCCCGGCCCGCTCTCGCGTCACGGCCTCTTCGTAAAGGAAGGCCGGCGGCGCGTTGCGGATCGAAATCGGCGCGGTGATGTCGTGGGCGGAGAGGTCGATCGGGGTTGTCATGGTGATACCGCGGGGAAGGAGTCAGGGTTGCACGGACGGGGGACGCTGCCCGAAGTGGACCGCCTGGGGGGCGGGGGCGAGAGTCGGCTCGAGCGGCGCCCGGCGATCGTAGAGGGCCGCCGCGATGCTCCAGAAGGCGAGGAGCACGAGCACCGCCCCGATCCCGGCGAACACGCCCCCCCAGGGGCTGGCGCGGACAGGGAGCCGGCGCGAGGCCTGGCGGACCCGGCGGCTGAACTCGCTCCACCCCTCGTGGGCCGAGCGCCGGCCGACCCCGATCAGGCTGACGGTGCGGAGGCTGCCATCGCCGTCGAGGTGAACCTGCAACCCCCGGGTCGGCAGCGCCACCGTCTCGCCGGCCCAGCGCGCCTGCGGATCGAGATCAGACGCCACCTCGGCCACCAGGGGCCTGATCTGCTCGACGCTGATGTTGTAGACGATCAACCGTGGACGGGAGACGAGCACACACAAGGCGACGACCAGACAAAACCCGAGGATCAGCATCGGCCAGCTCCACGACGAGCCACCGGCGGCCGGACGCACCAGCGCGATCGGGCCGACGGTGACGAGCCCGAGGAGGCTCGCCCCGAGGAGAATGCCGTCCCAGACCCCCGCGATGGCCAGCGGGCGGCGGCGCAGATGCACCCACCCCAGCACGAGAAGATAGATCCCGAGCGGGAGGAACGCGGCTCCGAGGGGCAGCGAGTCAAACAGCGTGTTCATGGCTTCTCTCCCCGCGCGGCGATCTCAACCACCACCGACGGCCATCCATCCCAGGAACAGCAACCAGATCGATTCGACGAGGGCCGCCACGACGAGGGCCGCTACGGCGAGGCCAGCGGGGACCAACGGTGCCGCGGACGGGGCACGCGCCTGGGGACGGGGATCGGGGCGGGAAGCTGCCACGTCACGGCTCCAAATCATGGCTCCACATTTTGGCTTCAAGCGGGCCAACTCACCGGCTGCCATCGAGGGCAGGACCCAAGCCCCAACGTCCCCCGGAAAAGGTGCACCTGAGAGCCCCCCTGCGGGATCGCGACCTAGGCATTGTCGGGGACGCTGAAGGAGAGGTCGCGAGTGAACGCCTCGTCGAAATCGTAGACGTCGTGGAAGTCTTCTCGCTTGTCCTTGCGAGTCTTCCTCATCTGCCCGATGTCGATCATGTTGAAGACGATCTCACCGAGATCGCGCGTGCTGAGGATGCCCCAGGTGCCGAGGACCGTCCGGGCCATGAATCCGTACTGCTGCAACGCGTAGCGGCGGGCCGCTTCACAGAGCTGCTGCCCCGTCAGATGCCGTTCGGCGGGGCGACGTTTCGGCTTCCCCGACCGGGAGCGGGCCGGCACCGACGATTCCACAGGCCGGGCCTCCAGCTCCTCCTCGGGGGGCTCCTCGCCGAGGTTGAGCGTCTCCTGGGCATAAGACAACGCCTCGAGGACGAACATGTAGGCATCGAGCTTGTAGCGACGGTCGCGCTGGAGGAGATGTCCGAGCGGGTGCGATGGATCAATCAACGGCATGGGATCCCTCGAAAGCTGTTCTGGCCCGTACCTCCCGACCGAGGCGACCGCCCCCGGGAGGGCTGTGGTGTCTCCGCTTCGGCGACGGCAGATCGAGACCCGGGCGGGCAAGCACCCCGGGCCGGCCGCGCCGGCCCAAGGCGACGAGTATACCGGGAGGGGATCCAACGGCGAGCGAGTAGCGCCGCGGCGGTCGCGTCAGCGATTCCGTGGGGGAGCTGCCGGCAGGGATGTCGGCTGCGCCGCGGCCGCTGCGTTGCCATCCTCGAGGATGAACGTGTAGCCCAGCGGCGTGACCGGCTTGGAGAAATCCCGGATCAGATCGAGCCCCTTGTCGATGAGACTCGTGGTTTGGATGAACTGGTAGACATCCTGATCCTGCCCACCCGGCTTGTAGAGGCGGATCGCGAACGGGATCAGATCACGGGCCCCGAGGATCAGCTCGACCTTCGAGAAGTTTGCGGCATCGGCTTGCGTCCGCGGCAGGGCCTCGAGCCAGACCTGGTCAGTCACGCCGGCCGGCGTCGGGAGGATCCGCATCACGTAGCGTTTCTTGAGTGTGTCGGCCTTGGCACCGAACACGAATGGCAGCGGCCCGTCGCTGATCGCCTTGCCACGCATCTCTGGGGGGAGCTTCGTCTCGCGCAGCTGCCGGTCGCCGTGGCGAAATTCGTAGATGCTCGTGCCGTTGCACACCCAGTGCTCGCCCGAATCGCCCGGACGCTGTTCATAACGCGACGTCTGGGCGTTCCACTGCTTCGATTCCTTGACGCGGAACAGCCCCTTGTCGGGCATCGCGTACTTGATCTCGCCGGTGCTCTCGGCGAACGCAAGGCGATCGCCACTGGGGCCGACCGGCCCGAAGGCGTTGTATTCCCACTTGTAGAAATCGCACGACCAAGTCTTCACCGCGGAGTTGCGCGCTTCCCAGGCCGTCAGGAGCCGCTCGAGCGCCGCTGCGGCCTCCGGGGAGAGCTGCGGCACCGCCGGCTGCGGAGGGCGTGCCTGGGGGGCGTTGTTTTGCGCCGGGGGTCGATTGCCGGCCTGTGGGGCTTGGGCCACGCGGGCCTGCTGAGGCGCCGGGCGGGGCTGTTGAGCCGCTCCGAGCTGTTGGGCCGCTCCGGGCGGGGCCTGGGCGCGGGCCGGAGCGACCGGGTGGAGCCCGAGGAGAACGGCCGAAGCAGCCAAAGCGCTGACCCACGGGGACCGACGGCGGGAATGTGACACTGCGGTGACTCCGGTGTTTGGACCGGACTCTAGCAACCTCCCCAACACGCAGCGAGGCCGTTTTCCAGATCCCTGGCCGGGATCCTGCGGCCTTCCCGGCGGCTTCAGGAGCGGGTCGGCTCCTCAAGATAGGTGTAGCCCCCCAAGCCCTCCTCGTAGAAGCGGAGGAATCGCCCCGCCTGCTGATCGCAGATCCGCCCTTCGCGCACCGCCTGCTCGATCGAGTCGCGGAGCCGCTGGACGAGCTGATCGGAATCGAACTCGACGTAATCGAGCACCTCCCGAACGGTGTCCCCTTTGATGACCGCGTCGAGGACGACCTCCCCGCGGGCGTCGGTGCTGACATGGACGGCGTTGGTGTCGCCGAACAGGTTGTGAAGATCGCCGAGGATCTCCTGGTAGGCACCGATGAGAAAAGCCCCGAGGTAGTAGGGCTCGTTTTGCAAGGGGTGGAGCGGGAGGGTGCGTTTGACGTCGCGGCGGTCGATGAACTGGTCGATCTTCCCGTCGGAGTCGCACGTTACGTCACCGAGCACGGCCTCCCGGGTCGGGCGCTCGTTGAGACGGTGAATCGGCATCACCGGGAAGAGTTGCTTGATCGCCCAGCTGTCGGGGATCGACTGGAAGAGGGAGAAGTTGCAGAAGTAGGTGTCGGAGAGCGCGGCCGTCAGCCCCTCGAGCTCCTCGGGGACAAAATCGAGTTGCTTCGAAAGCTTGCTGATCCGCCGGCAGATCGACCAGTAGAGATTTTCGATCGCCGATCGCTGATCGAGCGGCAGGTAGCCGCTGGCAAACAGGCTCATCGCCGTGTCGAGCGCCTGCTGGGCATCGTGGTAGCTCTCGAGGAGGTTGCGAATATTGAGGTTTTGGTAGGTCTCCATGAGGTCATGGAGTGGCTGCTCGGCCTCGGCGGCCGGCTCCGTTACCTCGCCGTTGCCGCCGTGCTCCGAGATCCCGAGCACTCCGAAGATCAGCATGCTGTGGTAGGCGACGACCGCGCGGCCACTCTCGGAGATGATCGTCGGATGGGGCACGCCCGCCTCGTCGCAGGCGTTTTGGACGTGGTAGACGACGTCGTTGGCATACTCCTGAAGGCTGTAGTTGACGCTCGATTCGAAGTTCGTCTGGGAGCCGTCGTAATCGACACCCAGACCGCCGCCGACATCGAGGAAGCGCAGCCCGGCGCCCCGCTTCACCAGCTCCGTGTACATCCGCGACGCCTCGGTGAGCGCCGCCTTGATGTGGCGAATGTTCGTGATCTGGCTCCCCTGGTGGAAGTGGAGCAGTTGGAAACAGTCTTGCATGTCGCGGGCCGAGAGCACCTCGAGCCCGCGGAGGAGCTCGCCGGCCGTCAGCCCGAACTTGCTGCGGAATCCCCCCGACGCCTGCCACCGACCGCTCCCGCGGGCGGCGAGCTTGACGCGCATGCCGATCCGCGGGCGGACGCCGAGCTTTTCGGCGTATTCGAGGATCAGTTGCAGTTCGGAGAACCGTTCGACCACCGGCATGATGTTGCGCCCGATTTTCTGCGCGAGCATCACCGTCTCGATGAACTCCGGATCCTTGAATCCGTTGCAGATGATCGGCGTGTCGTTGTCGGCCAGGGCGATGACGGCAAGGAGCTCGGGTTTGCTGCCCGCCTCGAGGCCGAAGCGGTACGGGCGGCCGAACTGGAGCACCTCCTCGACGACCTGCCGCTGCTGGTTGACCTTCACCGGGTAGACGCAGCAGTAGTCCCCTCGGTACCCGGCCTCCTTCATCGCGGTGGCGAAAGCCCCGTGGATCTCACCGAGGCGGTGCTGGAGGATCTCCGCGAAGCGGAGGAGGATGGGGAGATCGATCCCGCGCACCTGGAGGCGGTCGACGAGCGACTTCAGGTCGATGCTCTTCGTCGGATCCTTGTCGGGATGGACGAGCAGGTTGCCGTTGGGGCCGACCGAAAAGTAGCCGTTTCCCCACCGCGACACTTCGTAGAGATCCGAGGCGTCGGCGGTCGTCCACTGTTCGACATCAAGATCCACTGCCATCGATGGGCTCCGCGGGCGGGCTCGTGCGTGAGGCGACGGGAGGGGCCGTCCGGCACCGGAATGCCGGGCCTGGGGCGACGAAACTCAGTGAAGTGTATCGTCGCCGCGCCCGAAGGCCATGCCAATCCCGATGTCGCCCCCGGAGATGATCGCCGCCGCCGTCAGGCGCCGGTGCGCATCCATCTCCGCCCGGAGAAGATCAGCGCCATCGCCACGCCGCGGACGGTGAGGTCGATCGCCATCGCATACCACGCCCCCACGGCCCCCAAGCCCCATCCCGCGATCGTCGCGCCGCCCGGGAGGGGCACGCCGGGCCAGGCCAGGAGCATCGCCAGCGGCAGGCGGATGAGGATCAGCCCGAGGAAGTTCACCACGAGCGGTGGACGGGTCGCTCCGGCGCCGCGGAGGCCCCCGGAGAAGACCATCAGCATCGCCAGCGGGGGCTGGGCGAAGGCCACGATCCTCACGAGCCGGGCTGTCAGGGCCGCCACCTCCGGCTGTCGGCCGGCGCCCCCCACGAACCAGCCCGCGAGCGGATCGGCGGCGACGAGGAAAACCGCCCCCATCGCCGACATCAGTCCAACACACCCAGCCGCGGCCAACCACACACTCTGACGGGCACGGCGCTCGTCCCGGGCCCCCAGGAACTGGCCGGAGAGGGTCGCCGCGGCCATTCCGAAAGCGCTCCCGGGGAGGAAGGCGAGCGACTCGATCGTGATCGCGACCGCATGGGCGGCGGCGTCGACGTCCCCGAGCCGGTTGACGACCGAGAGAAACCAGAGGTGGCAAACGGCGTTGCCGATCGCGTCCATCCCTGCCGGCAACCCCACCGAGAGGATCCGCCGGAGCCCCTGCCGGTCGGGAACAAGATCGCCGGGGGCGGGCCTCAGTTGCCGATCGCGATGGAGGAGGAGCCACAGCGTGCAGATCGCCCCACAGCCGTAGCCGATGAGCGTGCCCCAGGCCAAGCCTTGCCAGCCGAGGCGTGGCAGCCCGCCGACCCCGGCCGCCAGGGCGTAACTGGCGCCGGCGTTGACGAGGTTCACGACCGTCATCGACACCAATCCTGCCACCATGTCGCCGGAGCCCCGGAGGATCGCCACACCGACGCCGATGATCATCATCGCGGGGAGGGCCGGAATGACGATCGCGAGGTACTCCATCGCCAGGGCGGAGCTCTCGGTAGGTAATCCGAGGAGTGCCACCAGCCGCCTTCCCCCCACGGCGGCCGCCATCCCCACGATCCCGACCAGCACGGCGCCGACGACGAACGCCTGACCGGCGGCCCGACGGGCACCGACGAGATCGCCGCCGCCGACACACCGAGCCACTAGGGCCGTGACCGCCACTGCCGGGACGGCAAAGAGCCCGGGAAGAAACCCCAGCGCGTAGCCCACCAGGCCGACCGCCGCGAGGTATGACGGTCCGTCGAGGAGGTTTCCCGCCAACCACTTGTCGGTGAAGCCGACCGAGATCGCGAGCACCTGCTCGAGGAGTGCCGGCAACACAAGGAGGAGGACTGGGCGAACCGTCCCCGGGAGGGAGGCGACGCCACCAATACTCCTCCGGAAAGGGCCCCTGCCCTCTCCCGGATCGCGGCTGACTGCTGGCTGGCCACTGCCGCCGGCCGGCAAAACCTCACCGCCGAAGCAAGCACTGTCTCCGCCCCTCCGGTCGGCCGAGAGGGGCTTGTCCGGTGAGCGATCCGCGCGACGGGTCAGGCGAACAACTCCTTGATCACCTTGCCGGCGTTGGCGATCTTCATCGGCCGGCCATTCTTGGCCGTGAACGTCGTCTCGAGGGAAATGTCGAGCGATTTCAGCACGCTGGCCATGAGGTCCTGGGCCGAATACGGCTCCGTCACCACCTCTTTGCCATCGGAGCTTGTCTCCCCGACAACCACCCCGCGCTTGAATCCAGCGCCACCCACGGCGACACTCCAACTCCTCGCCCAGTGGTCACGCCCGGCGTTGCCGTTGATGTTCGGAGTCCGGCTGAACTCCCCCATCCAGATGATCGCCGTGTCGTCGAGCAGCCCCCGCTCGGCGAGATCGGAGACCAAGCCCGCCATCGCCTTGTCGAGCTCCGGGAGCTTCGTGTCGGAGAGCGTCTTGAAGATGTCGGCATGGTTGTCCCAGCCGCCGAGATCAACCTCGACAAACGGCACCCCCTGCTCGACGAGCCGGCGGGCCATGAGGCATCCGCGGCCGAATCCGGTGTTGCCGTAGCGGTCCTGAACATCCTTGGGCTCCTTCATGACCTTGAAGGACTCCATCTGGTCGCTCGTCATGAGTTTGATCGTCTTGGAGAGAACCTTGGCGTGGTCGTCGGACGAGGCCCCACGCTTCTCGCCGATAAACTTGTCCTCGATCGCCGAAAGCATCTCCAACCGCTGCGACAGCCTGGTCGGGTCGATCCCCATGTCGAGGTTGCGGACGTTGCCGTTGGCATCGACCACGAACGGCGCCCACGACATCCCCAGGAACCCCGGGCCGACACTCCCGCTACCGACCGAAACGAACGGGGGGATCTCCAGATCGGGGACCTGATCGGCCAGCTCGTGGGCGATCACGGCGCCGTAGCTCGGGTGCTCGACATTGGGATTCGGCACGTAGCCGGTGTGCATGTAGTAGCGGCCGCGCATGTGGTCCGCTTCCCGCGTGCTCATCGAACGGACGAGCGACATGTGATGCATCTGCTGCGACATCAGCGGCATGTGCTCGCAGATCTGGATCCCATCGGCACTCGTGGAGATCGGCTTGAAGGGGCCGCCGGTCGCTGCCCCCGGCTTCAGATCCCAGATATCCATGGTGCTCGGGCCGCCCCCCATCCAGAGGAGGATGGCCGCCTTGTGCCGCCGCTTCAGATCGGCGGCGTTGGCGAGGATCGAGTTGGTAAACGCCGTCGCAGGGGCGGCGAGGGCCGCGGCGCCGGCCACATGGCTCATGAAGTGTCGGCGGCTCATCCCGTCGATGAAACGGCTGGTGACGGACATGGCAGGGTTCCTCGGGAAGGATTGGGCTGGGAGGTGTTGGGAGGAGTAAATCAAGACCCGGAGTCCCGGTGTGCAGAGCCGATCGCCGGGGGAAAGTATCCGGATTCAGTGCCGGATTCAGTGGTTGATAATGAACTCGTTGGAGTTGAGGACGGCCCACCAGATATCCTGGAGGGCGCTGATCGCATCCCCCTTGCGGGCCACCATTAACTGGTTGGCGAGCTTGATCTCCTTGCGGGTCGGTTTTCTGGCCAGGGCCGCGGCGTAGAGGGTGTCGATGCGATGGGCATTGGACATGCCGGACGTGGCGACGCGGTCGAGGAATCCCCCCTTGCCGGTTTCCGTTGCCGTCTTGACCAGATCGCCGTTGAACATCATCAGTACCTGGGGGATCGACCCGTTGAAGGTGGTCGCCTCATCCCCTTCGTCGGTGCCGAACGCGATGGTGAATTGCGACAGCCATTCGTCCTTCTTCCGGGCTCCCTTCTCCCCCTTTTCCTCGGCCTGATCGGCCTCGGTGGCGGTGAGCAGCGACTGATAGAGCTCCTCGGGGCGCATCTGCCGGAGGTAGAAATGCGAGAACTTCGGCTTCTCCCCGACCGCGGGATCGTCGGTGGCATTCCCCTTGGCGATCCGACTGGAGAGCGAGTAGGCGTGGGAGAGGGTGATCCAGCGGATGAGCTCCTTCGTGTCGAAGCTCTGCTCGCGGAACCGCTCACCGAGGCCGTCGAGCAATTCAGGGTGCGACGGCGCGTTGTGATCACCGAGATCGTCGATTGGACGGGTGAATCCATAGCCGAAGAAGTGGCTCCAGACCCGGTTCACCGCGGCCTTCGGCATCAATGGGCTGTCGACAATCAGCTCCGCCAGGGCCTGGCGACGGTTCACACCGTACTCCGTGCCATCCTCCAGCTTCGCCGGGAGATAACCGTTGGCGTCGACGGTCGTGCCGTCGATGAACACCGGATAGGCGACTTTCATCTGGCCATTGCGGAGCTCGTAGTAGAGCTCGGCCTGAGCGGCATTCCCCCCCTCGCCGGCCCAATCCTCGTCGACCAACTCGATCGCCTGAACCTCGCGGGTCTCCTCGAAATGCCGCAGCGCCTTCGCCTGTCGGAAGAAGGCGTTGAACTCCCAGAATTGATTCTGCTTCCCCTTGTTGAACGGGTGGTTGTGGCACTGCGTGCACTGCACTTGGAGCCCGAGGAAGATCTGCGCGGTCTTGGCGGTGGCCTGGATGCCGTTCTCGTCGAGTTTGCCCGAGAGGAAATTGGTAGCGCCGTTGAACCCCTTCTCCCCCGCCTTGTTGACGCCGGAGGCGGTGACGAGATCGGCGACGAACCGATCGTAGGGGATATTCTTGGAGAACGAACGGCGCAGCCACTGCCGCATGCCACTCCGGTTGACGTTGTCGTTTTCCATGCTCCGACCGATGAGCACGGTCGTCCAGACATCAGCCCAATTGCGGGCATACTCGTCAACGGAGTCATCGCCGAGAAGCCGGCCGACGAGGTTGGCCCGCTTGACCGGGGAACTGTCGGCCACGAAGTCGTCGAGTTCCCGGACCGTCGGGATCCGGCCGATGACATCGAGATGGACCCGGCGGCACCATTCCTGATCGGACGCCCCTTCCGAGGGCTTGAGCTTGGCGTCGGCCCAGCCGGCCGCCACCTGCTCATTGATGAACTTCACCTGCGGGATACCGAAGTGCTCGTCCCCTTCGCGGGCGACAGCCACGGCCGCGGTGACGGCGGCCAGTGCCATGCAGACAGCCAACCGCAAGCCTCGGAGGGAGGCGATTACGCCAGATCGGCACGAGGAAACATGCGTCGCCATGGGCACAACCCTCCGGTCCGCAGGGTGCAAACGGCCGGCAATGGCCATCGTCCGGATCCCGATCCAGACGGTGCCCATCAACCAAACCGAAGACAGAGAGCTTGCCCCCTCACTGCCAAACGCCTCACGTTGAGAAAAGTCTAACCTTTTTCATCGACGCAATCCACCTCACGACCACACAATCGATTCGCCACCAGCGGGGATGAGCCCTGGGTCCGGCGTCGGAGAGCCCGGCATGAGGAAGGACAACAGCCCACCGGCCCGAACCGAGACTGAAGACCGGCCGACGCGAGTGGAAAAAAGCAAAAGGACTCCAACACGGGAGCGGTTCCCTTTTGCGGCCCCTCGCTCGGCCCCTCGGTGTAGCCCCTTGGTGGACCGTCAGGTCGCGCCGGCACCCCTGGAGGGGCGGCGGGCCTGGACCTGCGGGGCCGTGCCACGGTCGACCTTCGGCCCGCTGCCGACAAACTCCAGCACAGCCCGGGGGCCGGCATCACCAAGCCGGGGGGTGGAGAGCTTCAGGATCCTGGTATAGCCACCGGGACGATCGACGAACCGTGGGGCGATCCGCTCGAACACGATTCGCGCCGCCTTCTTGTCCCCCAGGAGCCGGACGACGCGTCGCCGGGCGGTCACGGCCGGCGACATGGCCTGGGCCCATTTGCGCCACTGATCGCTCTCCCGCCACTGCTTCCAAGCGGCCGAATCACGAGTGGCCGCTGTGCCGAATTCCTTGGCTTGATCGATCGACACCAAACCCCGCTTGGCGATCGTGACGCACCGCTCAACGAGCGGCCGGACCTCCTTGGCCTTGGCAACGGTCGTGATGATCCGACCGGCGACCTTCGGCGCCCCGACCTCGTCGGCCTCGCACTCCCGCTCAGTGAGCATCAACGCCGAGGCGAGATTGCGGAGCAGGGCACGCTGATGAGACGGACTGCGGCCGAGCACACGGCCCTTACGACGATGGCGCATGGATAGAATCCTTCAGGCGGACAGTTCGGCCCCGGCCGCGAGACCGGAACCTTCGAGGGTGTTGGCGGAAAGTAGTGGGAAAAGGTGGGGGCCGGGGGCGTTGCCCCGCGGTCCCCCGGTTGTGCTTCAGGCCTCGACGGGCAGCATGCCGAGTTTCAGCCCCAGTTCGAAGAGCTTCGTTTCGATCTCCTCGGCCGTTTGGTCTCCGGCGTTCCGCATCTCGAGAATCTGCTCCCGGGTTAGCACCACGAGTTCGGAAACCTTGCGGATCCCAGCGCTCGAGAGGCAATTCTGGGCTCGGACGGAAAGCTCGAGTTGCGACACATCCCAGGTCAGGACCGTCGACGGCTCCGGGGTGATCTTCGTCCAGTCGATGACTGGAGGAAGATTGACCGACGGCCCCTGCTGGCTGTAGCCGACGAAGGGATTGAGGTGCTTGCGGAGAATCTTCGCGGCCTCGACCAGCGCCATGTCTGGAGTCACGGTGCCGTTGGTCCAGATCTCCATGGTCAGCTTGTCGTAGTTCGTCTTTTGTCCGACACGGGTCTCCTCGACCTCGTAGCGGACGCGTGTCACGGGGCTAAACACGGCATCGACGGGAATGATCCCGATTTCCTGGACATCAGGGCTGTGCTCGCTGGCGGGTACATACCCCCGCCCGTTCTCGACGACCATCTCCAATTCAAAGGGAACGTCATCGGTGAGCGTGGCGAGGACAAGATCCTTGCTGACCACCTCGACCGCCTCGTCCGTTTGCACATCGGCACCGGTGATGGGGCCTTTCGTGCTCTTCTCAACGCGGATCACGCGGGTTGAGTCGCTGTGATTTTTGACGACGAGGCTCTTCACCGCCAAGACGATGTCGGTGACATCCTCGAGAACACCCTTGACCGTGCTGAACTCGTGGAGAGCACTGCCGACCTTGATTTGCGTCACCGCGCTCCCCTCGAGACTGGAGAGGAGGACCCGCCGGAGGCTGTTGCCCACCGTTGTGCCGAAGCCGCGCTCGAAGGGCTCGGCAACGAACTTGCCGTACGTCCCGGTGAGCGTCTTGGCATCGGATACGACCGAGCTGGGGAGTTCGAGTCCACGCCAACGGATGTGCATGCAGTTCTCCTTGCCTGTACCTGAAACGGCGCGGCCACGTCAGGCCGCGATGGTGATTTTTCGGAGCGATTTCGACCGGCCATCGGCCGCATCAGGCCCAATTGTTGAACGGACCGGGCAAGAGGTTTTCCATCGCGCCGGCGACCCTCACGGCAATCGCCAAGAGAATCCCGCGGCCCAACACCCCGCGGTTCGTTACTTCTACTTTGAACACAACTCGATGATGAGGTTGGTCTGCACCGGGATCGAAACATCGTCAGATCCCGGCAGCCGATCGACCCGACCCTCAGGAACACCAGTCTCCGACCGGGTGAGGAAATCGGGAATATCGCGACGGTTCGAAGCCAGCGACGCGTGCACCAACTGGAGGCTTTTGGCGCGGTTCTTCACGCGGAGCAAGTCCCCCGCCCTGACGAGATAGCTCGGCACGTCGAGACGCCGGCCGTTGATCGTGATGTGGCCATGAAGGACCATCTGCCGGGCGGCAGCCCTCGAGGGGGCGAACCCGATCCGATGCACGATATTGTCGAGCCGGCGCTCGAGCAGCGACATCAGCGACTCGCCCGTATTCCCCTTCCCCCGTGCGGCACGGGCGAAGTAGGTGCGGAACTGCCGCTCGAGCACGCCGTAGTAGTGCTTCACCTTTTGCTTCTCGCGCAGATGAAGACCGTACTCGGTCGGCTTCGAGCGGCGCTTCTGCACCATGCCCGGCGGCGTCGGGCGACGCTCGAACGCGCACTTACTCGTATCGCAGCGACTGCCCTTGAGGAAGAGCTTGAGGCCGTCACGGCGACAAAGGCGGCAAACCGGCCCGGTGATGCGTCCCATGGATTCCCGATCGGCATGCTGGCCGACCGCTCTCGAGGTGATTCAGGTGGGGGGAAAAGGCCGGTGTGACCGACCTGGAAAGGATCAGACGCGGCGCTTTTTCGGCGGACGACATCCGTTGTGCGGGAGTGGCGTGATGTCTTCAATACTCTTGACGTTCATGCCGGCGGCCTGGAGCGCGGTGATGGCGCTCTCGCGACCACTCCCGGGGCCGCGGACACGGACCTCGAGATCCTTGACACCGAACTTCGCGGCCTTCTCGGCCGCCTGTTGCGCCGCGCACTGACCGGCGAAGGGAGTACCTTTGCGACTTCCCTTGAAGCCGCAAGTCCCACCGCTCGCCCAGCAGAGCGTATCGCCCTTGGTGTCGGTGATCGTCACCGTGGTGTTGTTGAAACTAGCGGAGATGTAGGCGATCCCCGCCGAAACACTCTTCTTCTTGCCCTTGGCAACCTTCGACATGAATCGATGCTTTCCTGTGCGTTCCGGCGACAACTGTGAATCAAAAGACAACCCAGGCAACCAGGCTGCCCGTAAAAGCCCGGCACGCCACCGCGTGCCAGGGAACCGAAGAACCGAACTTTACTTGAGGTCCTTCACACCCTTCTTGCCAGCCACCGTCTTCTTGGGCCCCTTCCTGGTCCGGGCATTCGTCCGGGTCCGCTGGCCCCGAACCGGCAACCCCCGACGATGGCGGACGCCACGGTAGCTACCGATGTCCTTGAGCCGGGAGATATTCTGCGCCACCTGGCGGCGAAGCTGCCCCTCGACGACGTAGTCTTTGTCCATGAGGGAGGCCAACCGGGCCAATTCGTCCTCATGGAGATTCTTGGCCATCCCCTCCGGATCGACCCCCGCCTTGTGACACAACTCGCGCGCCACCTGGGGGCCAACCCCGTAGAGGTACTGGAGCGAATAGAACGTCTTCTTCTCCGATGGAATGTCGACGCCGAGGAGACGGGGCATGGGGAAGTACTACCGTGGGATGACGGACATGGAAGACGGGACTGCCGAACAAAACATTCCATCCCCAACACACCATGCCGGGGGCATCGTGCGAGGGGACGAACAACAGGCGAGTTGAATTGGCTGCCGCGAACGACTGGCGTGGAACCGGAGAGCCACCCGGCCGCACCACCACTGGTCTAACCCAGACAGGGCGAAACCAGCACCAACCACACCACCTTCATGAATACCTACGAAAGCCGCTCTCCTGACGGAGACATGATGCTCCGCCGGACACCATCTTCCAACAGAAGCGAGGAAGCCCCGCCTGCCGGAAGCGGATTCCGTCGTCATCCCTGCCGCTGTTTGTGGCGGGGATCCGCACACACGACAAAGACGACGCCGCGGCGCCGGACAATCTTACACTTGTCGCAGATGCGACGGACGCTGGCGCGAACCTTCATACTTGCGATCGTGGCGACGGTCGCCCACGCCTTCAACGGGAACAGGGAAACTGATGGAAAGCCGTCAACTATAGAAACCCACCCCCCTGATCCACAAGGGGGAGGTCAGGAAACGGGCAGAAACGATAAAAAATTGGGAGTTCACGACGAAAAATCACCGAACATCCCTCAGTTGCCCCCCAACGGCCCCCTCCGCGGCTGCCGCAGGGGCCTTCAGGCCGGGACGGAATCCCCCTCGTCGGGGGCCCTCGTCAGGACCTCCGGCCCCTGGTTCGTGATCGCGATCGTGTGCTCGAAGTGGGCACTCGGCTGGCCGTCAACCGTCGACTGCGTCCAATGATCGGCCAAGGCCCTGACTTTCTTCGACCCCATGTTGACCATCGGTTCGACGGCGATAACGAGCCCGGTCTCGAGTTCGAAGTCGTAGTTCCTGCGGAACGACGGGGAACAGAAGTTGGGGACCTGCGGGTCCTCGTGCATCTTCTTCCCGATGCCATGGCCAACGAAATTCTCCACCACCGAAAACCCGCGATCCCGGACATAGGTCGCCATCTCGGTGGCAACATCGCTCCAACGATTCCGCTTTCCGATCAGCTCGATCGCCAACTCGAGGACGCCCGAAGTGCAGTCGAGGAGCCCCCTGGCGACACTCGACACCGTTCCCACCGGATGAGTCCGGGCGGAATCGCCGCACCAACCGGCAAGGCTGCAACCGGTGTCGATGCTGACGATGTCGCCTTCCACGAGAATCCGCGGGCCAGGAATACCGTGCACCACCTCGTCGTTGACGGAAATGCAGCACACCGCCGGAAACGGCACCTTTCCGGGCACCCCCTTGAACAGAGGCACCGCCCCGCACTTGAGGAAGTACGCTTCCACCGCGGCATCGATTTCACCGGTCGACACCCCCGGCCGGACCATCGCGGCGGCGATTTCATGGGCGCCCCAGACGACAAGGCCCGCACGGCGCATGAGCGCGATTTCGCGGGGAGACCGAAGATTCACCACGGCAGGCACACCCATTCAAACAGCGTCGGGAAGGGGGGCACCGGACGACGCCCTGGAACAACTCCTCCGTCCACAACTGCAGCATCGGAGCACTATAGCGGCGTGACCGATGCCAAACCATCTCCGCGGGCGTTGCCCCGATGCGGCACCGGAAACCGGCCGATCCCCGCAGCCTTGGCCACCGACCTCCTCAATGGCGTCCACGAGAACCGCGCTTGAATCGCTCGAGCGCCTGCTTCACCCGGCCGAAGATCTCGTCGGCATCACCGAGCCCGTCGATCGTCGCGAGCTTCCCCTGCCGGGCGTAATACTCGAGCAACGGTGCGGTTTGCACCTCGAAGCTCGCGATCCGTTTTGAGAAGATCTCGGGGTTGTCGTCGGCTCTTTTCCGCGCGAGCATCCGCCGCACGAGCTCGTCACGCGGCACCGCCAATTCCAGGACACCGTCGACATTCATGGCCCTCCGCTCGAGGAGATCGTCGAGCGTCGACGCCTGCGGAAGGGTCCGAGGAAAGCCGTCGAGGAGGAAGCCGCCCCGGCAATCGGCCGATTCCAGGCGCTTCGTCACCATCCCCAGGATCATCGAATCGGGGACGAGTTGTCCTTGGTCCATGTGCGCCGCAGCTCGCAGCCCCTCGGGCGACCCCGACCTGACCTCCGTCCGGAGCATCTCACCGGTCGAGAGGTGGGGAACGTCGAGATGCTCGACCAACCGCTGGCACTGCGTTCCCTTTCCGGCGCCGGGCGGTCCGATGAGGATGATCCGCATGAGAATCCCGCGCGAGACGACAACGACCATCGGCACGCCCAGTGGCACGCCGGTCCGGTCAGGGCTGAACCCGAATCAGGACTTCTCCAGCAATCCGGTGTAATTTCGCATCACGAGATGACTGTCGATCTTTTGAACCAGATCGAAGGCCACGCTGACGGCGATCAACAGGCCTGTGCCGCCGTAGAATCCGGCAATCGACGGTGGGATCCCGAGAAAGCCGGCGACAATCGTGGGGATGATGGCGACGAGCGCAAGGAAGCCAGCACCGACATACGTGATCCGCTCCATGACTCGTTCGAGGTAATCGGCCGTCCGCTTGCCAGGGCGATAACCAGGGATGAAAGCGCCGAAGTTTTTGAGATTGTCGGCGACTTCCTTCGGGTTAAAGGTAATCGCAGTCCAGAAATAGCAGAAGAAGAAAATCAGCGCGACATAGAGGAGGTTGTAGAGGAACGATTGCCCCCTCGTGAACGAATCCTGCAGCGCCCCGAGCACCATATTCCCAGGAAAGGCGGTGGCGAGATACTGAAAGATCATTTGCGGAAAGAGGAGGAGAGAGCTGGCGAAGATGATCGGCATGACCCCGGCCTGATTGACCTTGAGCGGCAGGTATTGCCTCGTGCCGCCGTACACCCGCCGACCGCGGACATGTTTTGCGCTCTGCGTTGGGATTCGCCGTTGCCCCTGGGTCATGAAGACCACGCCGGCCACGACACTGACAAACAGCGCGATGAGCACGAGAACCGTTTCAATCCCCATCTTCCCGCCGCCGCCGCCGATCTCCCAATTCGTGTCCTCGGCGAGTTGCAAAAGCGCACTCGGCATACTGGCAAGAATGCCCGCCATGATCAGAAGGCTGATGCCGTTACCAATGCCGAATTCGTCAATCTGCTCGCCGAGCCACATCAGAAAGATGGTGCCGGCCGTCATCGTCATGACCGCCACGAACTGCCAGATCAGCGGCAGTTTGCCATCGACGAGGAAGCTTGACTGGATGAGCGGCGTGTCACCGACGCTCGTGTTGGCGAGGAACGCTACATAAGCCCAGCTCTGCACCAGACAGATCAGGACCGTTGCGTAACGGGTGTACTCGTTGATCTTCTTCCGCCCCGCCTCTCCCTCTTTGGTGAGCCGCTCAAGCGGAGGCCAAACAGTACCGAGCAGTTGGAAGATGATCGAAGCCGAGATGTAGGGCATGATCCCGAGGCCGAAGATCGTCGCCTGGGAAAGTTGGCTGGCAGAGAAGACGGCGACCGTCTTGAGGATGTCTGCAAAGCCGCCCGACTCCTTGCCGAACGACGCCATCGCCGTCGGATCGATGATTGGCAGCGGAACCTGCCAGCCGACCCGATAAATCGCCAAGAGACCGAGCGTAAGGAGGATCTTCTGCCGGAGTTCCGGAATGGTGAAGATGATGCGAAGTTTTTCAAGCACGAGAACGACTCCTTTGCTCCCTCCGACCCAGCTGCCCAAACGCCTCCCGGTCGCAGGCCATATCCCTAGGCGGCAGGTCTCCCAAGACGCCCCACCGAAGCATCGGTCTGCCGGCCCGGAAAACCCACAACTACGCCTTCGCCGTTTTCGGCTTCACAACTTTCTTTTGCCGCTTCACGACCGGTGCCGGTCCGGGTAGATCGGTGACAGTGCCACCGGCTGCGAGGATCTTCTCGCGGGCCTGGGCACTAAAGTGGTGAGCCGACACCTTGAGTGCCTTCGAGATCACCCCTTCCCCAAGAATCTTGATCGAGTCCCAGATCCCCTTGGCAAGCCCACAGGCCCGCAGCGATTCGGGAGTGACATCAGCGCCGACCACGAAACGGGCCTCAATATCGTCGACGTTGACACACGTCACGATCCTGCCGTGACGGTTGTGAAACCCCCGCTTGGGAATCTGTCGGATGAGAGGCATCCTCGCCCCCTCGAAGATCCCGGCGGCGCTCCAACCGGCCAACTGTCCCTGCCCCTTGTGGCCGCGACCCGACGTCTTTCCGCGCCCCGAACCGGGCCCGCGACCGATCCGCAGCCGACGGCGGTTCTTGTGAATACCCTGATTGACGTCGTTGACCTTCATCGAAACACCCTCTCATCGAAGGATCTGAAAAGGCACCGCAACGGCGCCACCAGCAGATCGGGATCGTAACGCGAGCGGTACCAGTGCCACCCAGCCGTTTTATTTTTCGTCTCGTCGCCCCGCCCATTCCTCGCCAGAGGGCGAGTCAGGAGAGCGTGATTCCCCGCAGCCGCTCGACTTCGCCCCTCGTCCGCAGTTGCTTCAGGCCGTCGAGCGCTGCCTTGACGAGATTGACGGGGTTCGTCGAACCGTGGGCCTTCGTCAGCACGTCGCGGATACCGGCCGACTCGCACACTGCCCGGACGGCCGCACCGGCGATGATTCCGGTGCCGGGGCTAGCGGGGAGCATGATGACCTTCGAAGTGCCGCTGTTTCCCTCGACGCGATGGGGGATCGTACCGGACTCGATCGGAACCTCAATCAGGTTCTTCATCCCGTCCTTGATTGCCTTCTCAACCGCCGGGGGCACTTCGTTGGCCTTGGCGTAGCCGCAACCAACCTTCCCGCGTCCATTTCCGACAACGACGAGCCCGGCGAAACTGAATCGTCGCCCACCTTTGACAACGGTGGCACACCGTCGAACTTTGACGACTTTTTCGGCGAACTCCCCGCCGCGCTCCCCCCCGCGATGATCGCGGGAGTCACCTCCACGGCCCTGATTGCTGCTAGTCGACACGGTCTTCGATGCTCCGGATGGTTTGGCTGGGTGTCTCGTTCCCTCCCGATCCACGCCGGCGGGACGAGGGACGTGTGTCTGGGTCAGAACTCGAGGCCTGCGGCCCGGGCAGCATCGGCCAACGCCGCGACCCTGCCATGGTAGCGGAACTCACCCCGATCGAAGCAGACTTTCTTCAGGCCGGCGGCCTGGGCACGCTCGGCCACCGCCCGCCCGATTGCCTCGGCAGCCTGCTTATTGCCACCGAAACCGACCGTGTCCCGGATCTGCTTGTCGAGCGTGCTGGCCGAAACCAACGTCCGACCGGCAGCGTCATCGATGATCTGGGCGTAGATGTGCTTGTCCGTGCGGAACACGGCCAATCTGGGCCGCTCCGCAGTGCCGCGAATATGCCGGCGGACACGGAAACGGCGGCGCATCCGCTGCCGGAGAATCGTGCGGGCGTGGTCCATGGAAGCGTGACTGCGGGAGGTGGGGGGATAATAACGTGGACGGCATCAACCGGTGCGTTCAGGGGATCACTTTGTGACCGCTTTGCCAGCCTTACGGCGAACCTGCTCGTTCTCGTACCGAATCCCCTTGCCCTTGTAGGGCTCGGGCTTGCGTCGAGCACGGACTTCTGCGGCGAATTGACCGACCAGATGCTTGTCGATGCCCTTGACAACGATGTGGGTCTGATCAGGGCAAATGACCGTCAGCCCGGCCGGTATCGGGAGTTGTAGTTCGTTGGCAAAACCGACGCGGAGTTGGAGGGTGTTCTTTTGGATCGCGGCGATGTAACCGACACCGACAATCTCGAGCTTCTTTTCGTAGCCCTTCGAGACGCCCTCGACCATGTTTGCCGCGAGGGCACGCGTAAGACCGTGAACGGCTCGCGAAGTGCGGTCATCATCACCGCGGGTAACCTTCAACAGACCGTCCGCGGGATCGATAGCGATCTTCACGGCCGGGTGTATGGTGTGCTCGAGTTTTCCGAGCGGCCCCTCGACCTTGAGCGTGGCACCGTCAACGGCCACCTTAACGCCCTTGGGAATCTGTACCGGAGCTTTGCCGATCCGCGACATGTCCTCGACCTTTCGTTACGAACCCGGCCCGTATCCGGACCCGCCCCACATCGAACCCCGAATCCTGCTGCCCGAAACGCTCCGGGCCATCCCCTGTACGTCGCCACAGCAGCTCATTTCTCACCACAACTCGCAGAGAACCTCACCGCCGAGTTTCCGCTGCCGGGCTTCCCGGTCGCTGACAACCCCGCTACTGGTCGACAGGATCGAAATCCCCAAGCCTCCCAGAATCGGACGGAGCCGAACCGAACGGCTGTAAACCCGGCGTCCCGGCGAGCTAACGCGCCGGATGTGACGGATGAGACGCTCACCGTTGGGGCCGTATTTGAGCTCGATCTGCAGTTTCGCTGCAGGCTCCGCCTCGACTTCCTTCCAGTCCCAGATGTACCCCTCACGCTTCAGTACGTCCGCCACGCCGCGCTTCACCTTGGAGCTCGGAACCTCCACGATGGCGCGTTCGACTCGCACCGCGTTGCGGATGCGGGTGAGCATGTCGGCGATCGGATCGGTCATCATGTCGAGAGAGCCCTTTCGAAACTGTGAACCCTGCCAGCGAACCATTCTGCCTTCGGTATCCCGGATGCCCGCCTTCTCCGGCGGTCAACACCCCTCCGGGCCGTGGTCACCAACTTGCCTTCCTCACACCGGGGATGACCCCCTGGTCGGCCAGTTTCCGGAAACAGATCCGGCAGAGACCGAACTTACGGTAAACCGCCCTCGGTCGTCCGCACAGCATGCAGCGCTGCACTTGACGGGTTGAGAACTTCGGCGGCCGCTTGGCCATCGCGATCTTTGACTTGCTTGCCATAGATGATTCCAACGACGGGCCGCCGCAACGGCCGCAACTGATGTTCCTGATTCGTACCCCACGACGATCGTCGTGACCGTACGAACCAATCGGTACCGACCGTGCCGCTACGCCGCGGCACCCTCATCCCCATCCTTTTTCAACGGAACACCCATAGCACGGAGAAAAAGCCTCGCCTCGTCGTCATTCTTCGCCGACGTGACGAGCGTGATATTCATTCCCTGCGGCCGCGTGTACTTGTCCGGATTGATCTCCGGAAACACCATCTGTTCGGAGAGCCCGAGGCTGTAATTCCCATGACCATCAAAAGCCGTGCTCGAGAGGCCACGGAAATCGCGGACACGGGGAAGGGCCAGCGACACGAGTCGATCGAGGAACTCATACATCCGACGGCCGCGAAGCGTGACCTTGCATCCGATGGGAAGGTTTTCGCGGAGCTTGAATCCGGAAACCGCCACCTTTGAAAGAGTTGCCACGGGCTTCTGCCCCGACACCTGGGTCAGTGCCCCGATCGCCTCCTCGAGATATTTCTTCTCGGAGACCGCTATGCCGACCCCCATGTTGATCACGATCTTCTCGAGCCGGGGAATCGCATGGGCATTCGTGCGATCGAGGGCCTCGCGGAGCGCAGGCTGGACCGTCTTGAGGTAGTGCTCGAGCATGCGTGGGGTTTCCAACGCACCCGTCGCCGCGTTGGCGCCGGTCTCCGCTGCAGTCGCCTTGGTCTTCTTGGCCATCACAACCGTCCTTTTGATTGTCTTGCCCGACACGCTCGTCGGCACGTTTTCAACCCACCAGGTGGCGGACTTCGACCGCCAGAGCCTCATCACCGCCAACCGCACGCCGGCCGCACAAACTCAAGCAGAGTCTGGTGGCCGAGTAGCGACGATCACTTTGCAGCCTTCGCCGCCCTGATCTTCCCGTTGTCTGCGCCACACTTCTTACACATCCGGACCCGTCCGCCATCAGCGAGCACCTTGATGCCGAGCCTCGCGGCTTGGTCGCATCCGCCACAAACCACAAGAACATTCGATGCGTCGATCGGCATCTCTTTGCTCAACCGCCCCCCCTGAGGGTTCTTCTGGCTGCGCTTCATATGCCGATACACGCGATTGACGCCCTCAACCACGATCTTCCCGTCGGCGCGCCGCACAGAAAGGACCTTGGATCGGGTCCCTTTCGCGTTGCCCGTCTTGACCTCAACCATGTCACCGGAACGAATCAACATCAGACCACCTCGCTCGCCAGGCTGACGATCTTCATGAAACTACGATCCCGCAACTCGCGGGCGACGGCACCGAAAATACGAGTGCCCTTCGGATTTTTGTCGTTGTCGATGATCACGCAGGCGTTCGTATCAAAACGCACGTAGCTGCCATCATCCCGCCGGGTCGGCTGTTTGCAGCGGACAATAACCGCCTTGACGACGGCCTTCTTCTTGACGTCGCTCCCCGGAATAACACTCTTCACGCTGCAGACGATTATGTCGCCAATTCCAGCGGTACGCTTCTTGCTCCCCCCGAGCACCTTGAAGCACATAACTTCCTTGGCGCCGGTGTTGTCCGCAACGACCAACCTCGATTGCATCTGGATCATTTCGAGGCTCCTTCCCCGGTCTTAAGACCGGTCGCCGACGCTTCTTCAGCCTTGGCGGCCGACTCGTTGAACTGGGTCGCCCGGGCACCGCTTCGCAGCGCCGCAACGTCGACAGCCGTGCTCTTCGTGACCACCCGCACCAGTTCCCAGCGCTTCAGCCGGCTCCGCGGCCGGCATTCGATGATCTCGACGAGATCACCGGGGGCCGACGTTTCGTCCTCGTCGTGGACGTGGCAGATCGTCCGCCGGTGGAGAATACGACCGTATTTGTTGTGCCGCACGACACGCGGAATCTCCACGCGTCGCGTCTTGCTCGACGCGGCACTGGTCACCGTGCCTGTTTCGACTCGCCTTGGCATGACTTCTTCCTGTCTGACTGCTACCCGCCCGGTTCAGATCCCTGCTGCTCCGTTGCCCCCGCGATACGCTGACCGCGGAAACCGACGCCCATCCACCGCTGTTGTCACCCGTCGCCGTTACTTACCGCTCTGCGTGCGCTTTTTAGCTTGCCGTTTCGTCGCCACGCCAGCCTTTCCGGAGGACTGGACTTTGGCCCGGCCAATCGCCCGCTTCTTCTTTCCATGCTTGTCATGAAGGCCGGCATCGTGCTCGACCTTTGACTCCGCCGGCGCCCCATCGGGGCCGGCAGCCGGTGCCACCAAACTTCCGCGCTGCGCGAGAATCGTCTGACAACGCGCGATCGATCGCCGCTGTTTCCGAACGTCGGTGGGAGCCGACAGCTTTTCCGTCTGGGCCTGCAAGCGGAGCTTAAAAAGCGTCTCGGCCGAGTCTTTCCAGACCAGGCGGATCTGCTCGTCGCTCATCTCACGAAGTTCGCGTGCTTTGCTCATGTCTGCTGCCCAGGAATACGCTGTCGTCGAAACCGTGCCTTGGCTCCCGGTAACCACCCCGGGGGTCCTACCGAATCACCACACCACTATCCACCAAATCCGGGTCGCCCCGGAGCTTACATCACCCGCCGCCTCACAAACCGAACGCGCACCGGCATTTTGTGGGCAAGGCGTGCCAGGCACACCCGTGCTGCCTCCTCCGAAACACCACCGATCTCATACAACACCGTTCCCGGCTTGATCACGGCTGCCCAGAACTCAGGCTCACCCTTCCCCTTACCCATTCGAGTTTCGAGGGGGATGGACGTGATCGACTTGTGGGGAAAAACGCGCACATAAAGCCTGCCCTCATTGCGGAGGTACTGACTGGCCGCAATGCGACCGGCCTCGATCGTCGCGGCCGCCAGCCAACCCGGCTGTTCGGCTTGTAGGCCGAAGTCACCGAAGACGACGCGGTTGCCGCGAGAGGCATCACCTCTTATACGACCTCTTTGGCTTTTTCGGTGCTTGACCCTCTTGGGCATCAGCGCCATCGCCGCTCTCCTCGTACATGCCTTGGTTGACCCACACTTGAACGCCGATGTTGCCCTGCGCGGTGGGAGCCTCGCAGAACCCGTAATCAATCTTCGCCCGAATCGTCGAAAGGGGCATCGACCCCGCAATTCCCTTCTCACACCGCGACATCTCGGCACCACCGAGCCTGCCGGCGAGTTGGATCTTCACCCCCCTGGCTCCCGCGTCCATGGTGGTGTCGATGGCCCGCTTCATCGTCCGGCGGAAAGCCGCCCGCTTCGACAGTTGATCGCAGATGTCTTCAGCAATCAGTTGCGCCTGAATCTCCGGTCTCGCTACTTCCTCCACCTTCAGGTTCACCCGGCGCCCCAAAAGCTGCTGGAGCTCGTCCTGAAGACGATCGACTTCCTGCCCCTTGCGCCCAATGAGCACGCCCGGCCGAGCCGAATGGAGAATAACCTTAACTTCGTCACGCGTTCGTTCGATTTCAATCTTCGGAATGGCAGCTGCACGGTACTTCGTCTTGATGAACTTCCGGACCTTGAAATCCTCCAAGAGGAGGACACGGAAGTCCTTCTTCGATGCATACCAACGGCTCTTCCACGGCTCGGTGATTCCGGTACGAAAACCGATTGGGTTGACCTTCTGTCCCATGAACTCGTTCCTGCTTGTGTCTTGCCCAGCTCTGTGCCCCGCGGTATCCCGCGAAGATAAACCGATCCGTTCACCGAACGTCGACGATCATTCCGCCGGGGCTTCCAGTGCCACTTTGATGTGGGACATCCGCCGTTTGATTCCGAACGCCATGCCACGGGCACGAGGACGGATTCGTTTGAACATCGGACCGCCGTCGACCCGGGCATCGATGACAACAAGATCGTCGACAGCAGGAGCCTGTTGATGCTCCGCATTCCCGAGAGCACTCTTGATCACTTTCTCGAGCATCCGCGCACCACGATGGGGCTGGAAACGGAGAATGTCGAGGGCCTCGTCGGCGAACTTGCCGCGTACAAGATCGGCCAGCGCCCGCACCTTGCGAGGGCTGATCCGAGCGAACTTGTGAATTGCCGTATACGCCATTGATCACCTTGCTCCGATTTCAGGCATCCAGACGGAAGCCCGAACAAGCCGCATCACTTCGCCGCTTC
The DNA here is from genome assembly GCA_945865325.1 of Candidatus Kuenenia stuttgartensis. GTDB lineage: Bacteria > Planctomycetota > Planctomycetia > Pirellulales > UBA1268 > QWOP01. The sequence goes on from CAMBFA010000001.1 coordinate 24,945, forward strand.
CTTGACCTTACCACCATGCCCGCGGAACGTCCGCGTAGGGGAAAACTCGCCCAGCTTGTGACCGACCATGTCCTCGGTGACAAACACCTTCAGGTGCTGCTTGCCGTTGTGGACCATGAACGTTAAGCCGATGAACTCGGGAACAATGGTGCAGGCACGCGACCAGGTCTTGATCGGATCGCGCTTGCTGCCAGCCAGTTGTGTCTCGACCTTCTCATAGAGCCGGGGGTCAATGTACGGCCCCTTTTTAGAACTGCGTCCCATGGTCTATCCGAGCGACTGGCGCTCTCCCCTGCTGCTTCTTGAAAATTGTCTTGTCTGATGTCAACTGTGTTGTCCGAGATGTCTAACGCCCTGGATGGCTCTAAAGCCCCCGAGCGCGCCCCGGTCTATCGAAGCTTGAGCTGTCCATAACGACGGCTCTTCCGCCGACGGATGATCGCCGATCCGGAGGGCTTCCGCGGTTTCCGAGTTCCGCCCCCCTTAGCGCTCTTCCCCGTCGGGCTGACCGGGTGACGTCCACCCTTGGTTCGCCCTTCACCACCACCGTGCGGATGGTCGATCGGATTCATCGCCGTACCACGGACGGTGGGACGGATTCCCATCCAACGATTCCGGCCCGCCTTACCGATTACCACGTTCATGTGATCGGAATTGCCGATGGCTCCGATCGTGGCTCGACAGGCCGCCGGCACGCGGCGGATTTCGCCGCTCGGCAGCGTCAACTGCGCCCACTGCGCCTCGCGGGCGACCAGCACCGCCGAAGACCCAGCGGAGCGACACAATCGCCCGCCCCTACCAGCTTGGAGCTCGACGTTGTGAACTTGCATTCCCAGCGGGATGGCCGACATCGGCAAGCAGTTGCCCACCTCCGGCACAGCATCGGCACCGCTCTGAACCGTCGTCCCCACCTTCAATCCTTCGGGAGCGAGAATGAAGCGCTTCTCGCCGTCGGCGTAGACAACCAGTGCCACGCGACAGGTGCGGTTGGGGTCGTACTGAATCGAATCGATCTTCCCGGGAATGCCATCTTTGTTTCGACGGAAGTCGATCAATCGGTAGTGCTGCATGTGCCCGCCACCACGGTGGCGGGATGTGATCTTGCCCTGATTGTTACGACCACCGGTCTTCTGCTTGCGGACGCGCAGATGCTTCGGCGCCTCGGCCCCGGGCGTGAGCTCCTTAAAATCGGAGACACTCGCCCCACGGCGGCCGGGACTAGTCGGGTTGTAATTGCGGATTCCCATGGCTTCGGAAACTCTTGTGTCTTGTGGTTCGCGGTTGTCTGACTCGCTCGCTCAACCGATCAAAACAGGTCAATCTTGAAGTCGGGCTTGAGGGTCACGATCGCCTTCTTCCAGGCCTTAGCGCTCGTGCGACGAGTCCGGCTGCGTCGCGCCTTACCGATGCGATTCTGGACGGCTACCTTCTCGACTTTGACGTTGAACATTTCTTCGACCGCACGACGGATGTCGGGCTTGGTTGCCTCCGTGACAACCTGAAAGGAGTACGCCCCATTTCGCTGGGCGCGATGCATTCCCTTCTCCGTGACGAGCGGGCGCACGATCACCTGGTGCGAACCGAGACGCGGATTCAGCTTCGGAGGGGGAGGGACGGGAACGGACATGAATCACTCTCCTAGCGTTGTCTTGCGGGCCGCCGACGCCTTCGAAAACGGCTTTGAGGCCTTCCGCGTCGCCGACGACGTCAGCGACGCCGGCTCTTTTGCCTTGGCCCTCACCGATGCACGGAACGCATCGATAGCAGCCGTTGTCATCACGACTCTGCGAGGCCGGAGGATCGTCCAAGCGTTCAGGTCGCCAACTGGTGAAACCGTAACACCCTCGATATTCCGAGCCGATTTCCAGAGATTGTCGTCGTGCTTCTCGGGGGCAACCAGCACCGTGTGGTCCCGGAACCCAAGCGCACCGAGCAAGCCCGCGACAGTCGACGTCTTGGGAGCCGAAAGCGACAGAGAGTCGATCAGCCGCACCTCGTCGTCAGCGATCCGTGCCGCCAACGCCATACGCGTCGCTGCCTGGAGCGATTTCCGCGGCATGCGGAAACCAAAATCCCGTGGTCGCTTGGCGAAGATGTGACCGCCACCACGACGCGTGCCGCTCCGCCGCCCACCGGCACGGGCGTTGCCCGTCCCCTTTTGGCGATAGAGTTTCTTGGTCGAACCAGCCACCTCGCCACGAGACTTCGTGCGATGCGTCCCCTGACGAAGATTGGCTTGGTACATCACGACGGCGTCGTGAAGGAGCTGCTTGTTGACCGACGGAGCGAGTTCTGCCGGATCGATTTCGTACGATCCAACCTGTTTGCCGCTCAGGTCATATACGGCGAGATTCACTTCGCACCTGCCTTCTTCTTGGAAACCGGCGCACCAGGACCGGCAACCTTCTTGATCAGATTCGTCTGTTGCACCACCACCATCGCCCCATTGGGGCCGGGGACGGCGCCACGAACAAGCAGGAGATTGTTCTCCTTGTCGAGTCGGACAACCTTCAGATTCCGCATCGTCGACCGCTCGTTTCCGAACCGGCCGGCCATCCGCTTGCCCTTGAAAACACGACCCGGAGAGGTGTTCATGCCCGTACCGCCCTGATGGCGGTGCACCTTCTTGACGCCATGCGAAGCCCGCTGCCCTTTGAAGCCGTGCCGCTTCATGACGCCCGCCGTGCCGCGCCCCTTCGTGGTGCCGGTCACATCGACCCGGGCCACACCCTCGAAGACGTCGACAGCGAGATTTTGACCAATCTCGAGCCCTTCGACCGTGCCGCGAAACTCGCGCACAAATCGCTTCGGCTCGCAGCCGGGCTTGGGGAGCGAAACAACCCCCCCCTGGGCCTTCCGCTGACTGCGCTTGCTCTCGAGGTTTGCAACCTGCCCGCGTACCGAGCGACTGGCCAGACGGCGCGGCTTATCGAGAAACCCGACCTGAACGGCCGAGTAGCCGTCACGCTCGAGAGAGCGGAGGCGAAGAATCGTGCACGGACCGGCTTCGATGACGGTGACCGGCACCACCGTGCCGTTCGCATCAAACACCTGCGTCATTCCCACCTTCCGCCCCAACAATCCCTTGGGGGCAGGGCGCTCGGCTTTGAAGGCCCTAGTCCCACGGGAGAACTTTCTTCCCGCGGATGCGACGATCCCCGCGGATGAGGCGTCACCGGTCGTTGCTTGAGCAGCCATGTAGTACGCCGTCGAAACGCCCCACCCCACGCCATGCGGGGAGCCGGGGTCGCCTCTCGTTCACGCTCGAAGTTGCTGGCTGCGGGAGCACCTGACTACCCTCTCCGCAAGGAAAGGATCACCAAGCCTTACCCACAACGCCTTCCAAGCATGCCGTGTCGGACGCTCCTGAAAGTGTTGAAAAAACGCTAAACACAACCGCCTGGCCTTCGGCGAGAACCCCCGCCGACCGCGCCTACGATCACCGCGATGAAGCCTTGATTTTGATGTCGACGCCCGCCGGCAGACTCAACTTATTGAGCGCCTCGATTGTCTTCGCCGTCGCCTGCACGATGTCGATGACACGCTTGTGAGTGCGGATCTCGTACTGCTGACGAGCCTTCTTGTCGACGTGAGGACTCGAGAGGACCGTATATCGCTCGATCCGCGTCGGCAGCGGAATTGGCCCATGAACCTCGGAATTGGTGCGCTTGGCGGTATCAACGATCTCTGCAGCACTCTGATCGAGCACGCTGTGATCGTAGGCCTCCATGCGGATACGAATGATTTCTTGGGTCGGCCCTGCCACGGATGACTCCACTAATTCTGACCTATCGAACCGCGTCGCTTGCCATCGCCGCGCCACCCACCACGCCCGACCAACCGCGATGTTTTTGGCGTCGACAAGCCTGCCCTATAAACAGCAGCCACGCCAACGACACCGTTCACCGATAAAAACTCACTTGACCCGATCTCCACGACGCCCTCCAGCGCCCCGACCCGGCCGCTCCAGGGAGCATTGAGCCCCGGAGGTCCGGTGGAAACGATGCCGCCCCTCCGGTTGATTCATGGTTGGAGGTGCAGGCTGCGACAGCCTTCGGCGGCCTGTGGAGGCCGCGGGCGTCGCTGTGGGATCGAAGAGGCAAATGTATGGATGGGGGACGACGCTGTCAACACGCCCCCTTCTCCGGGCCTCGGAAATCGGTATTTGGTCCAAATTTTGAGCGATTCTGAAGGTATTTTTCCCAGCATGGCGATCATTCGGGGCGACGTTTCACACCCTTGGTGCGGGGCCAACGATTCTTACGGGGGGATATGTTTTCCCTTCCCCTGCGATTGGTTGCCCCCGGGCAACGATTTGGACAGCCCTGCCAGGCCTTGCTCCGGGCGACAGCTTTGGATTCATCGGCTGACGGGATACCCTAGCTTTCCGCCGCACCGGCAGTGGTGACCTTTTCCGGTCGTTCGTCCTCACCTCTTTTTTCTTCACCCCGGCCCCAAGTCGTCCCCCCAGCAGGGAAAGCCCCCCATGAAAGCGTTGCTTTTGACGTCACCCGGTGAGCTCATCTACACCGACGTCGACGCCCCCACGCCCGGCCCTGGGGAGGTTCGTGTCCGGATTGCCGCCTGCGGTATCTGCGGAAGTGACGTCCATGGCTTCACCGGTTCGACGGGACGGCGCATCCCCCCCCTGGTGATGGGGCACGAGGCAGCCGGTACGGTCGACGCTGTCGGAGCAGGGGTCGATGACCTAGCGATCGGCACCCGGGTTGCGCTCGACTCGACCGTGTTCTGCGGGCAATGCTCCCACTGTTTGGCGGGGCGGGAGAACCTCTGCACCGAGCGGCAGGTGCTCGGTGTCTCCTGCGGCCCTTATCGTCGATATGGCTGCTTTGCCGAGCAGGTGGTGGTGCCCCGTCGGGTGGCCTATCCGATCCCCGACAGCCTCGACTTCATCGCGGCGTCACTCCTCGAGCCCCTCACGATCGCCCTTCATGCCGTTCACCTCGCGGGCGTCGGCCCCGAGACCCGCTCGGCGGTGGTCGTTGGTGCTGGCCCGATCGGCTTGGCCTGTGTCGCCTCGCTGCGGGCCTACGGCGTACCGAGAATCGCCGCAATCGATCTCGACACGGGGCGGCTCGGTCAGGCCCGTTCGCTCGGCGCGTCCGAGACGATCGTCGCCGGGGAGGACGCCGGCGTGAGGGCGGCCCGCTTCGGAACGTCGACACCCGACACCGACGGCGCCGACGTCGTCTTCGAGGCGGTCGGGGCCACGGCGCCGGTGCGGACGGCGATCGAAGCCTGCACGCGGGGGGGCACGGTGGTGCTCGTCGGGAATGTTTCTCCGCAGATCGAGATGCCGCTGCAAATGGTCGTCACGCGGCAACTGCGGCTCCAGGGATCCTGTTCGTCGGCCGGGAGCTACCCGGAGGCGATCCGGTTGGTCGCCGAAGGGAAGGTCGACCTGTCATGCTTCGTCAGCAAGGTCGCGCCGTTGTCGGAAGGGGTCGAGTGGTTCCACCGCCTCCACGACCGCGAACCGGGCCTCGTGAAGGTCGTGCTCACCCCCTGATCCTCTCCACCGCCACATCAGGAACCGTTCGATGTCCTCCGCGATTCCCACCGGCCCTGCCCTGTTTGACCTCACCGGCCGCACGGCACTCGTCACCGGCGCCAGCCGTGGCCTGGGGCTGCAGATGGCCGGAGCCCTGGCGCGGGCCGGCGCCGATCTCGTTATCACTGCCCGGAAAGTCGAGGATCTCGCCGACTCACGGGCCGCGCTCGAGGTCTACGGCCACCGGGTCACGCCGCTGCCCCTCGACCTCCGCAGCGAATCGAGCATCCGCGACTGTGCGGCGGCTGCGATCGGGGCCGCGGGGGGGATCGACATCCTCGTCAACAACGCCGGCTGCAACATCCGCAAGCCGGCCGTGGAGGTGACCTGGGACGACTGGAACACGATCCTCGACACAAACCTCCGCGGTACCTTCTTCATGGCCCAGGCGGCGGCCCGGCACATGATCCCGCGGAAACAGGGGCGAATCATCAACATCGGGAGCGTGACGAGCGTCTTTGGCTACGCCGGGCTGACGCCCTATTCGGCCAGCCGGGGCGGTGTGAAGCAGATGACGATGAGCCTCGCTGACGACCTCGGGCCGCACGGGATCACGGTCAACTGCCTGGCACCGGGGTGGTTCCGCACCGCTCAGAACGACGTCATGTACCGCGACGAGGAATGGGTCGCCTACCTCACCGAACGGATCCCTCTGAAACGCCCGGGGAAGGCGGAAGATCTCGACGGCGCCGTCGTCTTCCTCGCCTCCGCGGCAAGTGCCTACGTGACCGGGCAGACGCTCCTCGTCGACGGCGGGATCACAACCGGCTCGACGCGGGCCCTGCCGCTGAAAAAACCACAGTGAGCCAAAGGGCCGCGGTCGACACCCCACCCATGAATGACTCGCATCCTTTCACAGTGCCTCTTTTTCGTTCCGCCGCCGGGGTTGAGGAGGCGCTCGGCCGCTTTCTCCTTCCCGCCGACCCGGCCCTCGATTCGATCGAGCGGGCGAGCGTCGCCGCCGGTCTGCCGGCGATAGCGGTGGCCAAGCCGCTCGGCCGGTTGCTCTCGGTGCTCTGCCTCGCCCTCGGCGCGAAGCGCGTCCTCGAGATCGGCACCCTCGGCGGATCGGGCGCCGTTTGGCTCGCACGCGGCCTCGCGACCGGTGGAAGGATCGTGTCGCTCGAACTCGATGCCGGCCGGGCCGACCTCGCCAGGCGGTCGCTCGCGGACGCCGGCCTCGGCGACTCCGTCGAGGTTGTCACAGGGGCGGCGCTCGATTGGCTCGACGCAGCGATCGCCCGGGGCGAGCCCCCCTTCGACCTCGTCTTCATCGACGCCGACAAGGAGCACTCGCGTGACTACGTCAAACGCGCCTTGACGCTCTCCCGGCCCGGCACCGTGATCGTGGTCGACAACGTTGTCCGCGAGGGGCGTGTGGCCGACGTCGACTGCCCCGATGCGGGCGTGCAGGGGATCCGCCGGATGCTGGAGTGGATCGGCGCCCGGCCCGACCTCGCCGCCACGGCGCTCCAGACAATTGACGCCAAGGGCCACGACGGATTCCTCCTGGCGGTGGTGCGCGGCGGCGACGGCGGCACGCGGATCGACTGAGGGCCGGTTCTACGATGGCGGAAAACCCCACCACCCGCGGCGGTGAACTGTTCTTTCCGGCCGCCGACGGTCCGTTCTTCGAGTGGTACCCCACCAATTTCGGCGGCGACCGCACCGATCTGATCTGTGCCGAACTGTCGCGATTGGCTTACGCGCCGCCCCCGCGGATCGAGACGGAACTGCGCCGCATCGGCTTCGAGCACCTGGCGACCCTCGAGAGCCGACGGCTGTTCTCCGTGCGGGCCGCCGCCGACGGCTTCGTGTGCGGCGATCCACGGGAAGGCACGCTGTTCGCCGTCTTCCGCGGCACCGAGACGGGAAACCTCGACGATCTCCTCGCGAATCTCCTCGTCGATCCGGTCGAGTGGCGCCCGGGGATCGTCGTCCATCGCGGCTACGGCCGGACCTTCGACGAGCTCCGTGATCCTCTCAAGGAGTGGCTGCTCACACCCTCCGGCCGCACGATCGCCACCGGCCACAGCCTCGGCGGGGCGCTGGCGACGCTCTGTGCCACCGACTTCCCGGCGGCGGAACTGGTCACGTTCGGTGCGCCGCGCGTCGGCACCGACTCGCTCCGCCTCCGCCCCAGGCAACCGGGGCGGCGCTACGTGCACTGCTGCGACCTCGTCCCGCGCGTGCCCCCGGCCCGCTTCACCGCAGCCAACCTCGAGGACCTCGCCGACGGACTGCTCGAAAACCTCGCACCGCCCGAGGGGTGGCTCGCCGTGGCGTCACAGGGGGCGCTGCGGCAAGCGGCACGCCTAGCGGCCGGAACGGTGGCCCGAATCGCGGAGGGAAGAGGCTGGGACCACCCCTTCGTCCACCCCGGGCCAGTGGTCTATCTCGACCGGCATGGGGATCTGCATCTCGATCCGGGCCTGGAGAGCATCTCCACCGATCAGCGGCAGGCCCGGAGCGACTACCGCGAAGCCCTCGGCATCAGTGGTCTGCGGGGCGATGGCGCGCCGCTGCTTGAGGCACTCGCCAGCCTCTCTGGATCGCTTCTGCGCGGTGATCAGGCGTCGTTCCGGGCCGCTCGCGAGCGACTTTTCGCCGAAATCTCGCGGAGCGACGCGCTCGGACGCGTGGTCGTCCGCGATCTGGCAGACCACGCCGCAATCCATTATGTCCGCTCCCTCCTCCGAGCTGCACGACGCAGCGGCGAGTGACCGCGGGGAACGTGCCGCGGAGGTCGAACGGACCGCTCGGCCCCTCACACGAAGGCGTCGGCTGTTTCCGCGGGGGCGGGGCCGTACTTGAGCGGGGCCATGGTGAAGCTCGCCCGCCCCTGGCTGACACTCCGAACCGCCGCAGAATAGCCAAACATGCTCGCCAGCGGGGCCTCCGCCGTGAGCACCGTCACGCCGGCGCGGATTTCCGTGGCCGTGATAATCGCCCGCCGCTGCTGGAGATCATTGATGACGTCGCCGAGATACTCCTCCGGCACGCTCACCTCGACCCGCATCACCGGCTCCAGGAGCACCGATCCGGCGGCGGCGAGGAGCTTGTCAACGGCGTCGGCGGCCGCGATCCGGATCGCGACGTCCCCCGGCAGCGGCTCGGGGATCGGGCTCTCGAGGACAACGATCCGCACGCCCCACAGCGGGCAGCCCTTCAGCCCCCCACGCTCGGCACTCTCCCGCACCGCCAACGTCATCGCCGCGGCGATGTCGGCAAGGGACTCGTTCTCTGGGAACCACCCCTGCTCGACGGTGACGCCTAATTGATCGTCGGTCGGCTCGGCCCGGATCGTGACAGTGGCGACGAGCGTCTGGCCGGCCACCTGACGGTTTGACTGGCCGACAACCGTGGCGGCGCTGCGGAGGGTCTCCTTGTAGCTGACGCGCGGCTTGTGGACGCGGCACTTGAGGTTGAAGTCTCGCTGGAGCCTGTGGCGGATGACCTCGAGGTGGAGCTCGCCCATGCCGGAGATGAGTGTCTGCCCCGTCTCCTCACTCTCGCTGGCCCGGAACGTCGGATCCTGCCGCTTCATCATCTCGAGGACCTCGGAGAGCTTTTTCCGCTCGAGGCTCGTCTCCGGTTCGATTGCCATCGAGATCACCGTCTCCGGGAACTCGATCGATTCGAGGATCACCGGCGCGTCGACATCGCACAGCGTGTCGCCGGTGATGCTGTTGCGCGGGCCGATGACCCCGACGATGTCCCCCGCCTCGCACTTCTCGATCTGCTCGCGGCGGTCGGCCTGCACAGCCCACAGTTGGGCGATGTTCTCCTTCTTCTGCCGGAGCGGATTCCACATCCGGCTCCCCGCCTTGAGCGTGCCGGAATAGATGCGGACGAAGTACAGGTCGCCATGCTTCTCGGCAAGGATCTTGAACACGAGCCCGCAAAAGGGCGCCGCCGGATCGGCCGCACGCTTGACCGTGACGGGGGTCTTCTTCGACGGGTCGAGGCCCTCGACCGGAAGCACGTCGAGGGGGCTGGGGAGATAGAAGGCGACCGCGTCGAGCACCGGCTGGACACCGATACAGTCGAGGGCGGAGCCGGCAAGGACCGGCACGACGCGGCGGACGAGGGTCGCCTCGCGGATCGCCTTGCGAATCACCGCAGCGGGGATCGGCGCCTCGCTCATCGCCAGTTCGGCAAGCTCATCGGAGAAGTCGAAGAGGGTGGAAATAAGTTGCTCGCGCCATTCGGAGGCCAAGTCGGCGACCTCGTCGGGGATCGGGCCCACCGTGAAGGCGTCGGCAGGGGCGTCCCCCTCGAGCACCTCGTCCCGCGGCGGATAGGTGAGGAGTTGCATTTCGACGAGATCGACGAGCCCGCGGAAAGGATCCTTGACGTGCGGCGGGCCCATACCCAGAGGCACATGAAGCACCAGCGGCTTGGCACCGAGCCGCTTCTCGATCTGGTTGACGGTGCCGAAGAAGTCGGCCCCCTCGCGGTCGAGCTTGTTGACCAGCGCCACCCTCGGCACGTGGTATTTGTCGGCCTGCCGCCACACCGTCTCGCTCTGCGCCTCCACCCCCTCGCGTGCCGAGAACACGACCACCGCCCCGTCGAGGACGCGCAGCGATCGCTCCACCTCGGCGGTAAAATCGACATGGCCGGGAGTGTCGATGAGGTTTACCGTCACGTCGCGCCAGCGGAAACTGACGGCCGCGGAGTAGATCGTGATCCCGCGTTCCTGCTCTTCAGGATCGAAATCGGTGACGGTCGTTCCCTTGTCGACGTCGCCGAGGCGGTGGCTCGATTTGGTGTAAAAGAGCATCCGCTCGGTGAGCGTGGTCTTGCCGGCGTCGATGTGGGCGACAATGCCGATGTTGCGGATGCTGGCCAATTGCCGGCTCATGATCTCACGATTCCTCGGTGACCGGCGGCGGTCACATCTTGCGGACAGTGCCGATGCCGAGCAGTTCCAGCCCCTTCCGCAGGACCCGGCCCGTCAGATCGCACAGCGCCAGCCGGCTGGAACGCTCCGGTTCGGCGCACTTCAGGATCGGCAGGGCGTCATAGAAGGTCGAATAGCAGCAGGCAACGTCGAACAGCCAGGCCGTCAGAACGTTCGGCCGGTAGTCTGCCTCGACGTCCTCGAGGACCTCGCCGAAGCGGGCGATCTCGAGGGCCAGGGCACGCTCCTTCGGATCGGCAAGCACGATCGGCGCGGCTAGCCTGCGCAGTTGCTCCCGATCAACGTTTCCCTTCTTGAACACCCCCTCGTCCCGGGCGACCGCATACTGCATGTAGGCGGCGGTGTTCCCCTTGAGCTCGAGCATCTTGTCGTAGCTGAAGACGTAGTCGGTGGTCCGGTTCTGGCAGAGATCGGCGTACTTGATCGCCCCGATGCCGATCGTCTCGGCGACATGCTGCCGCTCAGCGGCCTCGACGGAATCGTCGGCGGCAGCGACCGCTGCGGCCCGCTCCACCCCCTCGTCGAGGAGCGATTCGAGCCCCACGGTGTCGCCGGCCCGGGTCTTGAACGGCTTGCCGTCGTCTCCGAGCACGGTGCCGAAGGCGACATGAACGAGGTCGACCCCGTCGATGCCCCAGCGCTTCGCGGTCGCGAACAATTGGTCGAAGTGCTGCCCCTGCCGATGGTCGACGACGTAGAGGATCCGGTCGGGCTTCCAGTGCTCGAGCCGCCAGCGGATCGTCGCCAGATCGGTTGTCGCGTAGAGGAAGGCGCCGTCGGCCTTGCGGATGAGGAACGGGGGCTTGTCGTCGCCGTCGAGGAAGACTCCTATCGCGCCGCGGCTCTCACGGGCCAGCCTCTTTGCCTCGAGATCGGCGACAACGCCGGCCAGCAGCGGCTGGAAGAAGCTCTCCCCGAGGGTGTGATCGAAACGGACATCAAGACGCCGGTAGAGACGCTCGATGTCCCCCAGGCACGCTGGCATGAACCGCTCCCAGAGGGCCCGGTTGTCGGCATCCCCTTCGTGCAGCCGGGCCGTCTCGAGCAGAACCTCGCGACCGGCTTCGGGGTATTTCGCCGCCAGGGCCGCAATCGACGGATCGGCGGCGATCTCCTCCGGCTTGCCGTCGGCGAGTTTGCGGACGGTGCGGTAGATCCGCCCCAACTCGCCGGTGGGATCGGCGGCGAAGGCGGCCTCGTCGCCGAACCGCTTCCATCCCCAGAGGATCATCCCGAATTGCGTACCCCAGTCGCCGAGGTGGTTGTCGGTGATCGTGTGGTGGCCGCGGAAGCCGAGGATCCGGGCCAGCGCGTCTCCGATCACCGTCGAGCGGATGTGGCCGACGTGCATCGGCTTGGCGACGTTCGGCGAGCTGAAATCGATGACGATCGTGTCGGGATCGGCGACGGCGGGGACCCCGAGTCGTTCGTCGCGGCAGGCGGCCGAGACCGCGGCGGCGAGGGCCTCGTCGCGCACCCGGACATTGATGAATCCGGGCCCGACGGGATCACCGGGAGGGGCGAACGCTTCCGTAAAGCCAGGCGCCTCCGCCAGGCGACGGGCGATCTCGATGGCGATGTCGCGCGGTTTCTTCCCCGCCTTCTTCGCCAGCCCCATCGCCATCGGACCGGAATAGTCGCCGAACTTGGCGTCGGCTGTCTCCCGGACCTGCTCGAGGAGCGCGGGGATCTCCGCGGCGTCGATCGCCACGACCCCATCGGCAGCGAGGCCGTGGAGCGCTGCCGAGAAGCAGCTCCGCAGCCGGTCGCGGAACGTCCCGGCAGAGGCGGGTGCGGTGGGCGGTGCAGCGTCGCCCACCATCACGTCGCCGCTCCGAGAGACGGCAGGGGGACGCGACGGGCCTCGCTCCAGAGGTGCTCCAGATCCCAATAGTCTCGGGCCTCGGCATCAAAGAGTTGGATGACGACGTCGCCGTAGTCGAGGACGATCCACCGCCCCTCGTCATACCCCTCACCGCCGCGCTTGCGGTCGTTCCACTCCCGCTTCATGACCGTCTCGATCTCGTCGGCCATCGAGTGGATCTGCCGACGGCTCGTACCGGTGACGACGACAAAATAATCGAACATCGGCGTCACCTCCCGCAGATCGAGGATGCGGATGTCGGTGCCGCGGGTCTCCTCCGCGATCCGCGCGGCGGCCAGGGCACGCTCAAGGGCCGGAGCGAGCGGGGGGGCCGCAGAGGGATCAGCGGAGGATTTCACCATGGAACGTCGCGGGATCCGGAGGGGCTGGGGCCGGGAAAGAAGGGCAAGTGCGCCAGTCTACCTGCAATCGCACCGCCCTCCCACTGCCCACACCGACGATTGTCGGGCTTTTCCACGGACAGCTAGCAGGTGTGGATAAAGTGCCGGCCCGACCGTACGAGGCGGTCGCGAGTGCGTAGCACTCGAGAAAACCGGAGGTTTTCCAAGTGGACAAAAGGCATGGATGACTTTTTCCACGGGTAGCTAGCGCGCCAAGCACCGCTCGGCCGCCAGCGCGATCCCCAGGAGCACCAGATCAGGCATCTCGGTCGCGCCGGGCACGGCCGGCAGGATCGCCCGGCTCCATCCCCCGGTGAGGATCACCGGGGCCGAGGGCCCGAGGACCAGCCTCCCCCGCGCCACCAGTTCGGCGATCGCTCCGCGCATCCCCCAGCCGATACCGGCGGCGATCGCCTCACGGGTGTTCCGACCGGGGAGCGCGGGCGGATCAGCGGGCTCGAGGGCCCAGACCTCGGGGAGCTTGCTCGTGCCCTGGGCCAGCGCCCGCGCCATGAGGGTCGGCCCGGGGAGGATCGCCCCCCCCAGAAAACGGCCGTCGGCGGCCACCATGTCGACCGTCGCCGCGGTGCCGCAATCGACGATGATCGCCCCCTCGGCCTCCGGCTTCACCACTGCGGCCGCGGCCGCGGCCGCCAGCCGGTCGATCCCCACGCGCTGCGGTTCGGGAAGCGCCGGTGGCCACGGCAGGTCGGCATGACCGATCCTCCGCTGCCGGAGCGGTCGCCGACCGGTCGCCGATTCCTCGGCCAGCGCCATCTCGAGGACCGCCGCCGCCGCGTCGTGGACACTGGCGACGAGGATCACTGCCGGCCCCGGCGCGGCCACCGCGAGCCACTGGCGAAGGAAGTTCGTGCGGAGTCCGCGGTTGTCGATCTCCTGGCGATGGCGGATGGTCGGTAGTGCACGGCCGCGGCCATGGCCGACGACGGCCGCAAGTTTGATCCGGCTGTTTCCCACGTCGGCGAGGAGCACGGTCTCCGGCAGTCGGGCGAAGCGATCCTCGGTGTCGTCGGGCGGGGACATGCAGGGCGGTCCTGGGAGGACGGGCCAACATCGGCGGACCTTCCACCGACACGCTCACACCCGCGGCGCGGGTTCGTTCCGGGGGGCATCCATCTGGCGCACGACCGCGGCCAGGAGACGATCGAGTCCTTCGCCGGTGACGGCGCTGACGGCGATCACCGGCCGACCGGTGGCGGCTTGGAGGGCGTCGCGCGCTTCGGGGGCAGCCGGGAGCTCGCACTTGCTGACGACGAGGATCTCCGGACGTTCCCCGAGGCGAGGGTCGTGGAGCACCAATTCCTCGCGGATCGCCCGGTAGTTGGCCAGCGGATCGCTGCCATCCATCGGCTGCGGCTCGACGACATGGACGATGATCCCGGCCCGCTCGACATGACGCAGAAACTCATGGCCCAGGCCATGGCCGGCGTGGGCCCCCTCGATAAGGCCGGGGAGGTCGGCGAGCACAAAGCTTCGGTCGCGCGAGATCGACACGATCCCCAGCATCGGCGTCTTCGTTGTGAAGGCGTAGTCGGCGATCTCAGGGCGGGCCCGCGAGAGCCGGGAGAGGAGCGTGCTCTTGCCGGCATTCGGCTTGCCGACGAGGCCGACATCGGCGATCACCTTGAGCTCGAGGAGGATCCGCCGGACCTCCCCTTTTTCGCCAGGGGTCGTTTCGCGCGGCGCCCGGTTCGTCGACGACTTGAAGTGGATGTTTCCGAAGCCTCCGGCGCCCCCCTGGGCGGCGACGAGTTGATCTCCCGGCGCGGCGAGATCCCGCAACACCAACCCCGAGGCCTCGTCGATGACGATCGTGCCGGGGGGCACAGGCAACAGGAGATCGACTGCCGATCGCCCCTTGCAGTTTTTCGGGCCGCCCGACTGGCCCGACTCGGCGCGCCACTGCGTTCGATGGGCCAGAGCCGCCAGCGAATCAACCCCGGGCTGGGCGCAGAGGATAATACTCCCCCCAGTGCCGCCGTCGCCGCCGTCGGGGCCACCGCGGGGAATGTATTTCTCCCGGCGGAAGCTCGAGCTGCCACGTCCGCCGTCGCCGGCCGCTACCTGAATATGGACGCGGTCGACAAACACGGTGTCGCCTGCCCCTCAAGGGCTGGGGGGGGAAGGGATCGATCAGACCTGGACGTTGACCCGACGCCCCTCGCGGTCGAACGCGACGACACCGTCGACAAGAGCGAAGAGGGTGTAGTCAGTCCCCATCCCCACGTTGTTGCCGGGATGGAACTTCGTCCCCACCTGCCGAACGAGGATGTTGCCGGCACGCACCTGCTGCCCGCCGAACTTCTTCACGCCGCGCATTTGGGCGTTGGAGTCACGACCGTTACGACTTGACCCCTGACCTTTTTTGTGTGCCATGGCAATCGACCTCGAAGCGGGTTTTGCGGAATGGGTATCGAGAGGGGCACTGGAGGCGGGAAGGGAAAACCTTTCCCCAGCCCGACCCCCCCTCCCCAGCGAGAGAAAGCGGGACGCAGCCTCCAGATCCGAATTAACGTTCGTACCGGAAAACCCAGGCGTGGTCAACGCCCTCACGGACAGCCGTGGCTGCGGCGAGGAGTGCCGGCCCCTCGGCGCCGAGCAGGCCGGTCACCATCCGGGCCCGTTTCGCGGCATCCGTCTCGGCCCCGAAGACCGTCAGCATCGCGTCGGAGGCGGTCAGGGCCCCGCCTGAGAGGACGGGACGACGGTCGAAATCCATGTCGTCGAGCACTGCCCGGGCCCGGGCAAGATCGAGCTCGTGGACGAGCGAATCCAAACGCGGTGCCGCGGCGCCGAACAGGGCCACCGCTGCCGAGCGGCGGGTCGCGGCCGGGGTCGTGGCGTCGAGGGCAGCGAGCACCTTAACAAGCGATTCCAGCGGCCGGTTAGCAACGTCTTCCTCCGACACTCCGCAGCGATCGAGCATCCCCCGGCGGAGCGTTCCCCGCTCCTCGTCGAGCGGCGCCGTCAAACCGCGCACGAGATCCTCGAACCATTCTTCGCCGACCCCGCCGAACAGCGTCCGGATCGCCGCAGGGCGGGCCGCGGGGGGCTGGAGGCGGGCGAGGGCGTTGACAACTTTTTTCAGCGGCACAAGGCTCGGCGGGGTATCGCGATCGACTGATGCGGCAGCCTTCACCGCCGCCGGCGGATCGAGGATCTCCTCCCAGGTGAGCCCAAGCTGTTGGAGCCCCTCGCGGGGAGCCGAGGCTGTTTGCCGACCGCGTCCCAACGCCTCGAGGACTCGGCTCCCGATCGTCCGGCGCTCGTACATGCCGGCATGACCGACACTCATTTCGTCGTCGAGGCTGGTGGCGTCGTCACCGGGGCGCCAGAAGTCGAGGCGCAGGCTCTCGAGAACATGCTCCTCCCCCGTCACCGGCACCGAATCGGCGGCGAAAGTGGCATCGGCCCGCGGCTGCCAGCGGATTGCATTGGTGAGGCCGCGGGCGTAGATCGAGAAAAAGTCGATCCGCGGATCGACATCCTCCCACACCGCCACGCCCCACCGTTCCTCACCGGGAGCGAGGTCTCGCTCAGACATCCGGGCGCTGTCGTGGAGGTCGAGGCGGGTATCTTCGCGCTCGCGGATCGCCGCCACGGCGCCAGGCACGACGCGATCGAGATAGGCGCGGAAGGCAAGCGCCCCTTCTTGTTTCGAGAGCCCCTCGACGCTCTCGAGGACGAAATGCGGGAGGAAGCGCACCGGTTGTTGCACCGTCTCGCTGCGGAACCTCCACGCATCCCCGTCGGCCATCACGATCCGCCGGGCGCCAGAGTTCTTCACCCGGTAGAGGAGATACCAGACGCGCTTGCGTTGCATCCGGAAGTCGCGGGCTGGCACATCGACATCGATCTGACGCGGGGGCTTGAAAGCGAACTCCAGCGCCCAGATGTCGCGGGGGAAGTCGCGATTGCGCCCCTGTTCGACGAGCGTTGCCCCGATAGGCGACTGCTTCGGTTCCCAGGCGAGGTCGCCGAGCCCCGCGGTGATCTCGGGGATGTCTGCCCGGAGGAGGGCGTCATCGCCGGAGCGGTCGGCGGGGATGACCGTGAGCACGCCCGGGGCCAATCGTCGGTAGCCGGTCGGCTCGGCCGCCCCGGCAGGGAAGATTGCCGCCGCCGCCAGCAGGAGCGCGAGCCCGGCCCGGCACGCCCCCCTCGCCCGAACGCGTCCCCGGCCAGCCCCGCAGGGCTTACCAGGGGGGCCGGCGGCGCACGGAGCGTCGGAGGTCGTGGTCGTGCGTGTGTAATCAGTTGCCGGTGGCAGACGAGCCATGTGTGGAGTTCCCCCGTTCCTTGATTATCCCCCTGCAGCTCCGGAAACCCTGACTTTTCCGGCGGAAACACGGACAACCGGCCCCACCGCCACAGCCTTCCTTGCTTTCCCAGAAACCCCAAACCACTATTGTAGAGGAGAGGGTCGGCTGTCCAGAAACTGGCCTCCCCTGGAATCATCTGCCGAAAGAGACTCTGGCCGGGATGCTGCCTGAGCGTTGGCGGATCGTCCCGCACCGCCCGATGCCGGAAGGCTGTTTACCAATGCCCACTCCCACCCGTTCCGCGGCGCCAGTCACCAACGCCGAAGCCCTCGGCCCAATTTTCCTCTCGGCCGAGGATTTCGATGCCACCGGGATCCTCGCCGGGGTGGAGCCGTGCGCGTCGAACTACTGGTGGATTCCCGAGCTCCACCTCGGCGTGCCTTCGGGAGGGGGCCCGACGGATTCGGCGGTCGCCTTGGCAGGAGTGATTGGCCAGACCGCCGTCACCGGCAGGCCGGCAGCTCCCCTCCTCGCTCACGCGGCGCGGCGGACCTCCCGACGCTCGACGGCGGCCTGAAGTACCTCGCCGGCGAGTGCCGCGTAGTCCTCAGCACCGTGCGAGTCCGGGGCGTAGTCGAAGATCGACTGCCCGAAGCTCGGCGCCTCCGCGAGGCGGATGTTGCGGCGGATCTTCGTGCGGAACACGCGGGCCCCGGCCCACGCCGGATGCCGGTCACCCCCGGCTGCGAAGAATCCCTCCACATCGCGGGCCACTTCGTTGGCGAGCCGGGTGGACGACTCATACATGCACAGCACGACCCCCAAGAGCCGGAGCCGTGGATTGACCCGGTCAGCCACCAGTTCCATCGTCTCCAGGAGCTTCGAGAGCCCGTGGAGGGCGAGAAAGTGGGGCTGGAGCGGAAGAAGGACCTCGTCGACGCTCGCCATCGCGTTGAGCGACAGGAGGCCGAGGGAGGGAGGGCAGTCGATGATCATCGCGTCGTGGTGAACGCCATCCCCCCTGCCCTGGCAGGCGTCGTCTGCCTCGATGCGCTGTCGCAGAATCCCCTCCCGGCCGGGTCGGTTGGCCAGCGCCATTTCCACGGCGGAGAGGTCGATGTGGGAGGGGATCACATGGAGCCGATCGGCCGCCCTGACACGGGCGTCGGCAAGCGACGCTCCGCCGACGAGCACGTCGTAGGCGGAGCAGGGATGGAGCCCGGGTTGCACGCCGGCATGGAGCGTGGCATGGGCCTGTGGATCGAGATCGACCAGGCAGACGTCCTGCCCCGCCCGGGCCAGTCCCACGGCGAGATTCACTGACGTGGTCGTCTTGCCGACCCCGCCCTTCTGATTGGCCACGGCGATCGAACGCATGACAAAAAACCTCTGGGGGAGCCCAGTCCGAACAGCCGACCGCGGAGCCCTCTCCTCGCTGACCGGCCGTCCGGCACGCCGAGAAGGAATCGACCTCCACACCACGCTTCCCCGGGAGGATAGGATCCCGGAGGCATGGTCAAAAGCCCGTTTTCCAAACCGGTTTTGACCGGTTTTTCAGGGCTGGCCCCGGAGCCAACGTTCCAGCCCCCGGGAAATCCGTCCCAGACCGATCCTCCCTGGCCGCCCTACGACGGCCAGGCTCCCCAGTTCCCCCACCCCGGCCGCTGCGGAGGCCCCTTCGACAAGGTCGATCACCAGCACGACCGGTGGCCGGCCGGCCGCCGGATCGGCAAACACCAGGGCCCGGTCCCACGAATCCGCGGGGAGCCGGTCAGCCCCGGTCGACGGCCTCCCCTGCCAGCGGAAGTTGGCGTCTTCAACGAGCCCCCGACGGAGATGGACCAACCCCGGAGCCTGCGAGACATCCGCTCGTTCGAGCGCCACCAACACCCCCGATTCTGCCGCTGGCGCCAACGCCCACACCTCGACGACCGGCGCTGACGTCACCATCCGCGCAGCTTCGGGACCGTAGAACGCCAGGCACCGCTGCGTCTGCCCCCGCTGGTACCAGATGCCGACGACGCCTGCCGTGATCCCGAGCAGGAGCAATCCGATCACGAGACGTGCCCCGGAGCCGACGGCCGCCGGCGCGGTGGGCGAGTCCCCGATGACGGCAGGGGAACCGGGGGGGGGCATGGGGTGATCTCCGATCAGGGGGCGTGTCCGAGACCAATGTATACTTCCAGGCCGTCGAGTCGGTCCGCCCCAGCCAGGAGCCTCCCCCGATGCCCAACGTCTTCGATCCATACCGCGAAGCGCTCGTCGTGGAACAGCACACGGAATGGCCCGAGGCATACGAGGACTGGTCAGCCGCCGACAAGTCGCGTGCCGCGGCGCTGCTCCATGCCAACCCCACCGAGGCCGCGGACCTCGACTATGTCCGTCAGCATTCCGGGTTCGCCCGCGTGATCCGCGTCACGCCGGAGGACATCGAGCGCGTGAGTGTCGCCTGACGTGGCTGCCACCGTCGTCCGCGTCGAACTTGCAGAACGCGCCTACGAGATCGCCATCGGGCCCGGGGTGCTCGCCTCATGTGGCGCCGCGCTGGGATCCGCCGGTGCCCGCCGGGCAGTGATCATCGCCGACGCCGGCGTTCTCTCCACCCACGCCGACGCCGTCGACGCCTCGCTGCGGCATGCCGGAATCGAGACGATGACAATCCCCGTCCAGCGGGGCGAGGCGTCAAAATCGGTGACCGAAGCGGCGCGGCTGTGGGAGGCCCTCGCCACCGCGAATGTCGACCGCGCCACCCATGTCGTCGCCGTTGGGGGTGGGGTGGTCGGCGATCTGGCCGGTTTCATCGCCGCCACCTTCGCCCGCGGCTTGCCGGTCTGGCAGGTGCCAACCACGCTCGTCGCCCAGGTCGATTCGGCGATCGGAGGCAAGACCGGGATCAACCTCCACGGTGGCAAAAACCTCGTCGGCGCCTTCTGGCAACCGCGCGGCGTCTTGGCCGACACCAGGACCCTCGCCACGCTCCCCGAACGCGAGTACGTCAGCGGTCTGGCGGAAGTGGTGAAGTACGGGATGATCCTCGACGCGGCGCTGTTTGAGAGACTCGAGCTCCGCGCCACGGAGATCCTCGCCCGCGAGCCGGCTGATGTCGAGGCGATCGTCGTCCGTTCGGCCACACTCAAGGCCTCGGTCGTCTCCCGCGACGAACACGAGCGGACGGGGCTTCGGGCGATCCTCAATTACGGCCACACCTTCGGCCACGCCTATGAGAATGCCATCGGCTACGGCACGCTCCTCCATGGCGAGGCGGTCGCCATCGGCATGACCGACGCGGCGGAGCTCGCCGTCCGGCTCGGCCGGATCCCTGCCGAAATCGCCCGACGCCAGAACGCCCTCCTCACCGCCCTCCACCTGCCGGTGCGACTCCCTTCGGGCCCTAGGCCTTCGCCCCAGGAACTGGTGGCCCTGATGGCCCGCGACAAGAAGACCCTCCACGGCAGACTCCGGTTCATCCTCTCCAAGCAACTCGGCGAGGTCGAGCTCGTCGAAGGGATCGAGCCCTCCGTCGTGCTCGACGTGCTCGCTCGGATACCGTGAGCTTCGTTCCCCGAAGCGACCGCCAAGCCGACGACCGCACCCGCTCCGCGGCCATGAACGACCGCAGGGGTGATGCAGGACCGCAAGGCCCCGCACCACCCCCGTCGGGTGTTGTCATTCGCAGAAGGGACGGCGATCAGCGCCAATCCTTCCCCGGCAGCTTTGTCGGCCACTCGTCGTCGGTGAGCCACACGAGCGATGTCGACGTCGAAGCCAGGCCGGCGGCCTGCTTCGGCTGAGCGGCGGTGATCGCCGCCGAGCCCTCGGCATCGACACTGACACGGACCTGCTCGAAGTCGACGTCCGACGTGCACTGGCTCTGGTGGCGCGACGGCCGGAATCCGGCCGGCACCTTCCCGAGCACCGCATCGATCCGCTTCTTGCTTCGAAGACCCGCAAGCGAGAGCTCGACGGTGTCGCCGATCCGACGAAGGACGGCGTTGTCGAGCCGGGCAGCATCGGGCAATCGCAGCAGCGCCGTGATGTCACGGGCACCAGAACGGAGATCGCTCCCGGCAGCCCCCCGCTCTCCCTTCGGACCAGCTGGCCCCACCGCACCAGCCTTCCCGTCGACGCCGTTCTTGCCGTCCTTGCCGGCGGGGCCCACTGAGCCAGCCTTGCCATCGAGGCCGTTCTTCCCGTCCTTGCCAGACGCACCGGCCGGACCGGCCTTCCCGTCGACGCCGTTCTTGCCATCCTTGCCCGCGGGGCCCACTGAGCCAGCCTTGCCATCGAGGCCGTTCTTCCCATCCTTGCCAGACGCACCGGCCGGACCGGCCTTCCCGTCGACGCCGTTCTTGCCGTCCTTGCCCGCCGCACCGGCCAGGCCAGGCTTCCCGTCGACGCCGTTCTTGCCGTCCTTCCCGGCAGGGCCAGCCACGCCGGGCTTCCCATCAACGCCAGCCTTGCCATCGAGGCCGTTCTTCCCGTCCTTGCCAGCCGCACCGGCCAGGCCAGGCTTCCCGTCGACGCCGTTCTTGCCGTCCTTCCCGGCAGGGCCAGCCACGCCAGGCTTCCCGTCAGCGCCAGCCTTGCCATCGAGGCCGTTCTTCCCGTCCTTGCCAGGCGTGCCAGCAGGGCCAGCCACGCCGGGCTTCCCGTCAGCCCCAGCCTTGCCGTCGAGGCCGTTCTTCCCGTCCTTGCCAGACGTGCCAGCAGGGCCAGCCACGCCGGGCTTCCCGTCAGCGCCAGCCTTGCCGTCGAGGCCGTTCTTCCCGTCCTTGCCAGACGTGCCAGCAGGACCGGCCACACCGGGCTTCCCGTCGGCGCCAGCCTTGCCGTCGAGGCCGTTCTTCCCGTCCTTGCCAGACGTGCCAGCAGGGCCAGCCACACCGGGCTTCCCGTCAGCGCCAGCCTTGCCGTCGACGCCGTTCTTCCCGTCGACGCCGTTCTTCCCGTCCTTGCCGGGCGCGCCGTCCTTCCCGTGAAGGCCGTCCTTCCCTGCGGCGCCTGCGGCGCCCGCCAGGCCACGCTCGCCAGCAGGGCCAGCCACACCGGGCTTCCCGTCAGCGCCAGCCTTGCCGTCGAGGCCATTCTTCCCATCGACGCCGTTCTTCCCGTCCTTGCCGGGCGCGCCGTCCTTCCCTGCGGCGCCTGCGGCGCCTGCGGCGCCCGCCGGGCCACGCTCACCAGCCGGTCCGGCCACGCCGGGCTTCCCGTCAGCGCCATTCTTGCCGTCGAGGCCGTTCTTCCCGTCCTTGCCGGGCGCGCCGTCCTTGCCGTGAAGGCCGTCCTTCCCAGGAGCACCAGCGGGGCCCGCCGGGCCACGCTCACCGGCGACACCGGGCAACCCACGCTCCCCCTGCAGCCCCGTCGCACCAGCGATGCCACGATCGCCGGAGATTCCCTTCTCCCCCTTGGCACCGTGAGCCCCACCGCCGATGCCGATGAGATTCGCGACACTGGAGGCAAAACCCTTGCCGTGCCAGAGGTTCAACTCCCGCCACTTCTCAAGATCCTGATCCCACACCCACAGCAGGCCGGCATGCTCCTCATACCAGGCATCGCCCACGGCTCCATGGCGGGGCAGGCTGGTGCGGTCGTCAATCAGTCCATGAACGGTCTTGATCGGGGGAAACTTCAAAAGGGACACGAAAAAACTCCTGTTTTCGGATGAGTTTTGGCAGGGCTCGGGGCAGAAACCATGGGGCTCACCACGCAAGCACCGAAGCCAGCACAGCCCCCGCAGTCCCCGGAAAATACCAATCTCTCCCGGGAAATCAAATGAGAAAGATCGGCCAGCGCGGCCAGATCCAAGGCGGGGGCAGAACAGTCCTGCCGAGGGGCTACCCACAGGAGCCGCCCAGAGGAGTTACCAACGTCCCTCGACCGCCAGACCGCCGAGATCGGCGATCGGCAGGGGGACAACCCGCACCACCATCGAGTCAAAGTGCATTTCCGTCCGGCTGACGGCCACCGAACTGGCAAACGCCAGATACCAGCCAAGGAACACTTGCGACGGATAGTGGGCGTTGTCGGTCATCCGGGAAAAGCCAACGAACGTCGAGCAGACGTACAGCCCCCCCTTGGCCCAGGGATTCTCCACCATCTCAGCCGCGGCCAGGAAAGGAATCGCCCCGATGAAAGCATGTCCGCTGACACCGTTGTTGTCGTTGAACATATGCCATTGGCTGCCATAGCCGTCGACCGGGCGCGACGCGCCGGTGGCGAGTTGGAGGACGTAGAGGGGAGGGGCCCCGACGACGAACATCCGCAGCGACCTCGACCCCCATTCACCGATGATGTCGCCGGTGGGATTCCCCTCGAGGATGATGCCGGTGATCGCGGCAGCGCCGAACACAGGGAGGGCATAACGCCCCTCGCCGATATCCTTGCAATTGAGGAAAAACGTTCCCACGTCGGTCGGCTCGACGCCGTCCATCCACGCCGTCTGCATCGTCGTATCGAAGCCGGTGTTCGCCATCAGGGCGCCGGCACCGAATGCGGCGGTGAGGCAGACGAGGCTGTCGCACGAATAGAAATTGCGGTAGTCCTCCACGACTTTGTAACCCGTTCTTGCCAGGCGGGGATAGGCGCTGTGGGCCCACGGGGGCTCACGATCCGCGATCCCGTCGATCCCGTCGCTGGAAAGCCGGGGGAGTGAGTAGATCGGCTCGGCCGCCGGAGCCAATCTGGCGACGAGCATCGTCGTCACGTCGCGGCTCCCGGAGAGCGGCTGCTCTGTCCGCCAACCGCCGATCAGTTCCACGCGTCCCGGTCCCGCGGGCGCGTGGGCCTCGGCGATCGACTGCGTCTGGAGCATCGCTTCGATCCAGGCCCCCGTCGCCCCAGGGGAGAAGCGGACAATGAGTCGCTGCCGGCGCGGCGGCGAGAGGCCCGGACTGGTGGGGATGACTCCCGGCACGAGCGGCTCGGCCGGCGGTTCGACCCACGCCGATTCGATTACCCCCTGCCCCGATGAACGGTCTGCGAAATCGGGCTCCACGACCCTCGCCAATGGCCATTCGGCTGCCACCGAAGCCCGGGTCTCACGCCACAATTCCTGCGGATCGGTGTCGGGGATGAACATGCCCCCCGCTTCCATCGTCGCAGCCGAACGCTCCTCGGCCCACAACGCCCCCTCTCCGGCACCGCTGGCTAGGAGCAACAAACACCCCAGGGCCATTCCCCGTGAAGGGCGGCAGCGGGCGCGACGGTGGCGGAGCGGTGGACTCATGGGGCGGGGAGTCTTTCAACCCCCGCGCGATCTGACAAGGCTGGAATCGGGCCGGCCGGGCGCCGCAAGCCCCTGCCTGCTCAACGTCCCCCGTTCTTCCCAGCTGGGCTCTCCTCCCCCCCCTGCCCTCTCCTCCCGGCGCCGTCATCGGCCTCAATGAACACATCGACCTGTTGCCCGACGAAGAGCCGCTTTCCGCTGCCGGGAGGCCCGTCCCGTTCCGGAGCACAATCGTAGATCACCTGGAGGACGCGAGTGTCCACCCGCTCGGAGTTGTCCCCCGTGAGCGACTTCTTCGGCACGACAAACGGCTCGACCCGGACGAAGGCGAGGGTGTACTCGGTTCCGGCGCTCCCCCGCGGCACCGCACGGGCTGCGAAGGCCGGATCGAAGCGGTCGATCTCGAACTCGTCGATATCGACACGCACGTGGAGCCGATCGACATTCCCAAGGACGACCAGCGGCTGCCCCGGCGGAGCACCGACAAACTCTCCGGGCCGGACGTTGACTTGCAGGACCTCGCCCGCCACGAACGACCGGACCGTGAGCCGATCGATGTCGACTTCCAGCTTGGTGACGTCGGCTTCCGCCTTGAGAACGGCGGCCCGAGACACGTCACGGTCGTAGTTCCAAGATCCCGCTTCACGGAGGGCCAGCTCCGCCTCGGCCTTCTGGAGAGCCGCGCGGGCGTAGGCATCGGCCTGGCGTTTTTCGATCACGTCCTGCTCGGTGATCACCTGTTTGGCGAAGATCTCCTCGGCCCTCCGCAGCGCATCGGCAGCCGCGATCCCGGCGGACTTCGCTTCATTGACAGCGGCCACCAACGGCGGAATCGTTTCCCGCCGGGGCTCCGCCTCGAGGCGAATCAATTCACTTCGGGCCTGCGACACCGCCGCCTTCCGCACCTCCAACTCGCCGCGCAGATCCCGGTCGTCGAGGCAGAACAGCGGCGTCCCCCCCTCGATCCTGTCGCCAACCTTCACGAGCACCTCAACGACGACCCCGGGAGTCGCGGAACCGACGGCGATGTTCTCCGACTGCGCCTCAACGATCCCGGAACAGGCGAGGGTCGCGGTGAACGGGCTCCGCGGTGGCATGGCCGGCGGGGCCGGCGAGCGCTCCACTCGACGGGTGCTCCAGACAAACCAGCCGGCGAACGCCGCCAGCGCCACAGCCACCAGGGGGAGCGCAATTTGCGTCGCCAGATCGGCGCTGCTCCTGGGGCGCTCGAGGCGGTGGTGGACCGCTGCGGATGGGGCAGAATCCGCGGCGGGGGCCGGAGAATCGTTCATGGGTGTCTTCCTACGTGTGGTGCGGGGGTGCACCAATCGCTCCCCTTTTGCGGGCCTCGATCGACACGATCTGACCATCCTCCATCGTCGCGATCCGGTCGGCATAGGGATAGACCCGCTGGTCGTGGGTGACGACGATCACGACCCTGTCCGGGCGGACGGCAAGCCCGGCGATCAGTTCCATGGTGATCCGACCATTCTCGGCATCGAGGGCGCTGGTCGGCTCATCGCAGATCAGGAGGCGGGGCTCGTGGACGAGCGCCCGGGCGATCGCCACGCGTTGCTGCTGACCGCCGGAAAGCTCGCTCGGCAGATTCGTCAGCCGGCTCCCGAGCCCGAGCCGGTCGAGGAGGGCCGCCGCGGCCGGGAGGGCCCTTGCCCGCGACGAGCCGGCGATGATCAGCGGCACCGCCGCGTTCTCCACGGCCGTGAGGGCGGGAAGGAGATTGTAAGACTGGAAGATGAAGCCGACGTTCGAGCGGCGAAACCGCACCCGCGCCGCCGGGGGCATGGCGACAAGATCGTGGCCGAGGACATGGACCTCCCCTCCGGTGGGCTGGAGGGTGCCGGCGATGATCGAGACGAGCGTCGTCTTTCCGCATCCGCTCGGGCCGACGAGCATGAGCAACTCGCCATGGGGGATGTCGAGATCGACTCCGCGCAGCGCCCGCGTCATGGCATCACCGGAGCCGAAGTCGCGAGTCACGCTCCGGACCTGGACGGCGGACGACTGGGGGATGGTGGGGGGCATCGGGATTCGCCCGTGACGGCAGGGATGGAGGTCAGCCCCTGAAGACGATCGCTGGGTCAACAATGAACACCCGGCGGATCGACAGGAGGCTCGCCAGAAGCACGATCAGGAACACCGCCACGGCGGTGATCACGAGCACCTGCCAGGGCATGTAGAACGAGAGCTTCGAAAACGATCGCGTGCCCCAGCCGAATAGCGCCGCGAGGCCGACACCCACGCCGAGCCCGACGAGCCCCACATGAAGGGCCTGGGCGAGAACCATGAGCAGAATCGTCCCGTTGCCGGTGCCCATCGCCTTGAGGGCCCCGAACTGCCGAAGATTCTCCACGATGAACAGGTAGAACGTTTGCCCCGCGATGGCGGTGCCGACGAGAAACCCGAGCCCCACCGTGATGCCGAAATTGATGGGGATCCCTGTGTTGAGCAGATAGTAGCGGATCGTCTTGTCGAGGAAGGCATCGCGCGAGAGGGCCTGAAGCCCGGTCTGGGACCTGATGCGCTCCGCCAACTCCGCCGCGGCGACGCCGGGGGCCGGCTCGGCAAGGACAAACGACAGCACCTTACGCTCCGGCGGGGCGAACCGGACGGCCTGGGAGTATCGCGTGTAGACCACAGGAAAGCTCTGGAACGTCTTGCGGGCCCGGGCGAGGCCAACGATCACCGCCCGCCGGTCGTTCATCTCGATGATCCGCCCCCGCTTGAAGGGCTCTTCCGGCCAGAGCTTCCGGTATCCGACGACGTCCATGATCACCGCGTCGGGAGCACGGAGGTCGTCGATGCTCCCCTCGATCATGTTCAGCGGAGCGCCGATGAATGTGGCGTCGTCGAGGCCGAGGAGGATCACCTGCTCATAGGAGCCACTTTCGAGCCTGGCCCGGGCGATCCCTTTATAGAACCGGACGGCCCAGTCGACGCCCGAAACCCCGCGGACGCGGTAGAGGTGGGTGTCGGCCATCGGCTTGACGTCATCGACATATTTTACTTTCGGGTCCATCACCCAAACGCCCGCCCCTTCGACATCGAGGATCTGGCTGACCGTCAGGGCCATCAAGCCACAGAAGATCGACGACTGCTGGGCGATGAGGAGCGCGGCAAAGGCAACGCCGAACACGATGCCAAGATACTTGGCACGGTTCCCGATCAGCATTTTCCAGGCGATCCAGAGCATGGGTTCGAGTGTACCGGCCGGGGAGCCCGCACGGCGTCACCCCGGCCACCAACGCGAAACGTGCCGCGAACGGATCGTCTGCCCCCGGTCACGCGCCCCACGGGGAGGCTGTGGTATTCTGCGACTCCGCAACCACGAGCAGGTATCCCCGTGCCAGGGCAGGCTGCCCCCCAACCGTCCGAGCCCTCCGGTCCGTCGTGCGGTGGATCGCCTCCGGTCGATCCGCGCATCACTTCGGTACTCGCGCGCTGGTGGGGCTTCGATCAACTCCGCCCGCTCCAAGCGGAGGCGATCGCGGCGGCGCTCGACGGCCACGATTCGGTCGTCGTCATGCCCACCGGCGGGGGCAAGAGCCTCTGCTACCAGCTACCGCCCCTGGTCGGGGAGGCCACCGACGTCGTCGTCTCGCCGCTGGTGGCGCTGATGAAGGATCAGGTCGACTCCCTCGAGGCGATCGGCTATCCCGCAGCCGCGCTCCACTCGCAGATGTCCCAGGAGGAGCGGTCGAACGTCCGCGACCGGCTCGCCGCCGGGGAGCTGCGGCTCCTGTTCACGGCACCGGAACGGCTCGTCAACAGCGGGCTCCTCGACCTCCTCGCCCGCGTCGGCGTGAAGCGCTTCGCGATCGATGAGGCCCACTGCATCAGCCAGTGGGGGCATGACTTCCGCCCCGAGTACCGGCAGCTGGCCCTCCTCCGGGACCGTTTCCCCGCGGCCAGCGTCCACGCCTTCACCGCCACCGCCACGCCGCGCGTCCGGGCCGACATCGCCGCCCAGCTCCACCTCCGCTCGCCGCGGATCCTCCTCGGGACATTCGACCGGCCGAACCTCTGCTACCGCGTCGTCCCGCGCACCGACCGGATCGCACAAACACTCACGACGCTCGGCCGCCACCGGGGCGAGGCCTCGATCGTCTACTGCATCTCGCGGAAGGAGACCGAACAGCTCGCCACCAGGCTCGCCGCCGAGGGGATCCTTGCCAAGCCCTACCACGCGGGGCTCGACCCGACCCAGCGTCGCCGCACCCAGGAAGCGTTCGCCCGCGAGACGATCGACGTCGTCGTCGCGACCGTCGCCTTCGGCATGGGGATCGACCGCTCCGATGTCCGTCTCGTCCTCCACACCTCGCTCCCCAAAAGCCTCGAGGCCTACCAGCAGGAGACGGGGCGGTCCGGCCGCGACGGCCTAGCGGCCGAGTGCGTCCTCCTCTATTCCTCCGCCGACGTCTTCAGTTGGGAATCGCTCGTCCGAAAGAGCGCCGGCGAATCGGATCTCGACCCCGACGAGCAGGAGCGACTGATCGCCGGACAACTCGAGCACCTCCATGCGATGCGCCGGTATGCCCAGGCCGCGCGGTGCCGGCACGCGGCCCTCTCGGAGTATTTCGGGCAGGCCTACGGCGCCGAGCCCTGCGGGGCGTGCGACGTCTGTCTGGGGGAGACCGAGAGCCTCCCCGATTCGACCGTGATGGCCCAGAAGCTGATCTCCTGCGTGGCCCGGGTCGGAGAGCGGTTCGGGGTCCGTCATGTCTGCGAGGTCCTCCGCGGGGCAAAGACCGACGGCATCCTCCGCCATGGCCACGACCGGCTCTCGACGTTCGGGCTCCTCGCCGCGATCGACCAGCGGACGGCCGAGAACTTCGTCCACCAGCTCCTTGACCAGGGCCTCCTCGCCCGCAGCCCGGGGGACCGCCCGGTGGTGATGCTCAACGCCCTCTCCTGGGAGGTGATGCGCGGACAACGGCCGGTGGTGCTGCTCGAACCGCGTGTCGGCAAGGCCAAGCCCTCGAAGCCCGACGCCGACGACTGGCAGGGGGTCGACCGCGATCTCTTCGAGCGGCTCCGTTCCTGGCGGCGGCGGGTGGCCGAGGCCCGCGGCAAGCCGGCCTGGACGATCCTCGACGATAAGGCGCTGCGCGGGATCGCCCGCGAAAAGCCGACGAGCCCGGCGGCCCTGCTGCGCGTGAAGGGGATCGGCGAGAAGCGCTTGGCCGATTTCGGTGAGGCAATCCTCGATCTCGTGGCTGGAAAACCGGCCTGACGGCGTGAGTCGCCGCTGGATCTTTCGATCGAGGAAGTCGCGCTCCGCGATCGGGGTGCTGCCTGCTACAAGAGGGCCGATGGGAAGCCCGATCCGCACCCTCGTCGCCGCTGCCGCCTCCAGGCTCGGCTATTTCGCGTCGAAGCGCACGGCAATGGCCGAGCTGCGCCGGGTTGTCGATCTCCTCCGGCCTGTCGATGCGGGCCATCGGCTCGTGCGGATCGGTGGTGACGGCGACGGAGGGTATCTCCTCCCCGATGATCTCGACGGCATCGCTGAGTGTTTCTCCCCCGGCGTCGACCGGCAGGCGACTTTCGAGAACGCGCTGGCCGGGCGCGGCATCGGCTCCCACCTCGCCGATCGCTCCGTCGCCGCCGCGCCCACCGGGTGCTCACCGATGAGCTTCGAGCCGGTCTTCCTCGGCACCTTCGACGGCGCGGGCACGACCACGCTCGGGAGCTGGGTGGGGCGGCACGCCCCCGCCGATGCGAGCGACCTGCTCCTCCAGATGGACATCGAGGGGGCCGAGTACGGCGTGATCGACAACGCCGAGTGTTCCCTGCTGCGCCGATTCCGGATCCTCGTCATCGAGCTCCACCACCTCGACGCGATCGGCCAGCCGTTCGCCTGCCGCCGCATCGGCGAGGCGCTGGAGAAGCTGCGCCTCGATTTCGTCCCGGTCCACCTCCATCCCAACAACTATGCCGGGATCGTCCGCATCGGTGGCTTCCCGGTGCCGCCGCTCCTCGAGGTGACGTTCCTGCGGAAGGACCGCTGCCATTCGGGGCGGCCGCGGACCGACTTCCCCCATCCGCTCGACCGCGACAACGTTCCCCGGAAACGTTCAGCCGTGCTCCCGCGCGAGTGGTACGCATGACGCGCCGCCCGACGGCGGATCAGCCTTCGCCGAGATAGGCCTCGCGGACGCGTCGGTCACCGGCGAGGTCCCTGCCCGGGCCGGAGAGGGTGATCCGGCCGGTCTCGAGGACATACCCACGATCGGCGAGCTTGAGGGCCGCCCGGGCGTTTTGTTCGACGAGGACGACGGCGATTCCCCGCTGCGAGAGGCTGCCGATGACCTCGAAGATCTTCTGCACGATCAGTGGGGCAAGTCCCAGCGACGGCTCGTCGAGGAGGAGGAGCTTCGGTCGGCCGATGAGGGCCCGGGCCAGCGCTAGCATCTGCTGCTCGCCGCCGGAGAGTGTCCCCCCCATTTGGCTCATC
Source organism: Candidatus Kuenenia stuttgartensis (assembly GCA_945865325.1). Lineage (GTDB taxonomy): Bacteria > Planctomycetota > Planctomycetia > Pirellulales > UBA1268 > QWOP01. The sequence goes on from CAMBFA010000001.1 coordinate 55,695, forward strand.
CGCGCGCCGAGGACGGGAAACAGGCTGCAAGCCTCGTCGATGTCGCGGGCCACCATCGCCCGGTCGATCTGCGTGAAGCCGCCGAGTTGGAGATTCTCCCGCACCGAGAGCCGGGGAAAGATCCGGCGCCCCTCCGGGGCATGGCCGATGCCGAGCCGGGCGATCGCGTGGGTTGGGAGACCGGTGATCGGACGGCCGGCAAACGAGATCATTCCCCGACGCGCTGGCACGACGCCGGAGATCGCCATCAGGAGCGACGTCTTCCCGGCGCCGTTAGCGCCGATGATCGCCACCGTCTCCCCTTCGGCGACCTCAATCGACACCCCATCGAGCGCCCGGATCGGGCCATACCCCGCCTCGAGCTCCTTCACTTCCAGGATCGGCATCGCCATCTCCCCCTGCCCCGCTGCGGCCACGGGTTTGTTGTCAGCCTTCGCCGCCGAGATAGGCCTCGATCACCTTTTCATCACGGCGCACCTCGGCCGGCGTGCCCTCGGCGATCTTCGTCCCGTGATCGAGGACGGCAATCCTGTCGCTGATCCGCATCACGACGTTCATGTGGTGTTCGATCAGGAGCACGGTCACGCCCCGATCCCGGATCCTTTCGACGAGCCCAGCCAAGTCGCCCGCCTCGCTCGGATTCATCCCCGCGGCAGGCTCGTCGAGCAGAATGAGCGTCGCCCCGGTGGCCAGCGCCCTGGCGATCTCCAGGCGGCGTTGATCGCCGTAGGGGAGCTCGCCCGCGATCCGATTGGCGTCACCGGAGAGCCCGACAAAGTCGAGGGCCGCGATCGCCTTCTGTCGCGCCTCGGCCTCGGCTCGGCGGTTTGCTGGAGTCCGCAGAAGCATCGAGAACACACCCCCAGGGATCGTCCGGTCGAGTCCAACCAGCACGTTCTCGAGGACGCTCATGCTCGAGAAGAGGCGGATGTTTTGGAAGGTGCGGGAGATGCCAGCCCGCGCGACGACGTGCGGCGAGCGACGACCGCGCTGCCAGACGGCGAGCGTGCCGGCGATGCCGAGGAGCATCCCCGAGAACAGGCCCAGCCAGCCACGCCAGCGGATGCGGCTCTTGCCAGCGGCGAGTCGGTCGAGCACCTCTTCCTTCACGACCGGGAGCGCGACCTGTGGGGCGGCGGCGGCGGCGCGAGGATTCAGATCGGTGGCATCGGGGATGGTGCCCGGGCCGGTGCGCCGGGCGGTGACCTTCGCCTGGAGGGCGTCGCGCACGAGCGTCGCCTCCCCCAGATCGCGCTTGATCGCCAGGACATCACTGCCGTCGGCGCTCACCACGCGCCATTTCCCCGCCATCTGGTCGATGGCCAACTCGGAACGAAAGTAGCCGCGGAGGCGCTTCATCGCCCCCGACATCGTGAACGGCTCGCCGGTGATCATCCCCCTCTTCACGACCGCCAACCAGAGCCGATCGACATCGACCGCCGCGGCGGCGAAGAGCAGACCAGTGAGGAGACCGACGGCGAGCGCCCAGAGGATCGTCCCCAGCGTGAAGGACCGCTCCAGCCGCTTCCCCCGGAAACGCACCGATCCCGACGACGGCGCGTAGATGCCGCTCACACAGTTGAAGGCGGTGGTCTTGCCGGCGCCGTTGGGGCCGATGAGGGAGATGATGCTCCCCTCGGGGACGTCGAGATCGAGCTCCGACACGGCCACGAGCCCGCCGAAGCGCACCGTGACCCGGTCGACATGGAGCAGGGGCGTCCCGGCTGGGCCGGCGTTGTTGTTCATGATCCCGCCCCCCCCTCATGGAGTTCGGCCGCCAGGCGCCGCGACGGGATCAGCCCCTCCGGACGGTACCGCATCACGAGCACCAGTGCCACGCCGAAGATCGCCAGCCGCCAGCCACTGAAGGAGAGGTAGCTCAAGCCCTTCGGGTTGACATTCATCTGCTGGATCCAGGAGTCGGCCCACGGCGCGAGAACGGTGTCGAAGCCGACGAGGATCGCCACGCCGAGAAGCGTGCCGGGGATGCTTCCGAGGCCCCCGAGGATCACGGCACAGAGGACCATGATCGAGCGGTTGAAGTCATAGGCGTTGGGATCGGCGGTGGTCGACAGGCTCGCCGCGTAGAGGCAGCCGGCCAGCCCCGCAACGGCCGACGACATCGCGAACGCCGCGAGCTTGACCTTCGTCGCGGAGATCCCCATCGCCTGCGCGGCGAGCTCGTCCTCACGGACGGCGACGAGCGCCCGGCCGAGGCGCGAATTCTCGAGTCGCCGCATGGCGAGTACGACCCCGGCGAGCGAGAGGAGCGCGAGGTAATAGAACCAGCGTGGATCGATGGCGAACTCCTTCCCCAGATCGATCCCCCCGAGGGTCACCCCGGCGCCGGGGGGCGGAACAGGATTGAGCCCCTTCATGCCACCGGTGATCTGCTCGAGATTCCGCAAGGTGACTTTGACCACCTCGCCGAAGCCGAGCGTCACGATCGCCAGATAGTCGCCACGGAGCCGGAGCGTTGGAGCGCCGAGGGCAAGCCCGGTGCCGGCGGTGACAAGCACGGCGATCACGGCGGCGGCGAGGAACCCGATCTGGAACGGATACATCGGCACGGTGAGGATCGCGAGGACGTACGCCCCGATCCCGAAGAACGACGCGATGCCGAGATGGACCAGCCCGGTGTAGCCGACCATCACGTTGAGGGCCAGGGCAAGGATGCAGTAGATGAAGAGATTCGTCACCTGCCCGCCGAGGGCGCCGCCGAGGGCGGGGATCACCAGCGGCGCGATCGCCAGCACGCCGAGCGTGACCAATTCCCAGCGCTGCGCGAGGAATGCCCAGGGGCCGGTGGAGGGATCCGGTGGGGCCGATGTTCGGGGGGATCGGTTGTTGGACACGGGGACTACACCTTCTCCTTTACCCGGCGGCCGAGGAGGCCCTCGGGACGGAAGACGAGGATCACGATCAGGATCGCGAACACGATCGCCCCGGTCCAGCGCTCGCCGACGTAGGCACTGGCCAGCGCGCGCACCAGGCCAATGACGAGCCCGCCGAGGACGGCGCCGGGGATGCTGCCGATGCCGCCGAGCACCGCGGCGGTGAAGGCGTAGAGGCCGTTTTGAAACCCCATCTGAAAACCGATGGTGTTGATGTAGAGCCCGTAGATCACGCTCGCCGCGCCACCGAGAAAGCCGCCGATGAAGAAGGTGGCGGCGATCACCCGATCGACATCGACGCCGACGAGGGCCGCCGCCGTCGGATCCTGCGACACCGCCCGCATCGCCTTTCCGAGCTTCGTTCCCTTCACGAGCACCGAGAGGGCCACCATCAGCGGCCCGACGATGAGGACGACGAGGAGATCCTTCCAGGTGAACTGGAGGGCGTCATTGTGGAGGAGGTTGGTCGAGGGGAGGAGCTCGGGGAACGACTTGTCGGCCGGCCCGAGCCAGAACAGCCCGACGTTCATGAAGATGAACGACACCCCGATCGCCGACACCAGCGGAGCGAGCTTGGGGGCGTTGCGGAGCGGCTTGTAGACGATCCGATCGACCGCCACGTTGAGCAGGCCGCAGAACAGCCCACAGATGAGAACCAGCCCCCCGATCCCCACCCAGGTGGTCGCCGGCCCGGCGGCGGTCATGCCGAGGGCCCCGACAAGCGACAGCGCCAGACAGGCCCCGAGCATGATCAAGTCGCCGTGGGCAAAATTGATCAGCCCGATGATCCCGTAGACCATCGTGTACCCCAGCGCCACCAGCGCGATGAGCGCGCCGTTGGTGAGGCCGATGAGGCACTGTTGGAGGAGGAACTGGAAGGACACGCGGATGGATTCCGGGGAAGGATCGGACCGGGGTTCAGGGGCTCCCGCCCCCCGGGGGGTCGGCCAGGGTTGACCGCTCGTCCGGGGGAGGGGCGATGAGATCCGCTTCGTTGAGGATCTCCTCGAACTCGAAGCGCCCCCCCTTCACGACATTGACGGTGAGCGTGCGGAGGGTCGTGTCGCCGTTCTCGTCGAAGCCCCAATGGCCGAGGGCCCCGTCGAAGTCACGAATCGCCAGTGCCGCGTCGCAGATCGCGCGGCGGTCCTTGCTGCCGGCGGTCGCGATCGCTTCGATGGCCACCCGGGCCGCCTCGTAGCCGTAGACGGCGTAGGCCTCCGGGAGCTCCCCGTACTTCTCCCGGTAGCGCTCGACGAACACGCCCCCCTTGCCGGTGAGCTTCTCCGGCGGGAGCCCGCCAAAGGTGACGAAACACCGTCCCTCGAGGTTCGCAGCCCCGGCCGAGTCGATAAAGACTTGCTCCAGGCAGCCGTCGGGCACCATGAGATCCGCGCCGACGCCGGCCGCGGCCATGTCCTTGGCGAGCTGCCCCCCCTTGCTCTGTGTCGTGCCGCCGAAGTAGACGAGATCGGGCTTGGTCGCCTTGATACTCGCCATCAGGGATTTGAACTCCTGCGCCTTGGCATCGATCGAATCGTGCCCGAGGACCTCGATGCCGAGCTCGCGGCAGCGCTCGTCAAAGAGGTCGGCGATCCCCTTCCCGTAGACTTCGTTGTCGTCGAGGATGTAGACCTTTTTCACCCCCCGGCGCAGCGCCCAGTCAGCCGCCATCGGCCCCTGGAGGTCGTCGGCGGGAACAACGCGGGCGTAGTTGCGCCGGCCGGTGGGGCGGTAGACCTCCGGCTCGCCCGGAACTCCGAGCCCCGGCTTCGTCAGCCCCACGGCCGTGTTGGCGGGCGACACCATGAGCAAGTCGCCGAGATTGAGAATCGGCATCGAGACCTTCGCCGCCCCCGAGTTGAACGTACCGATGTAGGCACAGACATCCGGATCCTGGAGGGCTCGGCGGGCGTTGGCAGCCTCGGCCTCGCTCGTCCACTGCCCGGCGGCGGCTGTCGAGTCATCGAGATCGAGATACTCGATACGGAACCGGCCCACCTTTCCCCCCGCCTCGTCGATCGCCATCCGGATGCCGCGGACGAGCGTGTCGGACTGGTGCTTCGCCGAGCCGGTCCGCGGCAGGCTGCTGACGATCTTGACCAGATCCGGATCGACCGGGCGGCAACCGACCATCACCAGAGCTCCGGCGAGCACCGGCAGCAGTCCGGCGAGGCGGAGAAGGAATCGGCGATCGGCCCGGGAGGATGGAGTCATGCGACGAATGTAGAACCGACGTTTTCCGGCCGCAACGGCCCTCCCTCCAATCCCCTCCCCCGGAAGGCCCGCTCGCGGGCCTTCATTGCCGCACCATCCGCCACGCCCGGTGGATCCGTTCATTGCGGAAATCCTCGGGGATTGTGCGGTTGGTGATCTCCCGGAAGCTGAAATCGGCCGCCAGTGTGGCCTCCGCCAAGTGAAAGCGGCGGAAGTTCGTGGAGAAGTAAACGGTACCGCCTGGGGTGAGATTGCGGGCCACCAAGGCGAGGAGCTCGGCATGGTCGTGCTCCACATCCCACGGCATCTCGCTGCGGGCCGAGCGGGAGAAGGTGGGGGGATCAACGACGACCAGATCGAAAGGGGGCTCGCCGCGGCGGGCCCGGTGTTCGAGGAAGGCGCGGGCATCGTCGCGGACGATCCGGTGGCGACCGGCATCCTTGAATCCGTTGACGGCGAGGTTCGTGCGTGTCCAGTCGAGGTAGGTGTTGGAGAGGTCGACGCTGACCGTGTCGGTCGCCCCGCCGGCCGCCGCGTACACCGAAAAACTCCCGGTGTAGGAGAAGAGGTTCAGCATCCGTTTCCCGGCGGCCTCGTCCCTGACCATGCCGCGCGTGACCCGGTGATCGAGGAACAGACCGGTGTCGAGGTAGTCGGAGAGATTGACCTCGAACGACAGCCCCCCCTCCCTGACCTGGAGGAGCGCCTCGCGGCCATCGACCTTCTCGTATTGCCCCCCCTCGCGCTGCCGACGCCGGATCTTCAGGAAGGTGCGGTCGTGGGGAACACCGAGCTCCGCGGCGGCCGCCTCGATCATCCGGTCGAGCCAGACTTCATGCTCGATCTCGGTGCGATCGTGGGGGCGTTCGTACTCGGCGGCATGGAGCCAGCCGGCATACCAATCGATGACCAGCGGCACCTCGGGGATGTCACGGTCGTAGATCCGGAAGGCATCGGTGCCGATGCGCCGCGCCCACTTGGAAAGATGCTTGAAGCGTTTGGCAAGACGCCGGCGGAAGTCGCCGATTTGGTCTTCGACGGGCCTCGTGCCGCTCCGCGGCGGGCCCGCCGGCCTGCCAGCGGGGGGAGCGGAGAGGGGTGGAAGGGGAGCGTCGAGGAGCGAGTCCGGTGCGTCGAGTGCGTCGAGTGCGTCGAGTGCGTCCGGTGCGTCGAAGGCATGCGCTGCCGGAGCCGGAGGCCGCTCGGTCTCCGGCGGCAGGTGCGGGCGCTGACGGATCTCTACCTCGAGGAGCCGGCAGGCGATCGGGCCGTTGGGGAGATAGACGCGGTGAGTGGGCCGGAGCCCGAGGTAGCCGGCGACCGGCGTATCGGGGGCGAGAATGGCTGCGTGCCATCCGCCACCGGCGCGCACGAGCCAGTCGCCGATGCGGCGGAAGAGAGCCCCGGCGCGGGGGAGTGCAAGGCGCTCGCCATAGGGGGGATTGGTGACGATCAGGCCGCTTCCCCCCGCAGGCACCGCCTGCTCAAAGTGCTTCTGTTCAATCGTCAGCGCCGCCGACACACCGGCTGACTCGGCACACAAAGCCGTCGCTTCGACGGCTTTGGGGTCGAGATCGCTCGCCTGGAAACTGCCCGGGGGGGTGATGACGCGGGCCTCGAGCTCTGCGACGAGCCGGTCGGCGAGGTCGCGGTCACAGTCGCGGAACCGGAAAAAACCATGCCCCTTGCGGCGGGCCCGCCACAACCCCGGCGCCATCCCCGCGGCGATCGTCGCCGCCTCGACGACGAACGTCCCCGAGCCGCACATCGGATCGAGGAGCGGCTCGCCTGGGGTCCAGCCGGTGATGGCGAGGATCCCGGCGGCGAGGACCTCGGAGAGGGGAGCGTCGACTTCCCCCGTGCGCCAGCCGCGCTGGTGGAGCGACTTACCGGCGGCGTCGCGGAAGATCGTCGCGGTGTCGCCGACGAGGTGGAGCGCGAGGCGGAGCGTCGCGCCGCGCAGTTCGACGCTCGGCCGCCGGCCGCTCGGCGTGCGGAGTTGATCGACGACCGCGTCCTTGACGATCTGGGCAGCGTACAGCGAATGATTGAGGAACGTGTCGTGGATCGCCGCATCGACCCGCAGGGTGTCGGAGACCTTCAGTTGCTCGCGCCAGTCGACCTGCTCCATCGCAGCGTACAGGCTCTCGGGGCTCTCCACCCGGAAGCGGCCGAGTGGCTCAAGGACGCGGATCGCCGTCCGGCTCTCGAGGACGGCCCGATAGAGCGTTTCCTTCTCCTTTCCCGGCGGCGTCGAGAATTCGATTGTCCGCCGGCCGATCCGCAGGTCGGTGGCGCCGATCGCTTCGAGCTCCCGGGCAAGGACCCATTCGAGCCCCTCGAGTGTCCGCGCCGTCATCCGCGGCGGCTCGTCGGCAATCGGCGCCGGGAGCGGACGGGGAACGGGATGGACGGGGGGGAACGGCGCAGGCATGGCGGGCACGAGGGCGAAGGAGGCGACGGGCGGAAACGGACCATCCTACCCTCCGGCCGTCATAAAAACGGGCCGGATTGCCCTTGGCGAAGTCGAGAATGGCAGCGAACGCCGCGGAGAAACGCCGATTGCCAAGGCTCGCCATCGATATGTACACTCGCGTACAGAATCCATCCAGGCGTTCCCCGCGGCACCATGCGTCCATCGATCGCAGAGCCCCACCCCATGAAGACGGTGTCGTTCACAGAGTTCCGTGCGAATGCGGCCTCATATCTCGATGATGTCGAGCGGGGTCAGACCGTGATCCTCCTCCGGCATGGCAAACCGATCGCCGAGATTCACCCGGTGACGGCGGCGGCGGGGCGTGCACCGTCGTGGCAACGTGCCGGGCCACGGCTGGTCGTGAAGGGGACCGGGCTCGCGGCGGCGATCCTGGGGGAGAGAGGACGTGAAGACGTTTTTTGACTCCTCAGCGTTCGCAAAGCGGTTCGTTGAGGAAGCTGGGAGCGATGCGGTCGAGTCGCTGTGCCTCGGTGCCGGAGAACTCGGCCTGTGTGTCATCTGCATTCCGGAAATCGTGTCGGCCCTGGCTCGGAGGCTGCGCGAGAAACGAATCACCGCCGCACAGGCCGCGCTGCTCGAGCGGCATCTCCTCGATGACGTCCGCGATGCGTCGATCATCGATCTCACGCCGGAGGTGATCGCGGAATCGATCGCGGCGATCAAGGCATCGCCCCTCCGCGCCGCCGACGCCCTCCACGTCGCCGCCGCAAAAGTCTGGCGTGCCGATCTCTTCGTCACCGCCGACGACCGCCAACTCACGGCCGCCAGGAAAGCCGGATTGACCGTTAGAGCGGTGTGACGAGGCGTTCCGCCGGTCCGTCACGCCGACATCACCGGGAAGGACAACCCCGACCCACCGGTGCCTCAGGAGCCACCCGGGCCCTGCCGGTGCTTGGCCCCAAGCCCCATCCATTTGCCCGTCGGGCCGTCGAGCGCGCATCATGTCGGGCATGAAACATTTATCGCTCCCCACCGTGGCCCGCGTGCTCCTCCTTGCCTATGCCGTCGCCGTGATGCCGGCCGGGCCCCTGCCCTCTCCATCGGCCCGCGCCGATGAGCCGGCGGCGTTTGCCATCCCCGACTCCGACGACGGCCTCCCCGGCGCCGGCCCGATCCGGCGCTCCGACTGGTTTAAGAACCTGTGGAAAGAGCGGCGCGGTGAGTGGGCCGGCAGGAAGGCTGCCGACAAGCGGGCCCTCGTGTTCCTCGGTGACTCGATCACGCAGGGCTTCGGTGACGATTTCCAGGGGGCCTTCCCCGGGGCGAAGCTCGCCAATCGCGGCATCAGCGGCGACACGACCCGCGGCATGCTCCTGCGCCTCGCCGACGATTGTCTGGCCCTCGATCCCGCCGGCGTCGTCATGCTTATGGGCACCAACGACCTGGAGGAAGGGGCGGAGCCGGAGACGATTGCCGGCAATGTGAAGGCGATCATCTCGGCCATCGAATCAAAGAACCCGCGGACGCCGATCATCGTCTGCCAGGTCTTCCCCAGCGCTGCCGACAAGCAGCGCCCGGCCGAGAAGATCAAGAAGCTCAACGCGCTGGTCGCCGAGCAGGTGAAGGGGGACCCGCGCGTCCGTCTCGTCGACACCTGGACACTTTTTGCCAACGGCGACGGCGATGCGAAGGCGGAGGAGTTTCCCGATCTCCTCCATCCCAACCCGAAGGGCTATGCGAAGTGGGTGGCCGCGATCAGGCCAATCCTCGAGACGCTCGATCTCGTTCCGACCCCCGCAGACGATTTCCAGCCCGAACCCGGCTTCGAACTGCTCTTCAATGGCCACGACCTCACTGGCTGGGGCTACCGCGATCAGCCGACGCTCGGCAAGCAGCTCGATCTCGACGGCTGTGAGAGCAGCCCCGATGGCCGCTATGTCGCCAAGGATGGCCGGATCGTCGTCACGACCCCGCCGGAGGGCCGCCGCGTCGAGCAGCTCTGGACGACGCAGGAGTTCCCCGGCAACTTCGTTCTCAAGCTCGAGTTCCGGGCCACGCCGACCGCCGACAGCGGCGTCTTCATCCGTGCCCCGCAGCTCCAGTGCCGCGATTATCTGCTCGCCGGCCCCTACAAGGAGCTGAAGCACTACAAGCCCCAGGACTGGAACGAACTGGTGATCACGGTCATCGATGGCAAGGCTCTGTGCCTGTGCAACGACGACATCCTCGAAGTGGCGCTGCCGGTGCCCGAGACCGGCCCGATCGGCCTCGAAGGGGATTCGGGCCAGCTTGAGTACCGGCGGATCCGGATCACGAAGCTCCCCTGACCGGGGGCTTCAGCGGCCGCCCCGGCGCCAGGGGGCGAGGGTCATAGGATCCCACTGGGAGGTCCGTTCGTCGGCGGCATCCAACTGCGGCCCGCCCTCCCGGTAGCCGTGCTCCTCCATCGCCGTCCGGAGGTCCGACGGCGACACGTTCCTCGGGTTGTCGAGGAGGAGAGTCACGACATCGTCGGCCGTCACCGTGCCGATGGCCGAAACATCAGCGAGCGCGACGACAGGCAAGTCGGGGCGGAGATCGATCAGGTTGCGGAGCAGGAAACCCCGACGAAGGTCGTTGGTGACGACCGTTCCCGACCAATCACAGGCCTTCGTCCAAGCCGTCGGCATGGCGGGCTTGAGATCGAACGACTGATCGATGAGCCCCGGCCAGCTCACGATCGATTGGAGCAGTTGCAGCGTCAGAGCGATGACGGCGAGGCGGGGGGGAACGAGATTGCCGACGGCGAGAACAAGAAACACCGTGGCCAGCGGCCAAATGTACGAAAAATACTGCCCCCGGAAAGCGTGGGGGGGAGAGACCCCGGTGAGGTAGAGGATCGCCGTGAAGAGGACGAACCAGGCAAGCACGACGGCATGACGGACCTTGGGGTCGGTCAGCGTCCACCCCCCCGAACCGTCCCCGGCAGCACCCCCCCGCCGCCCGGCGAGCCGGAGGCCACCGGCCACCATCATGGCCGCCAACCCGATCGCATAGACCGGCCAGAGCGAACGCCAGAGCGTGAAATACTCAGCCGCACCGCGCGCCAGGAGTTTGACTCGCATGGGAGCCATGGCGGCGAGGCCCTCCGCATTGCCGGCCACGGCGGGCCGCGCGGCGGCCTTCATCCGCAGGAATTCGAAAAACTCCGGGTAGAGGAGGAGAAAAATCGCGACCGCCACGGCCCCGGCGGCGAAGTACCGCCGCGTCTGCCCTCCGAGTCGATCGATCGCCATCACCATGAGGGCCCCGGGCACCATCGTGATGACAAAGAAATAGTGCGTCAGCATTCCGGCGGCGCACACCAGGCAGAACAGCACCGTGATCCACGGCCCACGCTCGCCGGCGATGATCCGATCCCCGAGCTCCAGCGCGAAAAGGACGAGGACGGCGAAGAGGGAGTAATGGCGGGTCTGGAACTCAATGCCCATCACGGCAGGGGCGCAGAACCACACCGCCGCACAGACCAGCCCCACCCGATGGCTTCCCGAGAACCGCCGGCCGAGGCGGTAGACGAGCCCGAGGGTCACCAGAGCGATTGCCAGGTTGATCGCCGACTGATTCTGGGGCGTCAAGCCGAGGAGCACGTGTTGGACGTGCAGGCCCCAGAAAAAGAGCGGGGGGTGGATGTCCGTCAGGGCCAGATCGCGAGCGACCGTCCGGAAGGCGAACGAGCCGGGCCGCTGCAGAAATGACTGGAGCTCCGCCGCCGGCACGGGGCGGTTCGCCAGACCGGGCAGCTCCGCAACAAACCGCGACTCACTGGCCGCCGCAGAGAGCCATGCGATCGACTCGTCGTGCGTCAGACCTTCCTTGACATTCGTCACGGCGTGGATCCGCACAAGGAGCGCCGCCACGATCACCAGCCAGAGGAGCACCGCGGCAAATCGCCCCTTCGCGGAGGCCCCCTTGCGGGAGGACCGCGCCGGCGGTCCCCCGTCCCCGCGGGCGGCTGTCGAGCCATGGGTCATCAAAGCACTCCTTGAAGGTTTCATCCCAAACGATCTCCTCCCGGCTCACCCGAGTCAGAGCTTGAGACGCTTGAAGATCGCCTCGGGGATCGCACCGATCACCGTCATCACCGGCCACCAGAACCAGGGAGTGTAGAGGACGTCCTGGCGGCGGAGGATGGCCCGCTCGATGTCGCGGGCGACGGTATCCGCGTCGGTCGCCAGAGGGGAGCGTGCGGCCGCGAGCCCCTCGGTCATCGGTGTTCGCACAATCCCAGGCTTCACTGTGATCACAGCGACGCCGCGGGGATGGAGCCGATTCCTCAACCCGGAAAGATAGGCCGTCAATCCGGCCTTCGCCGCGCCGTAGGTGTAGTTGCTCTGCCGCCCGCGATCGCCGGCCACCGAGGAGATGGCGGCGAGAAACGCCCCGGGCCGATCCTCGAGCGCTCGGGCCGCGGCGGCCAGAACCATCGCCGCCGACGTGAATCCGGTATCGATCGCGTCGCGGGTCTGCCCGACATCGAGCAGGGCCCCCGACTCGTCGGGGAGCGTTCCATGACAGATGATAATCCCGTCGAGCGGCGCGCCGAGCAGCGCCGCAGCGGCTCCGAACAATCCCGCCACCGCCGCACCGTCGGAGGGATCGAACACCAGCGTGGCGACGGTCCCGCTGCCGCGGACCCGCAGATCATCGGCGAGCGGGGCCAGCCGTGCCGCGTCGCGACCGGTGACCACGAGATTCCAGCCCCGCGCTACGAGCCTCCGCCCCAGCGGGCGTGCGATACCCGACGTCGCCCCGACAAGGATCACATTGCGGGGGGCATCCCGTTTCGGGGTACGGCTCATGAACAGTTTCCTGGAACACGGGATGGGGAGCGGGGCGTCAGGCGGGGGTGATTCCCAGGCGCCTCGATTGGGAGGAGGCGAACAGGCCGGCCGGGTCGTACCGCCGCTTCACGGCGAGAAACTCGTCGAGACGCGGATACATCGCCCGGAAGGTGGTTCCATCCATGAGTGCGTCCTTGGCGAGGTAGAGACGGCCGCCGTGCTCAAGGAGAATCCTGTCGAGACGGCCGCAGAGGGCCTCGATCACGCCCCGCCGGTAGGGAATGTCGAGGGCGAGCGTGTGCCCAGGCTCGAGAAACGACAACATCGAGCCATCGGCCGGCCCACAACTCTTGAGCACGGCGAGGAACGAAGCAGCGCCGCTGGCCACGATGGTGGAGAGCAGTTCGCGGAGGCCGTCGAGCGAAGATTTCCGAGGAAAGAACGCCTGATACTGAATGAATCCGCGGGGGCCGTAGAGGCGGTTCCAATGACGGATGGAATCGAGCGGATAAAAGAACGTGTCGAGATCGACGACCTTGCGCCGATTCCCGTGCGCGGCGTAGAAGACTTCGTTGAAGACCCTCACACTCAAGCTATTGAGCAGGCCCACCGGCGGCGTGAAGGGGACCGACTTGACCCTTTTCCGCGGCAGCCCGAACGGATCCCGCCGGGCCTCGGGCGACAGTTCGCCGAGCGGGGTGTTTCTCCCCTGCATCACGACACTCCGTCCCATCGCCCGCCCTGAGGCCATGCAGTCGATCCAGGCCACCGAATGCTCGCTGCCGGCATCCCCGGACTCGAACACCGTCAGGGTCTCCTCGAGGTCGGCGGTGCGATGGTAGTCGACGGTCACGCGCGACGTCTCGACCCGCACGAGCCGAAAACAAGCGGCCATGATCATGCCGGTGAGCCCCATGCCGCCGAGGGTGGCATGGAAGAGGTCCGCGTTCTCGCCGCGCGAACAGCGCACCACGGTCCCGTCGGCCACCATCACGTCGATCCGCTCGACGAACATGCCGATCGACCCGTGCCGATGGTGGTTCTTCCCGTGGACGTCGGCCGCGATGGCCCCCCCGACGGTCACGTACTTCGTCCCAGGCGTCGTCGGCAGGAACCATCCGCGCGGCAGGAAGAGGGCGATGATCTCGGCGAAACTGACACCGGCCTCGACGTCGAGGAGCCCCGATTGCGGATCGAAGCCCCGAAAGCGATCGATCCGCGCTGTCTCGACGACCGTGCCCCCCGCGACGAAGGCCGAGTCTCCATAGGCCCTGCCGAGCCCGCGGGCGATGAGGCCGGCCCCGTGATCCCCCTCCACAACGCGTGCCATCCCCGCCCGGTCGGCCGGGGTCGCGACGACGGCGTCGCCAACGGGAAATCTCCCCCATCCGCTCAACGTCTGGGGAGCGGGGCTCATGCTGCCACCCCCTCTCGCACCAGGCCCGCGATGATCACGAGGCAGAAACAGACCCCGGCAATGCAGAGGCTGACCCGGTCACGGATGGCGAAAACCACGGGATCCTCGTCGAGATGACCGCGATGCACGAGGAGCCAGACGCGGGTGATCCAGTAGAGCACCAGCGGACAGATGAGCCAGAGGATCCGGCTTTCCCCGTAGAGAATGTGCATTTCGGGGCTGTTCATGTAGAGCGCGAGGACAAGCACCGACACGTAGCCACTGGCCGCACCGAAGCCCTCGAGGATGGGAAGATCCTCGACGAGATAGCCGCGCCCCGCTGGCCGATGCCCCCCATCGGAAGCGTGCCGTCGGAGCTCGGCACAGCGCTTGGCAAACGCCAATGACGTGAAGAAGAACAGTGAAAAAGCGAGGATCCACATACTCAACGGCACACCGGCCGCGATCCCGCCGGCCTCGACTCGGACGGCATACATCCCCGCGAGCATCAGCACGTCGAGAATCGGCTTCCGCTTCAGCCAGGTGGAGTAGGCGAGATTGGTGGCCATGTAGACCACGAGGATCAGGCCGAAGGCCGGCGTGAGGACGATGGCGGAGATCATGGCGGCCCCGAGGAGCAGCCCCGCCCCGGCGGCGACGGCCCAGGTGATCGGCAGTCGGCCGCTCGCCAAGGGGCGATGACGCTTCTTGGGATGCTCCCGGTCGGCAGGCAGATCGGCGATGTCGTTGACGACATAGACCGTCGAGGCACAGGCGGAGAATGCCACGAAGGCCCAGATCACCGCAGTGATCGTGGCGACGTCGAACTTGTGCGCCAGGATCATCGGCAGGAAGACGAGGAGATTCTTGACCCACTGATGGGGCCGCAGGGAGCGGAGGAGCGACCGTGGAATACTGCGACGTTCCCCGATCACCTCAACCGGCTTGCCAAGCTCGCGCACGCGCCGCTCCAACCCGGCGGTCGGCTCGACAACGATGACGAGGTTCGCCGCCCGCCACAGGGGGATATCGGCGCTCGCATCCCCCGCATAGGAAAAACCGTTGCAGCCGTTGGCCCGGACCCAATCGGTGACCGCCTGGAGTTTCCGTGCCCCCTTGAGATTGACCCCCGCATGGGAAGCGAGGACGGCGTCAAACAGCCCCAGATCGGCCGAGATCCGCGCTGCCACGCTCTCGTGGGCCGCCGTCGCCAGCACCACCGGATTGCCAGCGCGCCTCGCCTCCGCGATCAGCCTCTCGGCCTCCGGGCGGACCGGCCAACGCGTCCAGGAATCGAGGGTGGCAGCCGCCACGTGCCCTTTGCAGGAGGACCGCCCCGCGGCGAGCCAGACAAGCACCTGCGGAATCATCCAAGGCCGGCCGAGGAGCAACCTTGTCAGGCTCTCGCCGAACACGTCGGTGGAGAGCAGGGTGCCGTCGAGATCCCAGACGCTGGCTGTTTTTGCATCAAGGCGTGGCGTGCGGGGTTCATTCATGGCCTCGGAGTATAGCCTTCACGATCAGGTTTTTCCGCCGGCCACGTCGATCCGGGCGACTTCCACCGAGCCCGACAGACGATTGACCACCGATCGATCCAGACGCCCGGCAAGGAGGGTGCCGCAGTTGAAGCTGGCGCAGGCCATGCCGAAGCGGATCGCCTCGAGGGGCTCCCGGCCGCTGCCGATCTGATCGGCAATTCCCGCGGCGAGGCAATCGCCGCAGCCGATCGGATTGACGACGCGCTCGAGGCGCGGTGGCACAATGTGGAAGCAGCCCGACGGACCGAGCAGGATCGCGGGCTTCGCCCCATCGGTGACGAGCACCCATGCGGCTCCCCGCTCCCGAAGCGATTCCATGGCGGCGCGGAGATCGGTTTTACCTGCGAGCGGACGGCCGACCGTTCTGGCCAGTTCCTCCCGATTCGGCTTCACAAGCAACGGTCGGCAGGAAAGTGCCGCGACGAGCTCCGGGCCGCGGGCGTCGACGATCGCCGGACAGGGGGTGCGTTCGAGGAGGTCGCGGTAGATCGTCGCGGGGGTGCCGGCGGGGAGCGATCCCGAGAGCACGACCGCGGCGGCCCCCGCCACCGCCCCCTCGTAGCCCGCCACGAATCGGGCCAGCTCCCCGGGGGTGATCGGCGGGGCATTCTCGACAAGCTCCGTCGTCCTCCCCGTGGCGTCGTCGAGGAGCGTCGTGCAGCAGCGGGTGTCGGCGGCGATCGGCACGGCGACAAGCTCGATTCCGAACCCAGCCAACTCCACCGCCGTCCATCCGGCGGCCGCCCCCCCCATCACCGTCACCGCTCGGCATCCGCCCCCGAGGGTGGCCAGCGCCACCGCGACATTGAGCACCTTGCCACTGGCGCCGCGCCACACCTCGCTGGCCCGATTAACCTCCCCGGCTTCGAGCGAAGTAAACCGCATGATCGTCTGCCAGGCCGGCGACAGCCCGGCGGCCACGACGGGGCCGGAGGGAGAGCGATCGGGTGTCATGGCCGGGCCGGCTGGTGGGAGGATGTGTGACAAAAGAGTGTAGGGTCAAAGCTTCCTGCTGGAGACTCGATCATGCCCGGTTTTTTCCACCTCATCGCAGGCCATGCCCTCGTCGCCCTGGCGGTTGCCATGTTTGCCGTCGGGTCGAAGCCGGCGACCTGCTCCGCCGAGCTCCCCGCGGGCCTCATCGTCCACCTCGACGCGGCCGATGCAGACCCTGCCCCGGTGGCGGGCCTCGGAGGCCACTCCGTCCTCAACGTGAAAGGGAATCAGGGAGCGCTGCGCGACGGAATCGAAAAGGTCTTCGCCGAATACCTGGATGGCAAGATGCCGACAACGCCCGTCCGCCACAGGCACAGTACGAACAAGGGCCATGGCCCGAGGGAATCGCGATGGCGCTACGTCTGCAGCGTACCACACGGGCTGCCCGACAGCGATCGTTGGCCGGAGCTCAAGGCGATCGGCATGGTCATCAGTAAAACTGAGAGTGACGGAATGGAATGCGTCAATATCCGTTACTCTATTCTGAGCAGACAAATGCCGGTCAAGAAGTTCGCTGCGATCGTCAAGGGTCGATGGGCGATCGAGAGCGAGCTGCACTGGCAACTGGATGGAACGGCCCGGGAAGACCATTGCCGTATCCGGAAGGGAAACGCCGACGCCAACTTCAGCATCCTCCGCAGAATCGCGCTGATGCTGCTCAAGAATGAGAAGACGGCCAAGCTCGGGGTGAAACACAAGCAGCTCTCAGCGGGTTGGGACGACGACTACCTGCTCAAAGGCCTTGTCAGCATTTGTGATATGGTGCAATCGCCCTGGCGAAGACCCTCACCATCACCAAAAACGAAATCCTCACCGGCCTCAACAAGCCCGACGAGCACATCTTGGCCATTGTCGTCATCGCCCGGGACACGACCGTCGTTCGGTCTTGCCGAACGCCCTTCGAGAAGGAGCCGGACTTTAAGGCTACCAGTGCCAACTATGACCTGGATAAACTGCAGGCCCAGGCCAAGGAGCCAGCATGAGCAAAACACCCCAGAAGAGCACAAAACAGTTCTTGGCCCGGCAAGCCACCCCGAATCTACCGTCGCCAGCCGACTTCGACGAAGTCCTTCGGCTGATCGACGCCGCACGGATACGCGCCGTCGCTGCCGTCAACACAACGCTCATCGAGCTTTACGGGAGCATCGGCGAGTACATCAGCAACAAAATTGAATCAGCGGCCTGGGGCGAAAGCGTGGTCGAGCAACTGGCCGCCCACATCGCCCGAACGCATCCCGGCCTGCGCGGATATACCCGCGCCAACCTCTTTCGGATGCGGCAGTTCTACGAGACCTACCGGGGAGACGAAAAAGTCGCAGCACTGCTGCGACAATTGCCCTGGACCCACAATCTGCTCATCCTGGCCAAGTCGAAACGAGCCGAAGAGCGAGAGTTTTATCTCCGCATGGCGACTTCCGAGAATTGGTCGAGCCGGGAACTGGAACGCCAGATCAACGGAGCGCTTTTCGAGAGGGTTGTCACGTCCCCGGTAAAAGTCGCAGCACCGCTGCGACAATTGCATCCCGACGTCGCCACTGTCTTCAAGGACAGCTACCTCGTCGAGTTCCTCGACCTTCCGCCGGGGCATTCCGAGGCCGACCTGCAACGTGGGCTGGTCGAGCAGCTAAGGAGGTTCCTGATCGAACTTGGCCGCGACTTCTGCTACGTTGGCAGTCATTACCCGGTCCAGGTTGGCGGACGAGACTTTGAACTCGATTTGCTGTTCTTTAATCGCGCACTCAACTGCCTGGTCGCGTTTGAACTCAAAGTCGTCGAGTTCGAGCCGGAACACCTTGGCAAACTCCAGTTCTATCTGGAGGCTCTCGACCGCGACGTGAAGAAGCCGCATGAGCAGCCAACGATTGGAGTACTGCTTTGTGCGACGAAGAATCACGAGGTCGTTGAATATGCTCTGAACCGGGCGATGTCGCCCGCTCTGGTCGCCGCGTACCAGACCCGAATGCCCGATAAGAAGCTGCTCCAAGCCAAGCTCCACGAGTTCTACGAACTGGCCCAGGAACAAGCGGGACTACCCGCCATTGAGGAAAAAACGGCGGCCAAGCCGCGAAAGGGCAGCAAGAAATGACGACTGCAAGTACGCCACAGGAAGAGCTCGCGAAACAGATGCAGGAGTCCGCTGCGCTTTTTGCGCGGATGGGAGCGAACTCGGTCCCATACCGCAACGAAATGCGAGAAGTGGTGGACCAACTCAATAGAATGAGCGATGGTGTCACGGACATTGTCAAGCGATGGAAGACTGAATACCTCGCAAAAGCGAAGCCTTATGACAAGTCGAACCCATCCGGACAAGATTTCGCATGATGTGCAATCGATCGAGCACGTGGATCGCGGCGGGGATCTGCTCGGCAATCACCTTGAGATAGGGCTTCCACATGTCGCTGCAGACAAACTCGATCCCGGCTTTGACGTCATCGATCAGAATCTCGAAGAAGCGTCGCAAGCTCTGTTCGGTTCGCTCGTGGGAGACCCACAGCAGTCGCTTGGCGCCGCTGATCTGGTAAACGAGTGTGAGGTAGGTGTGGCCGCTGCGCCACTGGATCTCGTCCACGCCGATCGCCTCGATCCCGGAGAGATCACGATGGGCGAGGCCCCACAAAACGGCATGTTTTACGGCTCGAAACACGTTGTCCCATGTCGTGTTGAAGGCGACCGCAGTCTCCTCCCACGACAGCCGCTTCGCCCACCGAGCGAGGAACCAGCGGTAGGTCGTCGTCAGATGCTCCTTGCCCTCGGCCCACGGCACGCTCTCGACGGTCACGCCGCACTTCGGGCAATCGACTCGCCGCAAGGCGTAGACGAAGAACACCGCGATATTCCGGTGCTTCGAGGCGGCGAACAGCCGCCGCATTCCCGGGTTTGGCGGTGCGGGAGGGAACCCGCGAAGCGGCAGGTCGCATGGCGAGATGCCGGGCCCTGGAGGATTCCAATCCATCCGAGCTGGAACTCCGCTGACGGCAGCCAATAGCCCACAGGGGCTCTCTTGACGCTCGTCGCAGGACCGCCCTCAAGCCCCGTTTTCACCCACGGATTCTGCTGAGGAGCCTCTTTGGACAACGGCTTCAGGCCCGCTTGAGGTTCATCAGGCTCGCGAGGAACTGGCGGCGATCGGCCGGAAAGACGATCCCACGGAGCCGCGGCAGCCGGGAGATGAGGCGGCCGAGGCTCCATGCGATCGCAATCGTGGCTGTCGCAACCACGACACCGCCTGCCCATTCGCCCAACACACTTTGCGGTCTTAATTTCAGCAACGCGTAGAAAACGAGCGTGTGAAACAAGTAGATCGAGAGCGACTCGCGTCCGAGGAGCGCAAACACTCGCTCGGCAGTTCGGGGAAGAGGTAGCCCACGGATGGCAAAAAAAGCCGACAGTAAAAATCCATCGACTGCCAGGAGATGAAGGGGGGAATCGATACCGGGCACCGCGTTCAACGACAAATCACAGAAGTAACCGGCTTTCCAGACCCATCCACCAAAGAGGAGGGCGAGGAAAAATGCCGGCACGAACCGCGCGATCCGGGCCTCCCGCATCCAGAGTTCACGGGCTACCGCCGCCGGAAAGAGCATGAAACCAGCCGCCGGCATGAACCATGGCACTCCCGCGAACCATTCGCGAGGAAGACACCCGATCGAGGCGTGACACACCGCAGTGATCAACATTCCCGCCCACGGCCCCAGCCGCCTTTGCAACAAGTCGAAGACCGTGAAACAGATCAGGCTGGGGAGAAACCAGAGCATCAAGACTCCCGAGGCGGACTTGATGGAATCTGCTGTCGGCACCACCAGACTCGCGACGTAATCGCGGAGCGTGTCCGCGGGATTCCGCCCGCCGGCGACCATCAAGGAAAAGACGATCGAGTAGAGCGTGAGGAACAGGGCATACGGCACGTAGTACCGGAAGGATTTGTCGGCAAGTTTGCGCCCATCGGATGGATGCCTCGACAGGCACGCCGAGAGGAGAAAAAAACCTCCAACGTGGAAGCAGTAGAGGATCCTGTACAGGCCCGGCACGGCGGACGTGATCAGGAAGTTGTGGCCGACCACGATCAGGACGATCAACACGCCCTTGATCTTGTCGATGGTCATCGGTGGATCCGACATCGTCTTGCTCCCCGGCAATGAAGGCTGGTGAATCCCGCCGGTTATGCCGGCGGATGGACAACCACCCTTCAGCTCTTCAGCGCTTCGGCCGCGACGTCAGGGACCGGAAACCGGTCTTGGATCGCCTGGACGGTGAGCGGATCGGTCCGCATCCCCTCCATCGCCCGCACGCAGGCCTCGGCGGCGGGGAGCGTCGTGATGCACGGCACGCCATGGAGCACGCTGGCGGCGCGGATCCGCCCCTCGTCGGTGCGGGCCCCTTTGCCGCGGGGTGTGTTGAAGATGAGGTGCACCCGGCCGTCGATGAGGTGGTCGAGGAGATTCGGATGCCCTTCCTGGAGTTTCTTCACCGTTTCCACCGGAATCCCGGCGGCGGTGAGGGCTCGGGCGGTGCCGGAGGTGGCAATCAATTCAAAGCCCATGGCCACGAGCCTACGGGCACATTCGACGATCTGATCCTTGGCCTGCTGGCTGGCGACGCTCAAGAAGATCGTCCCCTTCTCGGGGAGGAGGATTCCGGCGGCGAGTTGACTCTTGGCAAAGGCCCTGCTGAACCGGTCGGCCACCCCCATCACTTCCCCGGTCGACCGCATCTCGGGGCCGAGGGCGATGTCGACGCCGGCAAACTTCACGAATGGGAAGACGCTCTCCTTGACGCTGAACTGCGACGGTACCGGGTCAGCAACGATTCCCTGCTCCCGGAGCGACACCCCCGCCATCACCTTGACCGCCACCCTCGCCACCGCAAGCCCGGTTGCCTTGGCAACGAACGGCACGGTCCGGCTGGCCCGCGGATTGACCTCGATCACGTAGAGCGTCGGCTGGCCATCTTCGCGCTTGACAGCGAACTGGACGTTCATCAGACCGATCACGCCAAGGCTGCGGGCGAGGCCGATCGCCGCCTTCTTGATCTCCGCCACCACATCCTCGGGAAGGCTGTGCGGCGGGATGCAGCAGGCCGAGTCGCCGGAATGGACCCCAGCCTCCTCGATGTGCTCCATGACCCCTGCGACGATCACGTCGCGGCCGTCGGCGATGCAGTCGACGTCGACCTCGATGGCATCCTCGAGGAAGCGGTCAATGAGCACCGGCTGCCCCTGGGCGACGGCGAAGGCCTCGGCGACGTAGCGCTCGAACTGCGCTGTGTCGTAGCAAATCTCCATCGCTCGTCCGCCGAGGACGAAGCTCGGACGCACCAGCGACGGGAAGCCGATTCGCTGCACCTCGCGGCGGGCTTGCTCGAGCGTCCGGGCGATGCCGCAGGCCGGCTGCCGGAGCTCGAGCCGCTCGAGGAGCGCCTTGAACTTCTCGCGATCCTCCGCCTGCTCGATCGTGTCAACGCTCGTGCCGATGATCGGCAGCCCCGCGGCAGACAGCGCTCGGGCGAGGTTGAGCGGCGTCTGGCCGCCGAGTTGGACGATCACGCCGTCAGGCTGGATGCGGTCGGCGATGTTCAGCACATCTTCGCAGGTGAGCGGCTCGAAGAAGAGCATGTCGCTGGTGTCGTAATCCGTGCTCACCGTCTCGGGATTCGAGTTGACCATCACGCTCTCGATCCCCATCTCGCGGAGCGCGTAGCTGGCGTGGCAGCAGCAGTAGTCGAACTCGATCCCCTGGCCGATGCGGTTGGGGCCGCCGCCGAGGATCATCACCCGTTTCTTCCCCGCGGCCTTCGGGCGGGTCTCGTCCTCCTCCTCCCAGGAGGAGTAGTAGTAGGGAGTCTGGGCCTCGAACTCGGCGGCACAGGTGTCGACGGACTTGTAGGTGGCGACGATCCCGCGCCGCTTCCGATCGTCGCGGACATCCATCTCGGCGACCCCCAGCAGGGTGGCGAGCTGGCGGTCGGAAAAGCCGGCCTGCTTGGCAGACCGCAGAAGCCCGTCATCGACCGCGGCAAGCTCGCCGAGGGAGTCCAGGAGCGCCTCCATCTCGACGATCTGGAGGATCTGATCGAGGAACCAGCGGTCGATCGCCGTCGCCTCGTAGATCTCCTCGAGCGTCATTCCCGCCTTGAAGGCATAGCGGAGATACCACACCCGGTCGGGATCGGGGATCGAGATCTTGGCGACGATATCGTCGCGCGACGGCTCGGCCGGCGTCCCCCACAGATCCTTGCCGTCGCAGCCGAGGCCGAAGGCCCCCACCTCGAGACCGCGGAGCGCCTTCTGAAAGGCCTCCTTGAAGGTCCGCCCGATCGCCATCGTCTCGCCGACGCTCTTCATCTGTGTCGTCAGGCGGCTGTCGGCCTCGGGGAACTTCTCAAACGCGAACCTCGGCACCTTGACGACGACATAGTCGATCGAGGGCTCGAAGCAGGCCTTCGTCCGCCGAGTGATGTCGTTGGGGAGCTCGTGGAGCCGCCAGCCGACGGCGAGTTTGGCGGCGATCTTGGCGATCGGGAAGCCGGTTGCCTTGCTCGCCAGCGCCGAGGAGCGGCTGACACGCGGGTTCATCTCGATGACGATCATCCGCCCGTTCGTCGGATGGACGGCAAACTGGATGTTCGAGCCGCCGGTGGCCACGCCAATGGCGCGGATGACGGCGAAGCTGGCGTCGCGCATCCGCTGATATTGCCGATCGGTGAGCGTCATCGCCGGGGCGACGGTGATCGAGTCGCCGGTGTGGATGCCACAGGGATCGAAGTTCTCGATCGAGCAGATGATGACGGCGTTGTCGTCGGCGTCGCGCATCACCTCCATCTCGTATTCCTTCCAGCCGAGGATCGATTCCTCGACGAGCACCTCCCCCACTGGCGACAGATCGATGCCGCGCTGCACCTTCGAGTCGAACTCGTCGCGGTTGTAGGCGATCCCGGAGCCGGAGCCGCCAAGGGTGAAGCTCGGGCGGATGACCGCCGGCAGGCCGACCTCGGCGAGCACCTCGCGGGCCTCCGAGAGCGACCGCACGATCCGGCCGCGGCAGGTCTCGAGGCTGATCTTCCGCATCGTCTCCTTGAAGATCTCCCGGTCCTCGCCCCGTTTGATGGCGTCGGCCTTGGCCCCGATCATCTCCACCCCGTGCCGGGCGAGAACACCGTGGCGGTCGAGCTCCATGGCGAGGTTGAGCGCCGTCTGGCCGCCGAGCGTGGGGAGGATCGCGTCGGGCTTCTCGATTTCAATGACCTTCTCGAGCATCTGCCAGGTGAGCGGCTCGATGTAGGTCCGGTCGGCCGTGTCCGGATCGGTCATGATCGTGGCCGGGTTGGAATTGACGAGGACGACGCGGTAGCCATCCTCGCGCAGCGCCTTGCAGGCCTGGGTACCGGAGTAGTCGAACTCACAGGCTTGGCCGATGACGATCGGCCCGGAGCCGATGAGGAGGATCGTGTGGAGGTCGTCTCGGCGGGGCATGGAGGGATCCGGGCTCGGCGCCGGAGCAAAGGGGCGGGGGGCAACGGTTAGGGCCGGGGCAGGCTGCGGGCAAACGCGCAAACCCTACCATCCAGCCCGCCGATCCATCAACGAACGGCTACAATTCCCGGGCCCGGCGCGCCTGCCGCCCTCTCTGCCCGCTCCTCCTCCGGAAGCCCCCATGTCGATCGCCACCCCCGCCCTTGACGCTCTCCGCGACACCCTCCCCGACGATCTCAAGGACATCCGCCTCAATCTGTCGAGCGTCCTCGCCGGCGAGAACCTCACCCCCGCCCAGGCGCTCGGCACGGCGCTCGCCTCCGCCCGCTTCCTCCGCTGCCACCCGCTCGTCGAGGCACTCCAGAGCGATTTGCAGGCCGGCCTGCCCGACGCCGCCGCGGCCGTGCTCTCCGACGGCGTGGCCGCCGCGGGGCTGATGGCGATGAACACCGTCTACTACCGCTTCCGCCACATGATCCACAAGGAGAGCTACGACGCCCGTCCGCCACGGCTGCGGATGAGCCGGATGATCCAGCCGGCGACGACGAAGCTTGACTTCGAGCTCATGAGCCTCGCCTGCGCGGCGCTGGCCGGCTGCGAGCTCTGTCTCCAGAACCACGAGAAGAGCCTCCTCCATGTCGGCGCCAGCGAAGATACCTGCCACGACGCGGTGCGGATCGCCGCCGTCGTCTCGGCCGTCGCCTGCGGGCTCCCGGCATGAGTGCCGTGCGGAATCCGCCGCGGCAGGTCAGAGGCCTGGCGGCGCTCGGAGTGTGGCTTGCGCTCCTTGCCCCGGTGGCGATCGGCGCTGAGCCTCGCCCCACCACCGTCCGGCTCCAGGTGTTCAACCGTTCGGCCGAGCCGGCGGAGATCATCGCCTTCGATGACGTTGGCGGCCGGACCGCGGCCGGCGAGGTCGCTCCCGGGGGCAACACGATCCTCGCCGCATCCCCCGGGCAGGCCTTTGCAATAGTCGGCCGCGACTCCCGCGCCGAGGAGCACACCGTCGCCAGCCAGCCGGTGAAGGCCTTCGTGTTCCGGCCGGGCGAGGCCGGCGCCGCCGCCGTCGACGCGGCTGCCGGCGTGGGGCGTGTCATCCCCCCGCCGGCCGCGCTCAAGGTCGATCCCTTCCATGCGAAGTTCACCAGTGCCAATGGCTTTCCGATCGTCGCCTCGGCGGCCGTGAGCGACTTCGCCCTCCTCGAGGCGGCCTATCTCGTCGACGCCCTGCTCGCGGCCCGCCCCGACGTCCGCCAGGCGCTCATCGAATCAGGCGCGCGGCTGTGCATCCTCGGCCACGACGAATACACCACCGATCTCCCCGAGTTCGCCTTCCTCGCCGCCGCTGCGATGGAGGGATTTCCCGGCATCTCCGGCCGCGATTTCTGGGACGCCCGGGCCCGTGGCACCGGCGGCAGCGAGACCGATCCCTACAGCTCCTGTGGGGAGGAGAATCTCCTCGCCTACGACGGCGACCCCTACGCGGCTGAGTGCATCCTCATCCACGAGTTTGCCCACGTCATCCATCTGCGCGGAATGTCGAACGTCGATCCCTCCTTCGACGCCCGGCTCCAGGCCGCCTACGACGCCGCGATGCGTGATGGCTTGTGGAAGGGGAAATACGCCGCGGTGAACCACCACGAGTATTTCGCCGAGGGGGTGCAGTGCTGGTTCGACAACAACCGCGTCAACGACCACGATCACAACCACGTCCATCTGCGGAGCGAGCTTGTCGACTACGATCCGCGCCTCGCCGCCCTCTGCAAGGAGGTGTTTGGCGACACCGAACTGCGCTACACGAAGCCCGCCACGCGTCTGGGTGGCCATCTCGCCGGCTACGATCCTGCCACGGCCCCCCGCTTCCGCTGGCCCGAGCGGCTCGAGGCGGCCAAGCAAGAGATCCGCCGCGAGGCCGAGGCCCGCTCCGCCCGGGCGGCCGACGCCGAGCCATCCACCGACCCGCCTGCCCCTGCTCCCGAGGACCAACGATGACCGCCGATCCCGCCGCCCCGAAATCGACCCGCACCGTCGACGAGATCCTCACTGCGGCCAGCGACGAGAGCCGAGCCGCGCTCAAGGTGCTCGGTGAGCTTGTCGGCAACGAGCCCGCCTCGGTGGCCACGCCGGCGCAGTTTGCCACGCGTCACCTCGGGATCGATCCGCTGGCGCTAGCGAGCACCCGGTTCACCGGCCCATCCACGTCGCTGGCGATCCTCGGCAACATGCTCCGCCTCGAGATCGCCAAGCATGGCGATGCCGTGATCATTGGCTCCCCCGGCGACGGCCTTCCCCCCACCTGGTCGCAACTCGACCTCGGCCTCGACGAGCACGGGGCCAACACCCAGGTGACGGTGCCGGGCCGGCTCGTCGCCTTCTTCCCCGCCGGCACGCTCGCCGCGAAGGGGCTCTGCGTCCTCGTCGACGATCGCCACTGGTCGCGGGAGTTTGCCATCCTCTCTTCGAACGCCGACAAGGGGGTCGCCGAAGCGCTCCTCGCCTCGTTCCGGGAGCGGCTCAAGTCGGGCGACAATCCTCTCCGCGGCCGCGTCCTCCAGGCGAGCGTCAACGACGGCTGCATCCGGGTCGGTGTCAGCCCGGCGATCGACAGCCGGCGCGAGGGGCTGATCCTCCCCGACGACCTGTGGCGCGAGATCGACGTCTTCCTGGCCGCCGCCACGACGCGTCGCGAGCTCCTCCGGTCGCTCGGCCTGGGAACGAGCCGCGGCCTCCTCATTGCCGGGCCGCCGGGCGTCGGCAAGACGCACCTCGTCCGCGTCATCGCCGCGAGCCTCGTCGGGCAGTACACGACGATCCTTGCCGATGCCACCTCGATGCGGCATGCCCTGGCCGATCTCTACGCCGAGAGCGACACCTTCGGGCCGACGCTCATCGTCCTCGACGACATCGATCTCGTCCTCGGCCACCGTGACTCCGGCGGCGACAACACCGCCCTTGCCGACTTCCTCGCCACGCTCGACGGCGTCCGGCAGCGCGAGGACGTGCTCACGATCGCGACGACAAACGACCCCAAATCGCTCGACCCAGCGGCGCAGCGTTCGAGCCGGTTCGACATGGTCGTCACGCTGCCGATGCCCGACGCCCAGTCGCGGGCCCGGATCCTCGGCCGGCATCTCGAGCCGCTCGGGCTCTCGATCGATCTCCACGCCATGGCCGAGCATCTCGAGGGGGCAACCGGGGCCGACGTCCGCGAGGTGGTCCGCCGGGCGATCCTCGAGCATGGCAGCTCGTTCACCCAAAGTCAGCTCACCGACATCGCCCTCTCCGGCCGGTGGCGGGCCACCGTCAACCGGCGGAAGTATCTGTGAGCGACGGGGCGACGGGTACCCCACGCGGGCCGACGATTCGAGAATCGCTCGCGACCGCCAACGTTAACCACCTCGATGCCAACAAAGACTGAATGGACGACGACATCCACGAGCAGATCGGAATCGGTCGACGATGAGCCGGCACCGGGAACGAGCCCTGCTGCTGATGGACCGCAACCGGCCCGACGAGGCGATCAGGGAATTCCACGGGGCCCTGACGGAAGATCCGGTCGATGCTACGGCGCATGCCTGTCTGGCGATCCTGCACGCCCAGCGCAGGGCCTGGAAACAGGCCAATGACCATGCCCAGCAGGCCGTGGCCCTGTCCCCGGATCGAGCCTTCTCGCACAAGGCAATGGCGATCGTTTTCTTCCACCGCAATCGGTTCGATCAGGCCGCCTCGGTGATCACCGAGGCGATCCTTCTCGATCCGCACGATGCGGATTTGTTTCGCCTGTTGGCCGCCATCCACCTATCGACCGCTGACTACACGAAAGCCCTGAAAGCCACCGACGACGGCCTGGCAATCGATCCCGAGCACCCCGGCTGCACGACCTTGCGATCCCGGACGCTGTTGCTGCTCGGCGACCGTGAAGCCGCGGCCGCGACGATCGACGAGGCATTGCGGAGAAAGCCGGACGATTCGGCAATACACGCCACTCAAGGATGGGCGATGCTGCACGCCGGCGATCCGCAGCGTGCCATCGCCCACTTTCGTGAAGCCCTGCGAACCGATCCGGAGGGCATGTACGCCCGCTTGGGCATCGTTGAGGCCCTCAAAGCCAGAAATCCGCTCTACCGCCGGCTCCTCATTTGTTTCCTCCGGATGGGAAAAACGCTCCCACTGGTGCGGTGGCTCCTGGTCGTGGGAGGGGCTGTTGCTGCCGAGGTTATCGCCGAGAGACCACCGACCAACCCCACCGAAGTCTGGATCATCGGCATCGTGCTCTCGATCTATGGCGTCTTCGCCACTCTCACCTGGGTCGGCGACCCCGCGTTCGATCTTCTCCTGTTCCTCGATCCGGTCGGCCGGCACGCGCTCAGCAGGTCCCAGAGGAAGAGCGCGATCCTCTTCGGGACCCTGCTCACGGTGGCCCTGATTCCCGCCGCGGTCGGTATGGCCACAGGATCAACTGCGGCGATCGTGATGGCGATTCAATGGGCCCTCACGGCCGTGGTCGCGACAACGATCCATGCCTGCGCCGACGGTTGGCCACGAGCGACGATGGTGGTCATCGTGGGCGGTGTCACAGCAACGGCCGTAATGTCGACGGCACTGCTGTTGGCAGGAACTTCGATCAGGATGAACTTCCGCGACATTCTCCAACTCGAACACGTGAACGGGTCGACTGGCGTATTCTTCTTTTTCTGGTTCGTCGCGATGATCGTGTCGGTGTTCATGACCGGAAGGCGGGTCCGTCACTGACCGTTGACGAGGGCAACTTCCTGCGGCGACAAGACCATGAGGAGACCGCGACGATGATGACAACCATGCTCCAAGCCCTTCGCCCCCTTGCGGCCCTCGCGATCTTTCTTTGGATGCTCGCCACCTCCCGCCGAGCATTCCGGGGAGCCCGCCTGGCACGCGATCCTCGGAGGCCGAAACCGAAGGCGTGCGATGCCGCATCGGGGGAAGTATCTTGTGTGGGGGGCTCACCCACCGCCCAGTGAGGGGACCGCCCCGCGAAACCGGATCGATGCCCCGGCCCCCCTCCGCGCCCGAAGGCCTCAAGGCCCCGGAAGCTCGCGGCAATTCCTTTCAGGACAGTGTCTCACCAACCCATGGCTGCATCCGATCCACACGAGGCCTTCCGCGAGGCACTCGCCTGCTCCCCCGACAACATCCCTCTCCGCCGGCTCCTTGCCGATTCGCTCCTCGCCCACGGCCTCGCCGACGAGGCCGAAGTCGAATACCGCCGCGCCCTGGTCTTGGCTCCCACCGACGCCAACCTGCAACTCGGGCTTGTCCGCGCCTTTCTCCGCCAAGAGAAATCGTCAGCGGCCCTGGCGCTGATCGAGGCGATGGTGAAGCGCCCGGACGGACCGGCCGAGGTGTTTGTGATCCACGCCCGGCTGCTGGCAGCGCGGGGGGAGATCCCCGCCGCTATCGCCCAATACCGGCTCGGCATCGAACGGGATCCCGACGCCACCGACGCCGACTTCGAGGCCCGGTTCGGCCTTGGCGTCCATGATGACGGCGGGGAGGTCTCGGAGGGGCGCGTCCGCGAACGCGAAGAGGACGGCCGGTTCGGGATCGACGTCGAGCGGCCGCGGATCGGGTTCGCCGACGTTGGCGGGATGGACGACCTCAAGGAGGAGATCCGCCTCAAGATCATCCATCCGCTGGCCCATCCGGATCTCTATCGGGCCTACGGAAAGCGGATCGGCGGGGGAATCCTCATGTACGGCCCGCCGGGCTGCGGCAAGACGCACCTGGCGCGGGCGACGGCAGGGGAGATCAAGGCCGGATTTCTCTCCGTCGGCATCTCCGACATCCTCGACATGTGGATCGGGTCGAGCGAGAGGAATCTTCACGACGTCTTCGAGCAGGCCCGGGCGAACGCCCCGTGCGTCTTGTTCTTCGACGAGGTCGATGCCCTCGGCGCCCGCCGCAGCGACATGCTGCGCAGCGGCGGCCGGCACATCATCAACCAGTTTCTCGCGGAATTCGACGGCGCGAGCGCCTCGAACGACGGCGTCCTCATCCTCGCCGCCACGAACTCTCCCTGGCACGTCGACCCCGCCTTCCGCCGCCCCGGTCGCTTCGACCGCGTCCTCTTCGTGCCCCCTCCCGACACTCCTGCACGCGAACAGATTCTCGGGATCCTTTGCCGCGACAAGCCGGCCGCCGGCGCCGACATGGCGGCCGTGGCCAAGAAGACCGCCGACTACTCCGGCGCCGATCTCAGCGCCGTGGTCGATCAGGCCGTGGAGGGCAAGCTCCGCGAGGCGATGAAGACCGGCTCGATCAAGCAGCTCTCGACCGCCGATCTCCTCGCTGCCGCAGCGCGCCACAAGCCGACGACGCGGGAATGGTTTGCCACCGCCAAGAATCACGCCCTCTACTCCAACGAAGGGGGCATGTACGACGACATCCTGAAATATCTGGGGATCAACCGGCGATGAGCGCCCACTTACAACGCGCCTTGCTGCTCATGCGGCAGGAACGGCCCGACGAGGCGATCCGGGAGTTTCACGCCGTCCTCGCCGAGGATTCCGGCGATACCACAGCGCACGCCTGCCTGGCGCTGCTCCACGCCGAGCGTGGGGCCTGGAAAGAGGGGGATGACCATGCCCGACAGGCCGTGGCCCTGACGCCCGACAGCCCGTTTGCGCATTACGCCCTGGCAAAGGTGTTCTTCCACCGCCAGCGCTTTCCCGAGGCAGCTTCAGCCATCGAGGAGGCGATCCGTCTCGATCCCTACGACGCCGATTCCTTCTCCCTGCTCGCCGCGATCCACATGTCGACAAGCCAGTGGAAGAAGGCCCTCGCCGCGGCCGATGCCGGCCTGGCGATCGACCCTGAAGATCAGGGCTGCACGACGGCCCGCTCCCGCGCCCTGCTGCAACTCGGGGATCGCGATGCGGCCGCCGCGACGATCGAGGGGGCACTACGCCGCAACCCCGACGACTCGGCCACCCACACCACGCAGGGGTGGGCGATGCTCCATGGAGGCGATCCGAACCGGGCGGCCGAACACTTCCGCGAAGCGCTCCGCCTCGACCCGACAAACGAGTACGCCCGCAGTGGCATCGTCGAGGCGCTCAAGGCACGGAATCCGATCTACCGTTTCCTCCTCGGCTATTTCCTCTGGATCGAGAAGCTTCCGCCACGGATGCGCTGGGGGATCGTGGTGGGGGGCTTCTTCGTCGCTCGGACCCTCGCCCGCCGGCAGCCAGCGAGCGACGCCGAGGGCTGGATGATTGGCATCTTCCTCGCGGCCTACGGGACCTTTGCGCTCCTCACCTGGGTGGGCGACTCCGTCTTCAACCTCCTGTTGTTCCTCGATCCGCTCGGCCGGCACGCCCTCGACACCGATCAGAAACGCGGCGCGATCCTGTTCGGGATCCTCCTCCTCCTCACTCTCTCGCTGGCGGTCGCCGGTCTCGCCGGAGGCATGGCCACGCTGGTTTCGGCGGCGGTGGCCTGGGGGCTGACGGCGATGGTGGCGACGACGATTTATGCCTGCCAGCCGGGCTGGCCGCGGTGGGTCACGGTCGCTGCCGTGTCGGTCGTGGCGTCGCTGGCGGCAGTGATGACAGCCAGCGCCGTCGCCGCTGTGGCTTTCGGCGCGGCCCCGGATGAGGTGTTCGAGCTTGGCGGCGCCCAACTAGCGGCGTCGCTGTTCTCCCCTGCCTGGTTCCTGACGATGATCCTCTCGCAGGTGATGGCCCGCCAGCAGGTTCGCCATTGACGCGCTCCTGGGGGCCGCTCCTCTGCGACTTCTTCTGGCCTGAGCAGGAAACAGCGCGGACGAGATTCGTGTCGCCGGCCACAAAGCCGCTCGGGTCTTCATGGACGAAGCGGCCTGATCGCTCGCACCCGCTCAAAGGGCAACGCATGACATTCCGCATCACGCTCCTGTTCCCTTGGACGGTGGGGATTGGTCTGGCCTGTTGCCGCTGCACAGCCGCCGATCCGGTGCTGGCTCCCGGATCGAAGCCCGAGTTGCTGGCCGAGGCCGGGGCCGGTGAAGGCCCGGCATGGCATCCCGAACTGGGCCTGCTAACCAGCGGCGACGGCCACATCATGCGTCGTGACCTGGAGGGGAAGCAGTCGATCCACCGGGAAGGGGCGGGGACCAACGGGCTGCTGTTTGACCGGCAGGGACGATTGGTGATCTGCGAATCGGTCCGCCGGCGCGTCTCGCGGCTCGAATCGAACGGCTCGGTCACGGTGCTGACCGACCGCTACCAGGGGCACCGCTACAACCAGCCCAATGACCTGACGATCGACTCGAAAAACCGCATCTACTTTTCAGATCCCTGCTACGGCGACCGCTCGTCTCTCGAACTGCTCGACCCGCAGGGAAAGCAGGTCGAAGGGGTCTACCGCATCGATCCGGATGGGAAAGTCACCCGCATCATCACGCATGAAGTCGACCGGCCCAACGGCCTGGTGGTGACCCCCGATGACAAATACCTGTTCGTGGGCGACAACAACAACGACAAGGTCGGCGGAGCCCGCAAGCTCTTTCGCTTCGACCTCCAGCCCAACGGCACCGTAGATTTCGCGAGCCAGAAGCTGATCCACGACTGGAAACAGACCCGTGGACCAGATGGAATGAAGCTTGATTCCCTGGGACGACTCTACGTCGCGGGTGGCCTCAACGAGCAGAACCCGCCTTTCGAGACGCAGGCCCAGCCGACGGCCGGAATCTATGTATTTTCTCCCGACGGAGTGCTGCTCCAGCTCATTCCCATCCCGCGTGATGAGACCACCAACTGTGCCTTCGGCGGGCCCGATCTGAAGACCCTTTATGTCACCGCTGGGGGCAGCCTATGGATGATCCCGATGGCTGCCGCTGGTCGTCCGGTCTGGCCGACGCTCCCATGACGGTCGGCCAACTGCTGCAGCGAGCGACGAGAGCGACGGCGCGTGTTTTCTCCGCAGCGGCGCCCTTGCCTGCACGGGCCTGCGCCGTCACCGCTGCCCGGGCCTGCAGCGCCCAATCCCCTCACCCCAGCTCGCGGAGATACTCGAGCGTGTAGATGCCGCTGGAGTGGCCGTCGGAAAACTCGATGCTGTACGCATACTGCCCCACCGGCGTCATGCCGGCGATCGAGAGCGGGGCAAGCTCCTGCGGCGAGAGCACCGTAAACAATCCCTTCGGCTTCGGCGCCGCTCGCTCCTCGCGGCAGGTGGCGCACGGACAGGCGTCGCGAAGAAGCCGCGGCGAATAGGGGCTGCGCACGCCGTCGCTCCAGCCGATCTCCACGCTGCCGTCGGGCAAGCGGCGGATCGATGCGGGATGGGCGGAAGGGGACGGCTTGTGGGTCGATGGGTCGCTCATGAATCGCTCCTCGGTGACGGTCTTGTGTCGTGACGGCGGTCGATGATCCGCCTCCCCTTCCCCTCGAATCGCGGCAGGCTCCCGGCCGGTACTGCCGTGACGCCGACGCGGAGCCCGAGGCGGAGATGAAGCTCCCGGGCGACGCGACGCGGATCGTCGAGCCGATCTTCGATCTCAATCGCCAACTCGTCGAGGCTCTCGCGCGAGAAGACCGTGAGCCGGTATTCAACTACCTCAGGGAAGCTCCGCACGATCCCATCGATCGCCCCAGGGAAAATGTTCACGCCGCGAACGACGAGCATGTCGTCGGCCCGGCCGATCACGCCCCCCTCGAGCTTCACCCACGGGCTCTCCCCCGCGGCAACCTCGGCGTCGTCGGGCCAGCGCGGACGGACGAGGTCGCCGGTGCGGTAGCGGAGGACCGGGGCACCGACGCGGCCGAGCGTCGTGAGGACCAGCTCGGCCAGCTCCCCCGGAGCGGCCGGATGCCCAGTCTCGACGGAAAGAAACTCGGGGTGGAACCAGGGCTCGAGGATGTCGAGATGCCGGCCGTGCCGATCCCCCACCCCCCACGGGCCGACTTCGCTGGCGCCGGCGTGGTCGAGGACGTCTGCATCAAAGGCCTGCCCGATCCGGTCGCGGACGGCAGCCACCGATCCCCCCGGCTCGCCGGCCACGATCACCAACCGAATCGGCAGAGCGGCCAGATCGAGCTTCGCCTCCGCCGCCACTTCGGCCAGATGGAGCGCATAGCTCGGCGTCACCATGAGCACCGTGGCGGAAAGACTGCGGGCCATCTCCAGGCGGGCGAGGCTCGACAGCCCGCCGGTCGGGATCGCCATCGCGCCACAGGCCAGCACGCCGTCGAAGCCACTCCAGAAGCCGAGGAACGGGCCAAACGACGAGGCGACGAGGACACGGTCGCCAGGGCCGACCCCACGCCGCGCGAGGATCGCCCGCCAACATTCCATCCACCAGGTCCAATCGCTCGCGGTGTCAAACACCGGCATCGGCCGGCCATGCGTGCCGCTGGTGCGATGGCAGCGGACATACGACTCCAGCGGATAGGTGAGATTCGCAGGCAAACCGGTGGCCGCGGCCCCGGCGACGAGCTCTTCTTTTGTTGTCACCGGCCAGGTGGAAAACTCGGCCAACGACTCTGGCAGCGGCCGGCTAGCCCCGAGCTTCGCGGCATAAAACGCGTTGGCAGGGAGGATCTCGGCCAAGCAGGCGCGGAGCTTGGCGAGCTTGAGCCGATCGAGCGCGCCGCGCGGCGCGACCGGGAGGCCTGGCCTGGAAGGAGTTTCGTCGCCGGGGATCGATGCCATGCAGAGATTATGGCACGACGAGGCGCCGCCGGCTCACAGCCCGGCGGGAGGTGCCCCGAGGCTCGGAATCCCCTGCGCCGGCGCGTTGAAGCGCGGCGGCTGGAGCGACGAGCCGGGGAACTGGAGCGGGGCGGCGGCGGGGGGCGGAAGCTGGCCAGCGGGCGCCGGCTGGAAGGAGGGTGGGGGCGGCGGGAAGGCGGGCTGTTGCGGCGGCCGCGGGAGGGGGGCCACGACGCCCGGAAGCGGCGTTGCGGCCACCGGCGGCAGGCTGCCGGCGGCGAGGCGGGCGGTTTGGGCGCGGGCGACGACGAGCTCCGCCGGCTGCGATTCGGCCGGGGCCATCGCCAGATCGACGACGCGCTCGTCGCGGATCTCCCAAGGCCAGAGGTTTTCGCTCACGAAGTCGAGCGGAAAAACCTCGTACCAGGGGACGGGCAGGGGCTGGCGCACCGTCAGGGTCTCGAAGCCGTCCTTGACCAAACGGATCTTCCGCGTGCCGTAATAGACGAAGTCGGTCGAGACGGGCGTTGTCCCGATCTGATAGTCGTCGACGTAGACGAGGGCCCCGGGGGGATTGGAGCGGATCGTCATCCGCCGCTGCACGCACCCGCCCCCGACGGCGAGGAGAACGGCCGCCAGGGCGGCACGCCACGCGATTCGGCCACGGCGGTAGGGGCAGAGGAACGACATACCGGATACCGTAGGGATCGGGGCCAGCCGCCGCCAGACCGGCCGCCGGGAGCGTTCCCTCCCCCAAAACCCCTTTTCCCGGGCCGGTTTGCGGTCGCCGGAGGCGTTCGCGGCCGCTAGAATCCCTCGGTTTGAGGCCGCCCGGCCGTCTTTCCCCCTCCTTCAGGTTGTTTACGCGTGGGATCCGGCACCACCCTCGTGTATTGCGAGCAGACCGACATCGGTCGCCGCCGCGCCAACAACCAGGACTCCCTGGCGGTGGTTCCGCCGGTCAGCCCGCAGCAGTATCAGTCGCGCGGCTGGATGTTCCTCGTCGCCGACGGGATGGGCGCCCATGTCGCCGGGGAACGGGCAAGCAAAATCGCCGCCGAGCAGGTCCCGCTGATCTACGAGAAGAACGCGCAGCGATCTCCTCCTCTGGCGCTGCTGCGTGGCCTCGAGCAGGCCAACGCCGAGATCAATCTGCGCGGCCGGAGGCAGCCGGAGTATCTCGGCATGGGGACGACCTGCACGACGCTCGTCCTCGTCCCCCGCGGCGCGCTGGTGGGCCATATCGGCGACAGTCGCGCCTACCGACTGCGCGGCACGATGCTCGATCAACTCACGCGCGACCACTCGGCCGTGTGGGAGCTCGAGAGCCAGGGTGGGCTGTCGCGCGAACAGGCCGAGCGGACGGTGGGGAAGAATGTCATCACCCGCTCGATGGGACCGCACACCCGTGTCGAAGTCGACATCGAGGGGCCCCATCCGGTCGAGCAGGGGGACGTGTTCCTCCTCTGCAGCGACGGCCTGTCGGGGCAGGTGGCCGATGAGGAGATCGGACTGTTTCTGAAGGAGCTCCCACCGCG
Organism: Candidatus Kuenenia stuttgartensis; assembly: GCA_945865325.1. Taxonomy (GTDB): domain Bacteria; phylum Planctomycetota; class Planctomycetia; order Pirellulales; family UBA1268; genus QWOP01. The sequence goes on from CAMBFA010000001.1 coordinate 91,667, forward strand.
CGACGCCTGCACGGCGCTCGTCGGCTTGACGCTCGTCCGCGGCGCTCCCGACAACGTCACGGTGATCGTGGCAAAAGCCGGTGCGGAGGAGGTGTCGGCCAACGTTCCCGGTGCCCCGGCCTGGGCGCTCGACGAGGATTACCAGCCCCGACACCAGACCAAGCAGCTCCCCTGGAGGCACCTGGGGATCGCCGCGGTCAGTCTCCTCATCGCGCTCCTTCTGAGTCCGTGGGGGGATTTCGCCCGACCGCTCGGCGACTTTCCCCGGACGATCTGCATGGTCGCCAGCGCCGGGGCCTTACTCGTGATGCTGGCGATGGTCGTGATGGCCTTCGTCGGCTTCGCCCTTCCCGCCGGGGATGGCCGCTCGCTCGCCTCCGGCCGCCGGCTTGGGCAGGGCCCCTACCGAACCTACAACTGCACCCCGCGCGGAGCGCTCGTGGAGGGGATCGTGGCGAGCGTCGAATCGGCCGCCGATGGCCTCGCCCCCCCGGAGTGCGATCGAATGCTCGCCGCTGCCACCCGGGCGCGGAAGTTCATCGCCGCGGGGAGCTTCCATGAGGCGACCGTCGCCGCCGCGGAGGCGATCGCCGTCTACAGCCGCTCGGTCGAGGAGGCCCGCTCCGGCGACACCCTCCGTGCCCCGCCCCCGTCGCCCTCCGGTGGCCACCACAACGACCAAGGGTGACCGGCGCCCATGAAAATCATCTCCCGCTACGTGCTCTTCGAGCTCCTCCAGGTGTTCCTCGTGGCGCTCTCCGCGCTGACGCTGTTCATGCTCGTCTTCGGGCTGGTGAAGGAAGCCCAGCAGCAGGGGCTGGGGATGATGCAGATCGCGGCCCTCGTTCCCTACGTTCTCCCCGAGGCGATGCGGTTCGCCGTCCCCGGCACGATGCTCTTCGCCGTGGCGAGCGTGTTCGGCAGGATGTCGGCGACCAACGAGATCACGGCACTCAAGGCCGCCGGGATTTCGCCGATGGCGGCGATGTGGCCCGCGGTCGGCCTGGCCGTGGCCGTCAGCTTCGTGTCGGTGTGGCTCAACGACGTCGCCGTTTCGTGGGGCCGCGACGGGATCCGCCGCGTCATCGTCTCGAGCGTCGAGGAGATCATCTACGGTAGGCTCCGCCAGCACCGCTCTTACAGCGCTCCGCAGATCTCGATCAACGTCAAGAACGTCGAGGGGAAGGATCTCATCCGCCCCACCCTCTCCTACCAGCCCCAGACCGGCGATCCGGTGACCGTCTCCGCCGAGAAGGCGACGATGCACGCCGATGCTGCCAGGGGGGTGCTCACGATCACCTGCCGCAACGGCACGCTCCACGTCGGCGACGTCAAGGCGGTGTTTCCCGACGAACTGAAGCGCGAGATCCCCCTCGACACTGTTAGCCGCAAGGGGGCGACCTCGACGAGCCCCTCCGAGATCGCCATGGCCGACTTCCCCAAGGCCAGAGCCGAGCAGCTGCGCCGCATCGAGGCCTACGAGGAGACGGCCGCCGCCAGGGTGGCGATCGCGATCCTCTCCGGACGGCTCGACATGACGATGCCGATCCACATCGAGGGGGAACGACAGGCCGTGAAGGTGGAGACGGCCCGCCTCTACCGGATCATCATGGAGCCGTGGCGGCGGTGGGCCAACGGATTCAGCTGCCTGTGCTTCGTCCTCGTCGGCGCGCCGATGGCGATTCGGATGAGGAATGCCGACTTCCTCACGAGCTTCTTTCTCTGCTTCCTCCCGATCCTCCTCGTCTACTACCCCGTCTTCATGCTCGGCGTGTCGCATGCGAAATTGGGGGCCGTCCCCCCGGTGGCGGTGTGGACCGGCAACCTCCTGGTCACGCTCTGGGGCTTGTGGCTGATGCGGAGCGTGATCCGGACGTGAGCTGGGCCCGCGGGGATGAGCGACAGGGAGCCACCGTCCTCGCGACGTTCCCGCCCCGAGGGGCTTCTGTCACAATTTGTCGAGCCCTTAGTCCGCCGTTGCCCGGAGCCGCTTCATGCCTCGACCGATCACGCTGTTCACCGGCCAGTGGGCCGATCTGGCCCTCGATGATCTCGCCCGGAAAGCGCGCGAGTTCGGCTATCAGGGGCTCGAGCTGGCCTGCTGGGGCGACCACTTCGACCCCAGCCGGGCACTCGAGGAAGCCTCATACTGCGCTCAGAAGCGTGACCAACTCGAGCGCCACGAGCTCTCCGTCCACGCCATCTCCTCCCACCTCGTCGGCCAGGCGGTCTGCGACCGGATCGACGAGCGCCACAAGGCGATCCTGCCGGCGCACGTCTGGGGCGACGGCAACCCTGACGGAGTCAATCGCCGCGCGGCCGAAGAGATGAAGCGGACGGCACGGGCCGCGAAGAAACTCGGCGTCGGGGTCGTCAACGGATTCACCGGATCGTCGATCTGGCATCTGCTCTATTCGTTTCCGCCGGTGCCGGTGGCGATGGTCGATGCCGGCTTCGCGCAGTTCGCCGAGCGCTGGCACCCGATCCTCGACGTGTTCGCCGAGTGCGGCGTGCGCTTCGCGCTCGAGGTCCACCCCGCCGAGATCGCCTACGATCTGGTCACCGCCGAACGGGCCCTCCAGGCCCTCGGGCGCCGGGAGGAGTTTGGATTCAACTTCGATCCCAGCCATCTCCACTGGCAGGGGGTCGATCCGGTCGAGTTTCTGCGGGCCTTTCCCGACCGCATCTATCACGTTCACGTCAAGGACGCGATCACCACGCTCAACGGCCGCTCCGGCATTCTCTCGAGCCACCTCGGCTTCGGCGACCCGCGCCGCGGCTGGGACTTCCGCTCACCGGGCCGGGGGGGAATCGACTTCGAGGCGATCATCCGCGGGCTGAATTCCGTCGGCTACGAGGGGCCGCTGTCGGTGGAGTGGGAAGACAGCGGCATGGACCGGGAGCATGGCGCCGCCGAGGCCTGTCAGTTCGTCAAGAACCTCGACTTCGCCCCTGCCGGGCGCGCCTTCGACGCCGCCTTCGCCGAGGATTCCTGATGCCTGCCCCCCGCCTGACCTGCGCAGTGCTGGCGCTGGCGCTGGCGCTCCCGACGCGGCTGTGGGCCGACGATGGCGACGAGACTACTCCCCGCCCCGCGCGGCCGCGGGTCACAGCGGTCGACGCCGCCGAGGAGGAGGGGAAGAAGGATCCCACCACGCCGGTGCTCGACGACACCGCCTGGCGGAAGACGCTGGAGTCGCTGGCCACGCGGGCCGCCGCCCAGGGACATGACGCCCTCGCCGCCCACTTCCGCTCGTGGGAGATCCCAGAGCTCACCGACCGGCAGGTGGTCGTCACGATCCCCTCCCGCCTCGAGGCCCCCGCCTGGATCGACGCGGCCCAAGAGCCTTTGTGGAATGAGTTCGTGGCGGCGCGGCGGCGGCATGCCGAGGCGACATTCGCCCGCGCCGTCGAGGCGGCCGAGGCCCACGACCGGCCCCGGACCCGTGACGAGCAGCGGGCCGACAGCGAGGCCGGCCTGAAGCCGCTGGCCCGGTGGGGAGGGGAGGCGATTGCCCTCCTCCACCGCACCCTCCGAGACGATCCCGACCATGCCCGGGCTCGGAATATCGGCAGCTGGGTGAAACGCGGCGAGGCGTGGGTCTCGACGTCGGTGGCGAAGCGACTCGACCGGGGCGAGGAGTTCGACGCGGCCTTCGGCTGGCTCCCCCGCGGCCGCCTCGAGCGCTACCGCTTGGGTGAGCGGTATGAATCGGGGAGGTGGGTGAAGACAGCCGACGACGATGCCCTGCCGCGAACCCTGAAGAAACCGTGGCGGCACGACAGTGATCACTGGCGGATCCGCTCGAGTGCACCACCGGCGGCGGCCGCCGAGCTCGCCGCCGAGCTGGAGACGTCGCTGCTGATCTGGCAGCAGGTCTTCGGCGCCTACGCCTGGGATCCGGCCGAGCTCGAACGCCGCTTTAAGGGACGGGGGCGGATGCCGGTCCGCGATCCCTACGCCGCCGTTCTCGTTCCTTCGCGGGAGGAGTATGTCGCCGAGGTGACGAAGTTCGAGCCGGCGGCGATCCGCAGCGACGCCATCTATTGGACACCGACGAAGACCGCCTGGTTCGCCGTCATGCCGGGGGACGGTGAGGGGATCGCCACGGCGGAGGCCCGGACCATCCGCCACGAGGGGGCCCATCAGCTGTTCGCCGAGGCCCGCTCGACAAGCCCGCTGGCGGGCGAGAACTGTGGCTTTTGGGCGATCGAGGCGGCCGCCTGTTATATGGAAAGCGCCGTCGCCACCCCCTTCGGCTGGACGCTCGGTGGCCCCGACGCCGGCCGCGTGCCGGCCGCTCGCGAACGGCTCCTGAACGACGGCTTCCAGATCCCTCTCGAGGAGCTCGCCGCGCTTGGGCGTCGCGAGCTGCAGGCCGACCAACGGCTTCCCCAGATCTACAGCCAGATCTCGGGGCTCGCCGATTTTTTCCTCAACGGCCAGAGGGGGCAGTACCGGGAGGCTTTCCTGGAGTACCTCGAGCGGGTCTACACCGGGTCGGTCTCCCCTGACTCACTCGCGACGCTCTGCCGCCGCACCTACCCGCAGCTTGACGACGAATACCGCCGCCACCTGGCTCGTTGACGCCACTTCCCGCGCGATCCTAAACTTCCCGCCACGCAGCCCAAGCCCCTCCAGGACCCGTCCATGGCCGCCGACATCGACCGCCTCGCGATTGACACCATCCGCACCCTGTCGATGGACGCGGTCGAAGCTGCCAAGAGCGGCCATCCCGGCACCCCGATGGCGCTCGCCCCGGTCGCGTACACCGTCTGGAAGGACTTCCTCCGCTACGACCCGGCCGATCCCGCCTGGCCCAACCGCGACCGCTTCGTGCTCTCCTGCGGCCACGCGTCGATGCTCCTCTACTCGCTCATCCATCTCTCCGGCATCCGCCGCGGCCACACCGAGGAGCCGGCCGTGTCGCTCGACGACATCCGCCGCTTCCGCCAGCTCGGCAGCGTCTGCGCCGGCCACCCCGAGCACCACATGACCTCGGGGATCGAGACGACCACCGGCCCCCTCGGCCAAGGCTGCGGCAACTCCGTCGGGATGGCGATCGCTGCCCGCTGGCTCGGCGCCCGCTACAACGCCCCCGGCCGCACCCTCTTCGACTACGACACCTACGTCGTCTGCAGCGACGGCGACCTGATGGAGGGGGTGGCCTCCGAAGCCGCCTCGATCGCCGGGCACCTGGAGCTTGCCAACCTCTGCTGGATCTACGACGACAACAAGATCACGATCGAGGGGGAGACGCACCTCGCCTTCACCGAGAACGTCGGCCAGCGCTTCGAGGGGCTCGGCTGGCGCGTCGAGCATGTCGCCGATGCCAACGACACCGCCAGTCTGAAGCGTGCCCTCGAGGCCTTCCGCTCCGAAACGAAGCGGCCGACGCTGATCATCGTCAAGAGCCAGATCGGCTACGGCGCCCCGAAGAAGGCCGGCTCGCACGAATCGCACGGGGCCCCGCTGGGGGTGGAGGAGATCAAGGGGGCGAAGCAGGCCTACGGCTGGCCGGTCGACGCGAGCTTTCTCGTGCCCGAGGGGGTGAGGGAGCATTTCACGGCCACGCTGGGCCTCCGGGGTGCGAAAGCCAACGAATCGTGGAAGGCCGTCCATGCCGCCGCCACGAAGGCCTCTCCCGAGAGGGCTGCCGAGCTCGACGACCTTCTCGCCGCCAAGCTCCCCGCCGGCTGGGAAAAGGCGATCCCGACCTTCCCGGCCGACGCCAAGGGGCTCGCCAGCCGCGTCTCCTCTGGCAAGGTGCTCTCCGCGATCAGCGGCACGGTCCCTTGGCTCCTCGGCGGCTCGGCCGACCTCGCCCCCTCGACGATGACGTTCGTCGCCGGTGCGGGGGAGTTTGGCCCCGGCGAGCCGGGCGGCCGCAACTTCCATTTCGGCATCCGCGAACATGGCATGGCTTCGGCCTGCAACGGGATGGCGCTGTCGGGATTGCGGCCGTACTGTGCCACCTTCTTCGTGTTCCTCGATTACCTCAAGCCGGCCTTGCGGCTCTCGGCCCTCGGCAATATCGGCGTAATTTATATCCTCACGCACGATTCAATCGGGCTCGGTGAGGACGGCCCCACGCATCAGCCGATCGAGCAGCTCGCCAGCGCCCGGGCCGTTCCCGGGATCACGGTCCTGCGGCCCGCCGATGCCAACGAGGTGGCCGAGGCGTGGCGCGTGGTCATGGAGCGGCCAGACCGCCCGGCGGTGTTTGTCCTCTCCCGGCAGAATCTCCCCACGCTCGACCGGACGAAGTTCGCACCGGCCGCCGGCACCGCCCGCGGAGCCTACGTCCTCGAGGATGCAGCCGGCGGCAAGCCCGACTGCATCCTCATCGGCACCGGCAGCGAGGTCACCACCTGCCTTGAGGCCGCCACCATCCTCCGCGACCAGGGGCACAAGCCGCGCGTTGTGAGCATGCCGAGCTGGGATCTCTTCGCCGAGCAGGATGCCGCCTACCGCGAGAGCGTCCTCCCCGCAGCCGTGACGGCGCGGGTGGCCTGCGAGGCCGCCTGCGGCTTCGGGTGGGAGAAGTGGACCGGCACAAAGGGGCGGTTTGTCGGGATGACCGGATTCGGCGCGTCGGGCCCCGCACCAGTCCTCTACAAGCACTTCGGGATCACGCCCGAGGGCGTGGCCAATGCCGCGATCGAAGCGATCGGCTGACCGGTCGCAAAGCGGCGGAGTGCTTCATCCCTCTACCGCGTGAACCTGTCACGGCCGTACCCCGACGCGGATGCAGGCCGAATCAGCAGCGGCCGTGAACGCCCCTGTCGTATCGGAGAGGGGAAACCATTCCGACACGAGCTCCGCGAACGGATAGCGGCCGTGGTGGCGCTCGAGGAACTCGACCGCGGCGATGAGATCGTCGGGCCTGTAATTATGGAGGCCACGGATCGAGAGGCAGCGGCGGACGATCCCCTCGAGTGACACCGGCACATCGTGGCTGGGTGACACCGAACCGACGAGGATCATGGTCCCCCCGACACGCAACGCCGGCAGGGCCGCCAGAAAGCCGGCATTCGTTCCCGAAACCTCGATGACGGCATCGAGGCTGCCGGCAACGCCGGAGGCCCATTGGTCAGGATGGAACGCCGCGACGGCTCCGAAGGCCAACGCCCGACGACGCCGCGCCGCGTCCGGTTCGGCAACGATCACCCGCGCCCCGCTCGTCGTCGCGAAGGCGCACGCCGTGAGCCCCAACATCCCGGCCCCCACGATCCCCAGCTTCGCCCCGTCGATCTCACCGCAGGCCCTGATCGCGCCGGCCACCGTCGCCGTGGCGCAATTCGCCGGGCAGGCCACGGTGATCGGCAAGGCTTCGTCGAGTACGACCACGCAAGTTCCCGGGGCCAGGAGGCAATATTCCGCGAGCCCTCCGGTCAAAGCACGGCGTCCGACCGCCCGCTCGTGGCCATACTTCACACCGCCGGTGCATTTCTGCGGATAGCCATTCATGCAGGCAGGGCACCTGCCGCACGCGGCCACGATCGCCCAGGTGACCCGACACCCGACCTCGATCGGTCGTCCACGACGATCGTGCCCGGCACACCCCGCTCCGCCAGCGACGATGTCGCCGATCATCTCGTGCCCGAGCACGGTCGGGATCGGTCCTTGGCGCCGCCCTTCCCAGGTGTGCCGATCACTGCCGCAGACCGTCATCGCGACCACCCTCACCAGCCATTCCCCTTCGACCGGCAGCGGGAGGGGAATGTCGCACGGCTCGAAGGTCCGGGGCACGCCGTCAAACACGACGGCCCGACTCGTCTCCGGGAGGGTCATGGGGATGTTGTTCCCGCTGAATCGCCGTCGGCCGTCATCACGGCACCGCCGATCGAGTCGCCGGAGCTCGTGCGGCGGATGAAATAGGCCATCGCCCAGACCAGAGAGATCATCAGGACAACCACCGCAGCCCAGCAGAGGGGTATGAAGAAACCGAGACTCCCAGCCCCTCCGGTGCCGAACAGCCGCAGACACAAAACCGCGGCGTAGCCAAGATAGCCGAGGGCGTCGGCGACGTAGAGAAGATAGCCGACGTTGCCGCGCTCGCGGGTGACGGCGAAAAATCGTTCGAAGACCGTGGTGTGAATGGCGACATAGGGGATGTAGAGCGACAGTCCGACGAGGACCATGAACGGCACCGGGGAAATGAGGCCCAATATCCGGCCGACGAGCGTGGCCGCCAACAACATCGCGCCGGCCATGCACACCCCCAGCGAAGCCAGGAACGCGCGTCGATTACCCCTGACGAGCACTGCCAGTCCATTGACAACGATCACGCCCAGAGCGACCCAGAACTCGGAGACGGTGTAGAGCCGCGGCGGCACGTCGACGCCGAGCCCCGCCCAGAGCTGCGGGGCGAAGTCGGCTCGTATGCTCCGCAGGACGGTGACGACAAGGTACACGACGACGATCAACGTCAGGCCGGTCGCATGCCGGCTGTAGAGCGCCCGCCGCTGGCCACGATCGATCGACTCGCGGACGCTCCGCGCTGCCTCGTCCTCCGGACACGGTGGCGGCGTCCACGCGAGCACCAGCACCGCCACGCCCAGCGGCACGGCAAACATCACCCCTGCCGTGGCGGGCATCCACGACTCGGTCACGCCCCGGCCGAGCAGCCAAACGCCGACGGTCTTCATCGCCCCATCGGCAAGGATGAAGCTCGTGCACAGGCCGGCCGCCAGCGCCTCGCTTGACCGTCGTCCCTCCAGAAAACCGAAGACGAGTCCAAACGTCATGCCCAGCGCCAGGCCATTGACGAACAACCCCAGCGCCGCCCAAGGTCGGGGAAGCAAGCCGAAGGCCACCAATCCTACTTCGGCGAGGAAGACCAGCCCGAGCAGCGCTACGATGCGGTAGCGCGGCGGTAGTTCGGCGACGACACGGATCCCGGCGAACTTGGAGAGCGTGTAGCCGGCGACCTGCGTGAGAACGATGAGCTCTTTGAAGCCGAGCCCCCAGGCCCCCGAAGCGTCGTAGGTTCCCGCCGTGAACGGCTTCCGGAAGCCGTAAACACAAAAGTAGACGACGAAGGCCGCCACCATGGCGACGGCTTCGGAAGTGCGGATCGCGGTCAGGCGTCGCTCGTTGGGCACGCTGCAGCCTCGACGCTTTCCTGGCGGGCGATTTGCAGTACTTTAGTCGACGACGACCACGATGTTCCATGTGGATCGGATGAGCTCCGCCCAGCTCCACACAACGCCCCAAGCACATGGCAAGCCCCCACGACGCGCTCCGCGACCTGTTCGCCGCGCATGGACATTCCGCATACGGCGGCGAAGCGGTCACCCAGTGGGAGCATGCCTGCCAGGCGGCTTGCCTGGCAGAAAGCTCCGGGGCCGGTGCCGCCCTTGTGATCGCGGCCTTGGCCCACGATGTCGGCCATCTCCTCCACGCCCTTCCCGATGACGCCCCTGATCGCGGCATCGATGACGTCCACGAGCGGATCGGTGCGGAGTGGCTGGCAGCGTCGTTCCCAGAGGGGGTGGTGGCGCCGGTCCGGCTTCATGTGCCGGCGAAGCGCTATCTTTGCACCGTGGAAGAGGCCTATCTTGCGGGGCTCTCCCCGCCGTCGCTGACGAGCCTCGCGCTCCAAGGGGGCCCGATGTCGGCGGCCGAGGTGGCTGATTTCGAACGGCTTCCTTTCTCTGCCGATGCGGTGCGCCTGCGCCGTTGGGACGATGCTGCGAAGGTGAGCGGCCTTCCGACGCTCCCCTTCGAGCACTTCAAGCGGCACTTTGACGCGCTGCGGCACGGGGGGTGATCATGGAATCGAAGTCAGTCGGCATCGTCGGCGCTGGAATCGTCGGCCTCGCCTACGCCACGGCGGCTGCTGATCGTGGACACCGCATAACGCTCTTCGAGCGAGACCGCGCGGCAAGCAGCGCGTCGGTCCGCAACTTCGGCATGCTCTGGCCGATCGGCCAGGCCCTCACCCCTTCCTACGGCACAGCCCTGCGCTCCCTCGCACGGTGGCGGAGAATCGCTACCGAGACGGATCTATGGCTCAATCCCTGCGGCTCTCTCCACGTCGCCCACGAGGACGACGAGATGGAGGTGCTGCAGCAGTTCCACGCCGCCGCCGCCGCGGGTGGCATCGACTGCCAGCTCCTGAAATCAGCCGATGTGCTCAAAGTCTCGCCCCTGGCAAACCCGTCAGGGCTGCGCGGTGGCCTCTGGAGCCCGACCGAGACCGGCGTCGATCCGCGGACGAGCGTGGCGCGGATCGCCTCCCATCTTTCCGCCGCCCGTGGTGTCGACATTCGTTTCGACACCACCGTGACCGAGGCCTCCACGGAGCGCCTCCGCACGGCCGACGGCCGGATGCACCGCTTCGACCGGATCATCGTCTGCGGTGGCAGCGACGTGGAATCGATCTATCCCGGCCTCCTTCGGGAGCAGGGCATCCGGCGCTGCAAGCTCCAGATGCTGGCGACCGCGCCGCATTCGGTGCCCATGGGGCCGTTCCTCGCCGGCGGGCTCACACTTCGGCATTACGGCAATTTCGCCGCCTGTCCGGCGCTCGCTGCGGTCAAGCGCCGCGTCGCGGGCGCGCACCCCGAGCTCGACCGTTTCGGGATCCATGTCATGATCGCCCAAAACCAGGATGGCCAGCTGATCCTCGGCGATTCCCACGAATACGACGACGACATCAGCCCGTTCGACAAGGCGGAAATCGATGACCTCATCCTTCGCGAGCTCCACCGCATCGCCAGACTCCCGGCATGGTCGATCACCGAGCGCTGGCACGGCATCTACGGCAAGCATCCATCGAGCGCGATTGTCCGCACCGAGCCAGAGCCCGGTGTGCATGTCCGCGTCGCCACGGGGGGCGCCGGCATGACGATGTCGTTCGGGCTGGCCGAGGAAGACTGGGCGACCTGGGACAGGTGACGCATGGGGTACACGATGAACGATGACGGGCGCATCAGGGCAGTGCTGCTCGACTGGGCGGGCACCGCCATTGACCATGGGAGCCGGGCGCCGGCCCGGGTGTTCGTCGAAGTCTTTGCCGCCGTCGGCATCGAGCTGACGGAGTCCGAAGCGCGCGGCCCGATGGGCCTCGCCAAACGCGACCATGTCGCGGCGATCCTCGCGCTCCCGAGGGTTCACGAGCTCTGGAGCCGGATTCACAAGCGCCATCCTTCGCCGGAGGACGTCGACGACATCTACCGGAGGTTCCTCCCGCTCCAGAAAGCGGTGCTGGCCGACCACTGCGAGCCGATTCCAGGCGTCGTCGAAGCGGTCGATTTCTGCCGCCGCCACGGGATCGCGATCGGCTCCACCACGGGCTACACCAGGGAGCTCATGGATGTCGTCATCCCGGCCGCCGCGCGGGCCGGATTTGCCCCGGACGTCGTCATCTGTTCCGACGAGATTTCGGCCGGCCGGCCGGCACCGTGGGCCAATTTCAGGGCTGCCGAGCGGCTGCGGATCTATCCCCCGGCAGCGATCGTCGTCATCGACGACACGGCCCCGGGCGTGGCTGCCGGACGCAACGCCGGCATGCCAACGCTCGGCGTGACCCTCACCGGTAATGGCTTGGGCCTGTCGGCAGAAGCGCTGACTCGCCTTGGGGCCGACGAACAGGCGCAGCGTGCTGCGGCCGTGGGCTCGATGCTCCTGGCCGCCGGTGCCGATGGCTGCCTAGGCGGCGTGGCAGATCTCCCGGCGTGGCTCGAGGCACGGGATTTCAGGTCCCCATGCGCGGTATTCCGCTCCAGCCGCGCGTGAACGCGCCCTGCCGCCGAATCAGTCTCCTGCCTTCAGGGGCCGCAGCGCGATCGCTCGCCGCACCGGCGCAGGCACCGGTGCCTCAGGCCCCATCACCGCTCTCCAGAGAATCTCATTGAGCTCGAAGTCGTCGATGCGGTCGTATTCGGAGAAGTCCATCGCGGCCGAGCGATCGGCCCCATAGGCACCGGCGACGTTCTTCTCATCGAGATCGATCCGGGCCGGCTCGTGGTCATACGGCGTCAGATCGGGCACCGCTGCAAACGCCTCGAACATCGGCCGCGCAGCGGCATCGAACTGCGACAGCGGCTCGAGCCCCAGGATCAGCTCCATCGTCCGGATCACGCTCACGGTGCTGTACTGCGTGCTGTCGACGACGCCCCGCTTCGCGTACGGGCTGGCGACAAGGCAGACGGTGCGATGGGCATCGACATGATCGGGGCCGTTCTGGGCGTCGTCTTCGATGACGAAGATCGCCGTCTCGGCCCACAGCGGCCCATGGCTGACCGCCTCGACGAGTTTGCCGAGGGCCAAGTCGTTGCTGGCCACACAGGCACGGGGACTATGGGCCCCCGGCGTCGTGCCTTGGGTGTGATCCTCACCGAGGCTCATGATGATGAACCGGGGCATCGTTCCCTTCGCCGCGAACTCCGCATACTCCCGCAGCATGATATCGACGAGCGCCGGATCGCGCTCTTGCTCCTCGCCGCCGAGCCCGTAGTCGGGGCACATGTGCCCCACCAGCCCCGGCACTCTCCCCTCGATCCGCGCGTTTCCTTCCGAATCATTCACCCGCCCGCCGTATTCCTTGTAGCTGCGGTAGCTGACGCCCGCGCGCCGGCAGGCATCCCAGAGGTAGCCCGACGGGGCGTTGGAGAGATCCCCGTCGTCGTCGTCGTCGACACCGACGCGCTGCGAATAGGTGAGATGCCAGTCGCGGGCGATGTAGTCGGTGTGATAGGCCATCGTGCTCCAGGGATGGCCGTCACGACTCACTTGGCCGTTGCAGTAGGCGTTGTCGAGAAGGACGAACTGCTCGGCGATCTTGTGGTGATTCGGAGTGACATCCCGGGGAAACATGCACAGCGAGGGATCGCCGTTTCCCTTGGGCGCCTCGCCGGCGGCCAGATCGCCGAACACCTGATCGTAGGTGCGATTCTCCTTGATCACATAGATCACGTAGCGGATCGGGGAGGGATCGCCGACCTTGCGGGGGATCGCCGACTCCCCGTCGTAGGGCACGGCTGTGAGGAGGTCGTCGGAGTAGGGGCAGTTGGCATAGGACTGGCTCGTGTAGCCCGCCAGTTGCTCCTCGTCGGGCACGTCGACGATCGACAACGCTCCGTGGACGATCGTGCCGATGTAGGGATGCGGGAGGAGCTTGCGAACATACTTCTCGAGGTCGGTGAGCTTGCTGTCGTCCTCGCTGCCGTCGTAGAGGGGATTGGCAGCCGACTGATTCCCCTTCCCCACGCCGACAAGCAAGCGCTTGCCATCGGGGGTGACTGCCACGGCCGTCGGATACCAGCCGGTGGGGATGAAGCCGCGAACCTGGCTGCGGCCGGGGCTGGCGACGTCAATCACCGCGACGCAATTGTTGTCGGCATTGGCAACGTAGAGCGTCTCCCCGTCGGGGGAGATGGCAAGAGCATCGGGCGTGCTCCCCTCGGGGGCTCGCGGAAAGAGGCTCGTGGAGATTGTCTCGATGACAATGCCCCGTCTGGTATCGACGACCCACACGGCGTTGGCCGACGCGCACGCCACAAACAGCCGGTCGTCCTGCGGGTGGAACACGATCTGGGTCGGATGCTCGCCGACGGGCACGCGAGCCACGACCTGCAGGGCAGCCGGATCGACCACCACCAGTCGGGCCCCGGCCCAGTCGCTCACGTACAAAAGCCCGTTGCGGGGCGAAATCCCCACGTCATACGGCCGACCGCCGATGTCCCCCTCGAGACCGATGTTCCCGTCGTCATCGATCGCCACCAGCCGCCCCTGGTTGATGTTGAGGGCGTAGAGCCGCCCCCGCGCATCATCCCGGACAAGTCCGCTCTTGAAAGCCCTCTCCTTGGCGAGTCGGGCTGCCGTCTCGGCCAGCTCGGTGGGATTCATCTGGAGCGGATTGGGCTCGCGCTCGGTGACGAGGTCGAGGTCGTCACGTTTCAGCGCGAATCCGTGGATTCGCCCCAGGCCCCCGCCCGACCACCAAACCTTCGATTCATCCTCCGAGACGTCCAATCCAAACCAACTCTGATGGGCCGACTCCTCGTCGAGGACGGCAGCGGCATCGAGATCGACGAGTATCAGGCGGTGTTCATTGAAGCCGTCGCAGGTGACCAGCGCCCGCTTCCCGTCCTTGAGCGGACGAATGTTGAGGACGAGATCGCCGGTCTCGATCTGCCGGCCGGCGGGGGTCAGATGCCAGCCGTTGGGGAGCAGGAATCCCGTCTCGGTCGGGCCGGGAAACCTTGCTCCTGCAGCGTAGGGCCCGGCCGGCACCGCCGTCTCCTCGGCCAGCGCCGCTCCCCCGCCGCACACCATCCAGGCGATGGCACAGGTGCCGCCGAGCCAGCGGGCGAGGCCTGCCATCCATCCGCCCCCCCCTGCCCTCGAATGCTTCCCAGGACGATTCCTTCGCCAACCTATCTCGGGGGCCTGCATGGTGACTGCTCCTGGTGACGTAATCTGGGTGGCGTGATCTGGGTGGCGTAATCTGGGACCTGGCAGCGTGACGACGGCTTTTCCAGCCTTCGCGACGAGTCAGCGACCGTGGATGGAACCTCCGAAAACTGGTTTCTTTATGCACCTTTCACCGTGCGAAAAAACATGAGTTCTCCGTGTGTGGGCCGTTTTCTGCCCATGAGGATGGGCCCCGAAAGCAACGGCGCTCGACACGATTCCCCCATCTCCACCGCGAGGCTCCAGCGCGGGTTCATCAATTTCTCATCCCGCTCGAATATCATTTCGGTTCACGGCGGCTTGTTAGCCCAGCGCCCGTGGATCGATCACCATGGAGGCAGAACGCATGGAACCGACCACCGCCACGAAGCTCGTGTTCGCTTGGTCTCTCTCGGTGGCCACAGCGCTGCTGTGCAGCGTGCTGGTGGCCCAAACAGAAGCCGATTCCAGCGCCCCCGGGACTGCGGTCGCGTCCTCGCGGAGCGTGATGATCACCGTCGGCGGGCCGCGAAAGGGAGAGGCACCGGGTCGTTATTTCAACGTCCAGGGTCTTTCCAGCCGGGGTGATGCGAAGTTTGCCTCGTTCGGGCTGCTCGATTTCGATATCGAACCGGGCCAGCCGAAGGCTGCGGGAACGATGCGGAAGCTCACCCTCGTCCTCACGCAGAGCATTCCCCCATTCGCGAAGCCGGGGCGGCTCCTGTTTTTCATGCCCCGCGATCCCGACGAAGACATCACGCCTTTAAAGTTCGCCACCGAGGGGGATACGGCCCTGGGCGACGCGCTGCCTCGCTGCATTCCCTGCGGGGAGGCGACCTTCACGATCGAAGCGACCGGCCGGAAAGACCGCTTCGAGCTGCCCCTCGACGAAGAAGCGGAAGCCGTTGTCGATCGGCTCCTGAAAGACGGGGGCCGGCTTCGCTTGCTCGTGGTCCCCGGTGGCGTCGACGTCGCCGCGACCTATTTCGGTGCTGAGCAGGCCGAACCGGAA
>CAMBFA010000002.1 GCA_945865325.1 Candidatus Kuenenia stuttgartensis
CGTTGAGGAGCAACAGCGGAATCGCGTCGGGATCGTCACGCTCGATCGACCGCATCCCCATCACCACCTTCCCCTGCGGGATGTCTTTGGGGACATGGTAAAGGCCGGGGGCGAGCTCGGCCGTCGGCGCGACCGGATCGGGGACCGCAGGCCCCTTCTTCCAGCCGGCGAAGGCCTTCTCCAGCTTGGCGAGCATCTCCTTTTCATCAAAGTCCCCCGTCACCGACACGATCATGTTGCCAGGATGGAAGATCCGCCCGTGCACCGCGCGGAGACGGTCGGTCGTCATATCGGCGACACTCGCCGCCGTCGGCTCGCGCGATTCGAAGTGGTCGGTGCCCCACAGGAGTCGCTTCCACTCCCGCGAGAGGATCGACGAGGCGTCGTCGTTGCGCTGCTTGAGAGCCTCGAGCAAGCGGCCCTTCGAGGTCTCCAGCCGCGCCTCATCAAACCCCGGCTTCCGCAGCATGTCGACAAACAGCCCCAGGCTCTCGTCGAGATTGCTCGACAGGCAGTTGAGCCCGGCCGTCGTGAAGGCGTCGTTGCTCCCCACCCCCATCTCGGTGGCGAGGAAGTCGAGCGCCTCGTCGAAATCAGCCGGCTTCGACTCGGCCGTGCCCCCCTCGCGCACCATCCGTGCGGTCGTGGCCACGAGCCCAGGAACATCGGCCGGATCGAGCGATGCCCCCCCCTTGAACGTGATCGAGATCTTGACGAGGGGAAACTCATGCGACGGCGCCACATACACCACCGTGCCATCGGCGAGCGTGCGACGGAATTGCTTCGCCTCCGGCACCTTGAAGTCGAGCGATTGAAACTCGATCTCCTCGGGGCGGGCCGGAAGCACCGCGGGCTCCTCCCCGCGCGTAACCAGGCCCGAGGCCACGACGGTAAGGATTCCCACAAGAGCACCGAAGCGGTGGAACGTCGTCACGGAAAACACCTGGAAAAGGAGGGATCGATCGGGGAAGGAAGCGAATCCGAAACTCGACGCCGCGTCACTCCCCAGCTTTGCGACGGAACGTCGCCACGCTGCGGTTGGTGGGGGAGAAGTATTCGTTGGCGACCCGCTGGATGTCGGCCGCCGTGACGGCCTCATACTTCCGCGGGCCGTCGTTGATTTCCTTCCAGTCGAGCGTCGCCTCGGCGACGGCTAGCTGGACGAGCAACGACATATTGCTCTCAAGACGCCGGTAGTTGCCCGCCGCCACCCGGTTCTTCACCTTCCGCAGCTCCCGCTCCGGAATCTCCCCGGATTGGAGCTGCGCCAGCTCTTCGTACCAGGCCGCTTCGAGGGCTTCGGGGGTCGCCTCGCCGCGCGTCTCCGCCTCGAAGGCAAACAGCCCGGCATACTTCCGCGTGTCGGAGGCCGCTTGGGCGCTCGAAGCGATGCCCCGCTCCTCGACCAAGCCCCGGTAGAGCCGGCCGGTGCGCTCGTTCAAGATTTCGGCGAGCATGTCGAGCGGATAGCTGTCGACATGGCCCCCCGGGACGGTGTGGTAGCGGATCTCGACCGAGGGCGGGAAATCCCCCTCGGCGTTCATCCGCTGCTCGGCCAGCTGGTCGACCTCGAGGGTGACCACCGGCGGCGGGGCTTTTTCTCCAGGTGAGAGGCGGGAAAAATAGCGGGTGATGAAGTCCTTGGCCGCGGCCGCGTCGAAGTCGCCGACAACCACGCCGACGAGATTGCCGGGGCGGTAGTAGGTGTTCCAGTATTCCTGCGCTTGCGCCTCGGTGTAGCTGTTCAAATCGCTCGGCCAGCCGATGACGGGCCAGGAATAGCCACAGGAAGCCCAGAACATGCTGTCGAACTGCTCCTGGAAGCGCCCTGTCGGCGTGCTGTCGGTCCGCAGCCGACGCTCCTCGTGGACGACATCGCGCTCCGAGTAAAACTCGCGGAAGACGCTGTCGTGGAGCCGGTCACTCTCCATCCAGGCCCACAGCTCGAGCTTGTTGGCGGGGACGGTGATGAAGTAGCAGGTGAGGTCGAAGCTCGTGAAGGCATTCATGCCGCTCCCCCCCGCCTTCGTGTAGA
Organism: Candidatus Kuenenia stuttgartensis; assembly: GCA_945865325.1. Lineage (GTDB taxonomy): Bacteria > Planctomycetota > Planctomycetia > Pirellulales > UBA1268 > QWOP01. The sequence continues at coordinate 2,036 of CAMBFA010000002.1, forward strand.
CCTGGTCGAACTCGTCTTTGACGATCGTCGCCGTCGCGGCGCCGTCATCACCGCGCCCCTGCTGGGACTTAATGAGCGCATCGAGCTTGCCCCGGAGGACCCGCAACCCCTGGGTGTCGTTGGCGGGATCCCACGGATCGTCGATCTCGCCCTTCAAAAAACGGTCGTACTGCTCCGTCCACACCATCTGGTTGAGCGCCTCGCGCACCAGCCTCTGCTCGGTGCGGAACTCGGCATCGCGCTTCGCGTCGCGGGTGCCGATCGTGTCGGTGCCCTTGAACATCATGTGCTCGAAGAAGTGGCTGATCCCGGTGATCCCGGGGCGCTCGTTAACGCTCCCGACTTTCGCCACCCACCCAGCGCTGACGACATTTGGCTGGTCGGTGCGCGGCACGAGGAGGAATTGCATCCCGTTGGGGAGCGTGAGCTCCTCCACCGCCACCTGCTGGGCGGTGGCCGGCTGGATGGCAACAAACAATCCCGTGACGAGAACCAGGAGGCACCCGAAGCGGGCCTGGCGCGGGGGCATCATGCGGGGATTCCGGAAGGGGAAGAGGGTGGGAAGGGGGGCTGACCAACGCTCGATTTATAGCAGGGTGCCCCGCGAAGGGGGAACGTCAGCCGACGCGCCCGGAGAGCCACCACTGGAGGAGCGTGAGGAAGATCTCGAAGACGATCAGGCCGACGATCGCATATTCCACCCGCAGTGCCCGCCGGTTCTGGAGCAGCTCGAGGGCCGTCTCCGCCGTCCGCGAGATCAGCGCGAGCTTGCCATGGAGGGCGGCAAACCGCTCGCGGATCTCGAACTCGTCGCGGAGCCGGGCCCAGATCCGCTCGAGCTCGGGGTGATCCCAGAGGAGCTCCGGCGCGTCGTCGACGCGGGCCCCGGCCACGACCCGGTGCTCGGCCAGGAGGGCCGTTCCCAGGTGCTGGAGAAGCTCGTGGGCCGCCCGGCCCCCGCGCCCCCACTGATCGAGGTTCACCGCGAACGGCTCGATCCGCTCAAACTGCCGCTCGATGTTGCGCTCGTGGTGGGCCAGCGACACGCTCTTGGCCATGATGTCGGCCACCACCTGGAGCTTCTCGAGGGTGACGTCGGCGAGGACGAGGACATTCCCCTCGAACGTCTCCCGTGCGCCGCCGGCGCGAATCTCGAGCCCTTCGGTCTCCCGATCGGCCGGCCCGAGCGGCTGACGGAGATGGGGGCCGATCTGCCGCAGATACTCCGACACCCCTGCCGGGGAGACGCCGAAGAACACCACCGCCCCGTAGCGAAAGAGGACGGCCACGCCGGTTGTCCCGCGCCCCGCCCCGAGCCCGCCGGCCGGGGAACCGGCGATTCCCAGCCCATCGAGCGCGCCGATCAGCTCCACCACCAGCGGCGCACCGCCGGGGCGCTCCGCGGCGCCCAGCGCCCCCAGATCGATCCCCGTGCCAGCGAGCACCGCCTGCGCCCGAAAGGCGGGCGCGGCCACGCTTGAGCCAGCTGGAGGAGTGTTGTCGGGGGCGGGGGGGGATTCGGACATCGGCAGACCGGAGGGAGTGTCTGGGGGCCAGAGCCGCGCACGACGGCCAAGTGGGGCCTTCCCGGATCTTCAGCCTACACCGGCCCAGAGGATCCAACTGTGGAAAGATTTCGGCGACGGAGGCTGCAGCCATGCCATCAATCGACAGGCCCGACCCGGTGATCCCCGGGCATCTGCTCGCGGAGCACCGCGAGTTGTTTCAGCAACGCTCGGCGCTTTGCACGATGCTCCCCCGGGCTGCGATCGCACGCGCCGAGCACGCCGTCGGCCAGCAGGGCTCCAACGAGGATCTCGGCCTCGACGACGGTCGCAAGGGTCGCGTTCAGCCGAATACCACCGTCCGCCGGCCATGGAGGAAGACGCGCTCTTCGGCCACCAGCCGCACCGCCCGCGCCAGCACGAGCTTCTCGACATCGCGGCCTGCCTGCGCCATCCGCTGCGGCGTGTCGGCATGGCTCACCGGGACCACGTCCTGGGCGATGATCGGCCCGGCGTCGAGCTCGGCGGTGACAAAGTGCGCCGTCGCCCCGATGAGCTTCACGCCGCGTTCGTGGGCCTGCTTGTAGGGGCTCGCCCCGGCGAACGCCGGCAGGAACGAATGGTGGATGTTGACGATCCGGTCGGCATAGTGGCCGATCGCCCCCGCGGAGAGGACCCGCATGTAACGGGCGAGGACGACATACTCCGGCGCATACCTGCGGATCTCCGCAAACAGCGCCGTCTCGTGATCCTCCCGCGAGATTCCCTCGTGAGGGACGTGATGGAAGGGGACGTCGAACCGCTCGACCAGGCCCCGCAGGCAATCGTGATTGGCCACCACCGCCTCGATCCGCACCGGCAGATCGCCGCAGGAAGCCAGGAGCAAAAGCTCGCCGAGGCAGTGGGGCTCGCGCGTCGCACAGACGACGATCCGCCGGACAGCATCGCGGCTGACGCGGACGGTCGCCCCGGCGGGGAGCGCGGCGATCAGGAAGCGCTCCAGATCGGCCGCCGCCACGGGGCCCGCGGCAGGGGTCAGCTCGGCGCGGAAAAAAAACCACCCCTCGGCGGCATCGACGTATTCGTGGTTGGTGTCGATGTTGAGGCGCAGAGCCTGGAGAACACCGGTGATCCGGTGGATCAGCCCCACCTCGTCGGGGCAGTCGACAAGCACAATCTCTCGGCCCGGTCCGGCGGCGGTCAAGCGTCACCCCCCCACGGCCGGCGCGTGGGAGCCCCTTCGCCCCGCGTCACCGGAAACGACTCGACTGCCGGCACCCAGGCAAGGACGACGTCGTCGACCGAGATCTCCGTCTTCTTCGGGGCAATCTCGATCGATTCGAGAACGAGCCGGTCGGGATTTGCCTCGAGGCGCACCTTCTCGAGTTCCGCGCCCACCTCACCCTCGAGCGTGGCGAGCTTCTCTTCGAGATCGGAGAGCGACTCCTCGGCATGGACCACGTCGGCCTGGTGGCGCGTCGCCCGGCTCGCCGACCGCATCGACGTCGCCGCCCGTCCCACGGTCGTAGAACTGGCCACTTTCCGCCCCAGGATCGCCGACAGGACCGCGGTGCCGATCGAGACGTAGGTCTGCATCGATTTATTCTTCGCCTCGGCCTTCTGCTTCTCCACCTTCTGCCGGGCCCGCGCGATCCGGTCGTTGAGCGAGGCAAGTTTGGCGGCGCTCTTGTCGCTAATCCGGTCGATCTCTTTGTCGCGCCACTCGCGCACCTGCTGAGCGATGCGGATGCGAAACTCCCCTTCGGTCTCGTCGGGGCGCGAGACGGCATCGATCGCTGGCGCGGTGAAGACGGTCAGCTTCGCTGTCCGGGCAAGATGGTTCTTGAGCGCGGTGCCGAGGCTCGCGTAGGCCTTCGCCGCGGAGAGTGCCGGCGGCAGACCAGCAAAGCCGCCAGCCAACGGCGCCGTTTCCACCTCCGGCACCTCGGCGAACTGCCGCCCCCCCTCCCAGGCCGATTCCCCCAGCTGTTCACCGGCCGGCGCCAGGCAGAACATTTCCCGGTCACAATCGATCCGGGCCTTTGTGTGCGTGAAGCGGACCCGCGCCCGGCCGAGGATCGCCGGCTTGTAGAGGAGCCCGCCGGCCGGCACCGGCCCGTCGGGGGAGAGGAATACCTCGCGAACCCCGGGGGGAAGGAGCGGCCGCGGCCCCGCTCCGCCGCCGCCGGCCCCGGCCGCAAATGGATTGACGCGGGCCATTGACCCTGTGGTCTCAGGCACCGCTCCCTGGAGGCGCTTGATCTCCTCCCGCAGCAGCGGCCCGCGCAGGTACGACATCGTCCAGCGCGTCTGGAAGACCGTCTCGTCGTCGTCGTGGACCGAATGCAGGAGGAACATCCGCTGCTCGAGCCCCGCGAGCAACCGATCGACCCGAGCCCGGTCGAAGCCGGCGCCGGAGGAGCTGGCCGCCCCCTCAAGCCCATCGAGGACGCGCGCCTTGTCGCGGGCGGTTTGGAGTCGCCCGAGGAACCAGGTGCCGGCGTTGGAGAGGGCCTTGTAGTCGAGATCGACCGGATTCTGCGTGGCGAGCACGATCCCCAGGCCGAAGGCGCGGGCCTGCTTGAGGAGCGTCAGCAGCGGCGTCTTGCTGGGGGGATTGGCCGTCGGCGGGAGATAGCCAAACACCTCGTCCATGATGAACAGCGCCTTGAGGCTCGATGTTCCCGCCTGGGAGCGCATCCACGACACCGCCTGACCGGCTAGGAGCGTGACAAACGCCATCCGCTGGGCGTCGTTCAAGTGCGCGATCGAGATCACGCTCACGCGTGGCTTGCCGGCCGGCGTCCAGAGGAGCCGGCCGACATCGAGCGGCTCTCCGTGAAGCCAGGCGTCGAAGCCCGGCGCCGCGGCGACGGTGTTGAGCTTGCTGGCGAGCTGGAAGCGGTCGGCGGCCGGGAAGAAGTTTTCCAGCTCGAGGAACCCGACCCGCTCGATCGGCGGGGCGGGAATAGCGCGCACGAGCGTGCCGAAGTCGACCTCCTGGCCGCTCTTCCACAGGGCGTCGACGATTGCCGACACGAGGAGATGCTCGCGGCTGCGGCCCGGCTCAGCGTCGATGCCGGCCATGGCGAGAACACCGGAAACGAGCGACTCAATCCGCTCGCGCCGGGCTTCGGGATCGTCGAGGATCGCCTTGGCGGGCGCCTCCAAGCTGCCGAGCATCGCCAGCGGTCGGCCGGCCGAGCTGCCCGGGGTGTAGACCGTCATGTCGACGCTGTCGCGGAGCCGGGCGATCCGCTCCCCCGACTGCCCGCTCGCGGCCAGACCGTCGGCCCACTTCTTCGCCGTCTTCTCGGCGAGCTCTTCGAGCGTGAGGCCGTCGCGCTTGGCGGCATCCTCTTCGAGCCAGGGGCGGAAGTCGGATGGCCGCAGCTCCGGGAAGGTCAGCAGGATGTTGGCGAGATCCCCCTTGGGATCGATGACGATCGCAGGGATGTCGTCGATCGCCGCCTCTTCGATGAGGCTGATGAGGAGCCCAGTTTTGCCGCTGCCGGTCATGCCGACACAAACAGCGTGGGTCGTCAACCGGCGGGCATCGAGGAGGAGCGGCTCGCGGCCAGGCTTGCCGGAATCGGGGTCGACCCGCTTGCCGAGATAGAAGACGCCGAGGCCTTCGATGTCAGCGCCGAGATCGCTTTCGTCGTCGCTGCCGCGTTGGTTGGTCGGACGCTCTGCCATGACTGCTCCGCATTGCGAGAAAAACGAGGCCGCAGGGGAATCCCCATTTCACCCCGACACGCACCGCCGGCACAACCCCGTTCCCCCCGACTGATCGCAACTCCTGGCTCGGGGCGTTCGCTATTCGGGCGATTAATTCAGGTCGTTTCTGCAGAGGGAGCCCCCGGGGGCCCGGCCGCGCCGCGACCATGGTCGACGCCGTGACCCGCCGGCGGGGGTGACTCGACCGGCACGCCGAGCAACTCGCTCCCGGCCCGCTCCAATTCCCGCACCAGCGGCGCCGGCCAGAGCCCGAGGAGGACGATCGTGGCGAACAGCGCCGTGAGCGCGATCCGTTCACGGGGGAGGAGGTGGTGGCGCGGACCGTCGACGCTCGACGGCCCGCCGAAGACCATCAGCCAGCCGCGCATCACCGCGATCGCGGAGAGGACTGTCGCCGCGATCACGAGCAACCCGGCATGGAGCTGCTCGTCGAGGCTCCCCGACACGAGGAGATCGTCGGCCACGAACGACAGCGTCCCGGGCAGGCCGATGGCCGAGAGCCCGAAGAGGAGGAAGAAGGCTGCCAGGAGCGGAGCGTCGGCGAAGCGGCCCTGCGGTGTTTCCAGCGACAGCGGCCCGGCCCGACTCTCGAGGGCCCAGCCGACGAGCCCCAGCCCCGTCAGCGCCAGCCCGCTGGAAATCCAGGTGCAAAAAGCGCCGTTGAGCTCCATCGGTAGCTTGCCGGCCAGGCCCGCCAGGACGAGCGCCGACTGGCTCATCGCCAGGGTTCCGATGAGCCCGCGCAGATCGCGCTGCACCAGTGCCAGCGCCGCGCCGTAGGTGGCTGTCAGCAGCGCCAGCTGCGAGAGGACAATCAGCTCTGCCCCCACGCCGTCGCCATGGTCGGCATGGCCGAAGAACAGTCGCACCGCGGTGTAGGAGGCGATCTGGGGAACCGTGGCGGCCAGCGCCGTCGACATCGGCGCGCCGCGGAACAGCGCCGGATACCAGGAGTGGAACGGCACGATCCCCTTCCGGACAAGCACCGCCAGGGCGACCAGCCAGCCGCCGGAGGCGCCGACGGCTCCTCTCCCAGCCTCCCACGGCGGGTCGGCGATCATCATCAGCGTGCCGACGGCCATGGAGGCAACGGCCATCGTCATGACGATCGCGTAGACCCGCGCCGCGATCTGCCCGCCCGGCGTCGCCCGCGTGCTCGACCAGATGGGGAGCGCTGTCGCCACCCAGGCGACGATCAGGACCAGCGGATGAGACGTGGCAAACAGGGCGAGCCTCGTGGCGGCGCCGAGAAGGATCCGCACCGTCGCCGGGCCGTCGAGGAACCGCTTCGGGGCGACCATCACGATCGCCAGTTCCACCAGCGCCACGAAAGGGAGGAGGACGGCGGTCAGCCCGTCGACATGGACGAGGTAGCCGCCACCGAGCCGCTGCCCAAGCTCGAGGGTGACCTCCGGCCCGCTCATCCAGGCGCGGGTGATCGTCAGGCTGGCCACGAGCGCGACGACGAGGGAGAGGATCGCCGGCTGCCGCGGATCCGCCGGGGCGCCGCCACGGCCGATGTGGAGCGCGGCCGCCAGCGGCGCCACGATCGCCGCCGTCAGCGCCGCCACAAGCGGAATCTCATGGCCGTCGAGGGTCACCGCGGCCTCCCCTGCTGCCGCCGCCCGGCGCGGTCGCGCTCCCGGTCGGCCGCGGGTGTTCCCAACCAATCGATCCACGCCGTCTCGGCCTCCTCGAGCCGTTCGAGGAGCCGCCGCACCGGGCCGACGACGAACCGCGCCACGGCCATCTCCTCGAAGCCGCGGTCGAGCGCCACCCGGTAGAGCCAGGCTTGCGTCTTCTCCGGGAAAAGCTTGACGACCGACCAGGAGGCGGCCCCGGGATGGCCACCGAGGGCCGCCTCGAGCTCGTGCCGGTCGTGGAGCGCCGACGGGGAGCGGAGGATCTGGAGGCTGCGGAGAATCGCGTGGCTGACGATGTGAACGAGGGCGACGACGCGGAAGCCGAGGCCGATCTCGACGAAGATGATCCCCGCCTGGGTCATCGAGGCATAGGCGAGCATGCTCTTGAGATCGGTCTGGACGCGACCGATCAGCGCCGCGTGGATGGCCGTGAAGCCGCCGATGAGGACCAGCGCCACCCGCGCAACCGGCGCCGCGTCAAGGAGCGCCTCGCAGCGGAGGAGGACGTAGGCACCAGCGTGAATCGACAGGGCCCCGTAGAAGATGGCGCTCGACGGGGTCGGCCCCTCCATGGCCCGCGGCAGCCAGTTCGAGAACGGCACCTGGGCGCTCTTCCCCATGGCCGCGAACACCAGCAGCAACGACACGAGCGTGGCATTCCCGGGCGACACCAGGCAGTCGGCGTTCGGCCAGACCCCTTCGAAGAGCCGTTCGAAATCCCCCGAGCCGACGGCTCGATGAATCATCACTCCGGCGGCGAGGAGGCCGACATCGCAGATCCGGTAGGTCGTGAACGCCCGCAGCGCTGCCTTGAGGGCGTTGGTGCGCTCGTGGAAGAAGCCGATGAGCATCGTCGAAGAGATGCCGAGGAACTCCCACCCCGCGAACAGGACGTCGATACTCCCGGCGAGCACCATCAGATTCATCCCGGTGCCAAACAGCGTCAGGAGGACGAAGAACCGGGTGAACCCGGGCTCGCGATGGAGGTATTTGCCAGCGAAGGCGTTGACGAGCGCACAGAGCCCGGTGGAGAAGCAGACGTAGGGCACCGACAGCCCGTCAGCCACCAAATCGACGGTGGCGTCGTGGTGCCCGACCGAGAACCAGGTGCCCAGATGCACCTGCTCGGGGGCGAAGCCGCGCGACGCAAGCACCGCCAGCGTCACCAGACCAGCGAGGAAGGCGAGGGTGAACGCCCCCCCCACCAGCCGCGTGGTGGTCTGCTCCCGGAGCGGCCGGTCGAGCAGGGCTGGCAGGCCGACGAGCACGAGCGTGGCCGCCGGGGCAGCGAGCTGGAGAACGACCAAGAGCGACACAATCGCATGGGTCGAGGCGGCCGACACATCGAGCAAGCCGAACAGGCGATTCAGGGGGGCGGCCGCCAGGAACGCTGCGAAAAACGTCATCCGCCCCGACTCCCATCGAGGTCTGGTTGGCCGCGGGGCAACCGCCGTGGCCACGCAGCCATGGCGACCGCTGCCGCCATGAGGCGTCCCGCGATCCGTGCGGCGGCGGTCGGCGACAAAGGGGCAGCTCCTGCAGCGCCGGTGTGGCCCACGAGCGGCCAAAGGGGCTTTTGACACCGGGGAGACCTGCCGGGATCGATACCCACCCGAACGGAACAAGCCGATGATAGCAGACCGTTTGGCTTTCCGGTGCCCCCCCGCGCGGACTGCAGATCCCTGCCGAGATGGGCTGGTGGAGCGCCGAGAAACGGCGGCGTTTTTGGTAGTCTTTCTCTGGCCCGAGCATGGACGTCGCCCGCCCCCCCACCGCCAGTGCCAAGCGAATCGTCGCCGTGATGAATCTCCCCGTTTTTCAGCGTCGCTCCGCCCCTCTCCTGGCGACCGCCCCGCGCCGCGGCGTGGTGCTCCTGGTCGACGACCAACCGATCATCGGCGAGGCGGTCCGGCGGATGCTCGCCGGTGAGGACTCGCTCGACTTCCACTATTGCCGGGAGCCCGCGTCGGCATTGACCATGGCGGCCGAGATCGGTCCGACGGTCGTCCTCCTCGACCTCGTGATGCCCGACGTCGACGGCCTTGAGGTGCTTCGCCGGATCCGCGCCGACGAACGCTTCCGGGATCTCCCCATCATCGTCCTATCAACCAAGGAGGAGCCGGCAGTCAAGGCCGAGGCGTTCGCACTCGGGGCCAACGACTACCTCGTCAAGCTCCCCGACCGGATCGAGCTGGTGGCGCGCGTCCGTTATCATTCGCGCGGGTACGTCGCCCTTCTCGAGCGAAACCTGGCGTTTGCGGAGCTCCGCGTCAGCCGCGAGATGCTCGCCGACGACCTCGCCAGCGCCGCCCAATATGTCCGCTCGCTCCTCCCCCCACCGGGAGAGATGGCGGGGATCCGCGCCGATTGGCGGTTCATCCCGTCGGCGGATCTGGGGGGCGACGCCTTCGGCTATCACCGCCTCGACGACGACCAGGTCGCCATCTACCTCCTCGATGTTTGCGGCCACGGCGTCGGCGCCGCCCTGTTGAGCGTGTCGGCCCTCAACGCCATCCGCGGTGAGGCGCTGCCAAACACTGATTTCCGAGATCCGGCGGCCGTCCTCACGGCGCTGAACCGGGCCTTTCCGATGGAGCGGCACAACGACATGTTCTTCACGATCTGGTATGGCGTCCACGACCGCCGCCGCCGCAGGCTGCGCTGGGCCGGCGGAGGGCACCCCGCGGCCCTCCTCGTCCACCCCGCCCGCGGATCCGGATCTGCGGCCAGCCCCGCGGGGATGGCCTCGATCCCCCTCGATTCCGACAACCCGCTCCTGGGAGCGATCGAGGGGCTCGAGTTCTCGGCTCGGGAGATTGATGTTCCGGCCGAAGCCTCACTGTGGATTTTCAGCGACGGCGCCTTCGAGATCCCCTGCCCCGATGGCTCGATGGGGTCCCCCCAGGCCTTCCGCGACCTGATCATCTCCCAGACCCGACCGGGGGAGGCGGCCCTGGACGCCGTTGTGGCCTCGACCAAGGCCCTCGCAGGAGGGGATGATTTCCTCGATGACGTGTCGATTCTCGTCGTCGATTTCGGCAATTGAAGGGCTTTCCTTCGCGGTTTCAGCCCTGTTCCAGCCCTGTTCCAGCCCCACGTCGGCCCGGCCACACCGATCTGCACGGGATGGCGAGGGGCCGCCTTGCATGCGATTCCCGAATCCGTACACTCAAGGGTTTCCCGTCCCGAGACGGTCTGGCTAGCGTAGCTCAATTGGCAGAGTACCTGATTTGTAATCAGGTGGTTGCGGGTTCAACTCCCGCCGCTAGCTCACTCCATTTCAAGGGGAGTTCCGAAAGGGTTCTAAGCGGGTCACGACCGAGCGCTCGTCCGACCGGGGTAGCGGTGTCCGAAAGCACCCACCCCCTGCCGTGACGATCGCGGCTGGGGTGGAATCGGTGGCGGCGTCCCCAATGGGAGGCTGGTCCGAGGCGGCACCGGATCGGGAAAAAACGGTGGCGCGGAATCGATCGAAGCGGTAGCGTTCCTGCGGTAGGTTTAGATGCGGGGAGATTTGGATCCCAACCGATATCACCATCACATGAGGGGAGTTTCCCGAGCGGTCAAAGGGGCTTGACTGTAAATCAAGTGGCTCTGCCTTCGCAGGTTCGAATCCTGCACTCCCCACTTTTCATCCTCTGCCACCCCAGGCCCCGGCCCCCGAAGTTTACGAACAGTACCCGTTCAACGTTTTGAGTCGATGATTTGAGCCCGAGTCGCCGGTCAGACGCCCCGAAGTCGATCCACACCCAAACCAGCAACCACCGCCAGCATCAAGAGGTATCCGCCGGGGCCCGCACGACCGCACCGCGGGTGTAGCTCAATGGTAGAGCGGTAGCCTTCCAAGCTATTGACGAGGGTTCGATTCCCTCTACCCGCTTTTCAGGCCGCCGCCGATCCTCAACGCCCCCTCCGCTCACCGTCACACCGCCCTCACAGATACCTTTTTTACGGAGCGACTGCCGCCACCATCGACCCATCCGCGTCCTCGCCGGGACGACGCCGCGCTCTCGAGCGCCCGTCCATCGAGGCCTCGACGCACACCGCTGCTGTAGCTCAGTTGGTAGAGCGCGTCCTTGGTAAGGACGAGGTCATGGGTTCAAGTCCCATCAGCAGCTTCCCAGCGGTCGCCGTGACCACATCGCCCCCTCCACCAAAGATTCATCCTTCCGGCTTCCGGAAGGCCGCTCGTCACAAGATCGATCGATGTTTCGTGTTCAGACCTGGCCGTACGGGGCATCGTCGATCGATCGAATAGTTTGAGTTGATGCAGGATTTACGGGACCAGGGCAGGCGCCGCCTGCAGCCACACACCAGAGAGGAAGATCGAGGGAGAAAGCATGGCTAAGGACACGTTCAACCGGAGCAAGCCGCACGTCAACGTCGGCACCATTGGTCACATCGACCATGGCAAGACGACTCTCACCGGCGCGCTGGTGGCCGTTCAGGCTGCCAAGAATCTGGCAATTGCGAAAAGCTACGCCGATATCGCCAAGGGCGGCACCGTCCGCGACGAGACGAAGACGGTGACCATCGCCGTCAGTCACGTCGAGTATGAGTCGGAAAAGCGGCACTACGCCCATATTGATTGCCCGGGTCACGCCGACTTCATCAAGAACATGATCACTGGTGCCGCCCAGATGGACGGCGCCATCCTCGTTGTCAGTGCCGCCGACGGCCCGATGCCGCAGACGCGGGAGCACATCCTCCTTGCCAAGCAGGTCGGCGTGCCGGCGCTGGTGGTGTTTCTCAATAAGGTCGATCTCGTCGACGATCCGGAGCTTCTCGACCTCGTCGAGATGGAAATCCGCGAACTGCTGACGAAGTACGGATTCCCCGGCGACGATGTGCCGATCATCCGTGGTGCCGGTAAGCCGGCCTACGACAGCCCCAAAGACCCTGAGAAAAACAAGTGTATCGGCGACTTGCTCGACGCCGTCGACGCCTACATCCCCGAGCCGGTTCGTGAGCTCGACAAGCCGTTCCTGATGGCGATCGAGGACGTGTTCTCGATCGAAGGTCGTGGCACGGTAGCGACTGGCCGTATCGAACGCGGCGAGGTGAAGGTCGGCGACGAGGTCGAGATCATCGGCCTCAAGGACAAGGCCGAGAAGACAACCTGCACCGGCGTCGAGATGTTCAAGAAGCTCCTCGACCGCGGTCAGGCCGGCGACAATGTCGGCTGCCTGCTGCGTGGCATCGCCCGCGAGGGCATCGAGCGTGGTCAGGTGCTTGCCAAGCCGGGCTCGATCAAGCCCCACAAGAAGTTCGAGTGCGAGGTGTACGTGCTTTCGAAGGAAGAGGGTGGTCGCCACACTCCGTTCTTCGCCGGCTACCGCCCGCAGTTCTACTTCCGGACGACCGACGTCACCGGGTCGACGAAGCTGATGAGCGGCGTCGAGATGGTTTCACCGGGCGACAACGTGAAGATGGAAGTCGAGTTGATGGTCCCGATCGCCATGGACGACGGTGTCCGCTTCGCCATCCGCGAAGGTGGCAAGACCGTCGGCTCGGGCGTTGTGACGAAGATCCTCGACTGAACACGGATCCTGTGCGATGAAGCACCAGGCGCCGGCCAAACGGCCGGCGCCTGGTCCCACAGGGGCGTAGCTCAATTGGCAGAGCGCTGGTCTCCAAAACCAGAGGTTGCGAGTTCGATTCCCGCCGCCCCTGCTTCGATGGACCTGGTCGCCGTGGCCACGTCCCAAACAGTTTGCGTCGAGTAGTGTCTGGATCGACAAACTCCGGTTGGTCTGCCGATCGAGGTTCGAAAACAGCGGCGGGGTCGGCCCCGCCGGGTTCGTGGTTCCCTCACCAAGACTTGGTACATCAGACGGAGCGCCCGCGCCGGACGGAACCGACCATGGCAGGAATGCAAGAAAACTCCACCGCCCCCAGTTCGCTGGGACGCGAATTGTTCAGCGCGTCGGTCTACAAGCGCAGTCAGGGGCGGGTCACCCGGCAGGTGACGTGCGTTGCCCTGATCGCCGCTTGGGGAATCGCCGTCTGGAGGCTCGCGCAGATCCTCCCCGCCTGGTTCGCGGAGGGTGGGCCGATGACCCAGGCCTTGCCGGCAGACGACTTCGGGGTCATCCGCTTTGTTGTTCCCATCCTCATTTTCGTCGCCGGAGGGTGGCTCGCCTATCGGGCAGTGAACTTCCCCCGGTTCGCGGAGTTCCTCATCGGCGTCGAGTCGGAGATGGCGAAGGTAGCCTGGCCGTCGCTCGGCGAGGTCGCCCGCAGCTCCGCGGTGGTTATCTTTATGATCTTTGCCCTGTCGTTCATCCTCGCGGCGTACGACCTTTTCTGGCGGTTCGTCCTCCAGGCAGTCCAATAGGCGATCCTAGGATTCCGCTCAATCGCGGTCGAGACCCAAGGGTTCGGGCGACACCCCCGGACATCCCCACGCATGTCGAAGCACGAACAACCAGACGCCTCCCCGGCTGAAACTGCCGCCGCGGCGGAGGCCCATGCCCCGGTCCGCGGCCACACCGAAGCTGCGCCCGTTGCCGCCGCCCCGGCGGTTGAGGCGGACGACGATGGCACGCCAGCCGAGCTTGCCGACCCGTTCGCGGGCAGCGACGACGCGAAGCCGGTAGCCTCGGCCTCCGACGAGGAGATCGCGCCGGTCGGTGAGCGAAAGTGGTTCATCCTGAAGGTCCAGAGCAATCGCGAGGACTCGATCACGGATACCCTCGAGCGGCGGATCCGGATGCAGGGGTTGGATCGGTTCTTCGGTAAGGTCATTGTGCCGAAGGAGCAGGTCACCGAGTTCAAGAGTGGCAAAAAACGCGTTGTTTCCCGCAAGCTCTATCCCGGATACATCCTGGTGAACATGATTCTCAATGACGAGACGTGGTATCTCGTCAGGGAGACCGGTGGTATCGGTGATTTTACCGGCTCGTCCGGTCGGCCGAGCCCGATGCTGCAGGCCGACGTCGACAAACTCCTGAACAAGTCGGCGGTCAAGCCCGACGAGGCCCCACGGCTGAAGATCAATTTCAAGAAGGGCGATAGGGTCAAGATCACCGAAGGGACGTTCGAGAACTTCGAGGGCGAAGTGGAGCAGATCGACGAGGCGAACGGCCGCGTCACGGTCATGCTGAGCATCTTCGGGCGATCGACTCCGGTTGACATCGAATACTGGCAGATCGAGGGGCTTTGAGAGGCCCACCACGCCGTTGCCCAGCGGCTGATAACGATGGGTCAAGCGTCGGTCCTGCCCGGACACTCGTGCGGCCAGGGTAGACGGGTTACGAATCAAGCAACAACGTTTCCAGCAGTCCCGCGGAAGGGGTAGAGGTCAGCGTCATGGCGAAGCAGATGGTCGGACAGGCGAAGTTCCAGATTCCAGGTGGTCAGGCCACCCCGGCGCCGCCGGTCGGGACGTCGCTCGGTCGTTACGGCATCAACCTCGGACAGTTCGTTCAGCAGTTCAACGACCGCACGCGGGACGCCGCCGGGATGGCGATCCCGGTGGTGGTGACCGTCTACAACGACCGGTCGTTCGAGTTCTACACCAAGAGTCCCCCGGCCGCGGCCCTCCTCAAGAAGGCTGCCGGTCTGGCCAAGGGCTCGGGCGTGCCGAACAAAGACAAGGTCGGCAAGGTCACCAAGGCCCAACTCGACGAGATCGTCCGCCTCAAGACCAACGACCTTAATGCCAGCGATACCGACCACGCCCGTCGGATGATCGAGGGCACGGCCCGCAGCATGGGAATCACTGTCGAAGGCTGAACGCAGCCCTGATTCTCTTCTCTTTTTTTCCCCCTATCCCCTCGCACACTTCCAGGACCGTAGCCGTGGCTGTCACCAAGCGCATGAAGGCGATGCTCGCCAAGTTGCCGAAGACCGAAGACCCCATCCCCGTCGCCGACGCTGTCGCGCTCCTCAAGAGCATGCCGCCGGCCAAGTTCGACCAGTCGGTCGAAATCCACATGCGTCTGGGGATCGATCCGAAACAGGCCGACCAAATCGTCCGCGGCTCACTCGTGCTGCCCCATGGAATCGGCAAGTCGAAGCGCGTCGTCGTGTTTGCTAAGGGCAACATGGCCGACGAGGCGCGGGCAGCAGGGGCGGAAGAGGTTGGGTCCGACGACCTGGCCAAGAAGATCAAGGAAGGCTGGACAGACTTCGACGTTTGCATCGCCGCCCCCGACATGATGGGCCTGGTTGGCCCGCTCGGGAAGGTGCTCGGACCCCGTGGTCTGATGCCGAGCCCGCGTGCCGGCACGGTCACCGCCGACATCCGCAAGACGGTTAGCGAGTACAAGGCTGGGAAGGTCGAATTTCGCAATGATCCGACCGGTATCGTCCACGCTGTTGTCGGCAAGGCGAGCTTCGACACCGACAAGATCGTCGATAATATCAAGGCCTTCATTGATCACATCATGTCACTGCAGCCCAACAGCGTGCGGGGACAGTACGTGAAGAGCATTTCGATCTCCGCCACGATGACTCCCGGGGTGATGATCGCCGCCTGACGCTGCGACCCGTTCCCTCGCCACGCAATCTCTCGGTCTCGTTTCACTCCGGCTCTGTACAGCCCCCCACCGATCACGCTGCCCGATCAGGGCCCAAATCCGCCATGAGCAAGCTTGTCAAGAATCTCCTCGTCGACGATCTCAAGGGGCGCCTGAAGGGCGTCAACGATCTGATCGTCGTCAGCCTCGGCCGCCTCAACGGCACGAAGACCACCCAGCTGCGACAGACGCTGCGGAAGAAGAAGATCCACCTCCAACTGATCAAAAACAGCCTGGCACGTCGGGCAACGCTCAACACACCGTTGGCCCCGGCCTTCGGTGAGACCGAGGGGATGCTCGCGATCGCCTGGGGAGGGGAGGACGTTGTCGATCTGGCGAAGGAGCTCGATCGCGTCTCCACAATCAAAGACTACGAGGGTCTTGAGTTCCGCGGGGGAGCCCTCGATGGCGCCCGGCTCGAGCCGGCGGATGTCAAAGGCGTTGCCAAATGGCCCTCGCGCGCCGAGCAACTCTCGATCCTCTCCGGCCAAATCAGCTCGATGGGCTCGAAGCTCTCCGGGCAGATCCTCGGTGTTGGTGGCACGCTGGCCGGCCAGATCAGCTCCCGGGTCGATGACCTAGAAAAGGCCGCAACGACGGAGGTTCCGGCCGCCTGACCGGCATTTCGGACCATTGCCACGACGCGGGCTTCCCAAGCTCCACTTTCATGGTATGACTAGGGATTCCCCATTTTCGATACGCCGGCCCTGGACTTGGTCCAATCTGGGCAGGCACGACAACCGACCACCCATGACACACAGCCGGCGGCATTCGCACCGGCCTCATTCCTGAAGGGAAAGGATCTCGAGCGATGGCAACGGCTGAAGCGACGCGTGAATTCACCAACGATACGAAGGACCTCGGCGACAAGATTGTGTCCTTGACTCTCAAGGCCGCCAAGGAACTCTCCGACTACCTCGACGAAGTCCACGGCATCAAGCCCGCCGCCGGTGGCGCGGTCATGATGGCCGGTCCGGGCGGAGCCGGCGGTGGACCCGGAGGTGCGGCCGAGGCGGCTGTTGAAAAGACCGAATTCGACGTCATCCTCGAGAGCTACCCGACCGAATCCAAGATCGGCATCATTAAGGTTGTCCGCGCGGCGACCGGTCTCGGCCTCAAAGAGGCCAAGGATCTCGTCGAGAGCGCCCCGGCGAAGGTCAAGGAGGGCATCTCCAAGGCCGACGCCGAGAAGCTCAAGAAGGAACTTGAAGACGCCAAGGCGAAGGTCGCTGTCAAGTAATTTTGCTTCATTTACCGCGGCAGCGGTCGGAGGCTTGGTCTTCCGGCCGCTGCCCGGTATAGTTTTTGCATGGCGAATCCCCGACGGTCAACCTTTCGACGGTGGTTCCGCGGGAACGGCGTTTGCCTCATCCTACGTCAGCCCCAGCCTGCTGGCCCCCTGCGGCGGGATGAAGCGCTCCTCCCCCGGCACTCCAGACGGAAGGCCCGCTCCCGCACGGGGGTCCCCTGCCACCTCGGCGGGCGGAACTTCCTGCCGAGAGTGGCGTCATCTGGCTTTGCGTCGATCGAGGTAGTGCTGTCGGTATCGCTCTAAAATTCTATCCAGGTCTTCATCCAAGGGTCCAGTCCGGGCCCTTTAGGGAGAATTGCCCATGGCGACTCGCGCCGTCCGCCGCCTCCAGCCCAGCCAGATTCGCCGTTACGGAAGCAGCCGCGCAAGCCATGCGATCCCCGATCTAACCGAAATCCAGACCCGCTTCTACGACCGCTTTCTCCAGTACGACACCCCGTCGTTGAAGCGGAAGGACGAGGGGATCGAGGGTGTTCTGCGGGAAATCTTCCCGATCGAGAGCTACGATCGCACCGTCAAACTCGAGTATGTCCGCTACGAGTTGGGGAAGCCCCGCTACGATCCCGATGAATGCCGCCAGTTGCGCCTCACCTACGGCCGCCCGCTCCGCGTGTGGCTGCGGCTGACGCGCGACCAGCCCGTTGAGGAGGAGGTCTATCTCGGCGATATGCCCATCATGCTCGGTGGCGGTGAGTTCATCATCAACGGTGCCGAGCGTGTTGTTGTCAGCCAGCTGCATCGCTCGCCCGGTATCGACTTCGTCGCCGACACCGAGTCGGCCGATCGCAAGACCCACAACTGCCGAATCATTCCAGAGCGCGGGAGCTGGATCGAGCTCAATGTTTCGAAGAAGGACACGCTCCAGGTACGGATCGATCAGAGCGGAAAGTTCTCCGCGCTCACGCTCCTCCGGGCGATGGACGAGAAGTACACCCACGACGCCGAGATCCTCAAGCTCTTCTACGAGCCGGAGAAAGTGAAGGCGGACGGCGGGCGTTACGTCCCCAAGATCGAGGGGAGGATCGCAGTCGACGACATCGTCTATCCCTCCAAGCACAAGGACGGATCGCCAAACGAGCGGGCCGGCGAGATCATCATCGAGGCCGGCTGCAAGATCTCGCACGATCAGGCCGAGCTGATCTGCACATCGGGCCTTCCGGCGGTGGAAGTGATGGATGAGCAGAAGGTGCCGCTCATTATGAACAGCCTCCGCGAGGATGCCGACGAATCGAAGCGCCGCACTGGCGTGTCCCCCAGCCATCAGGATGCTCTCGTCCGCATTTACCAGCGGCTTCGGCCGGGCAATCCTCCGGCCCTCGACAAGGCTCGGACCCTGTTCGACGAGAAGTTCAAGGATACCAACCGCTACCGTCTCGGCCGCGTCGGCCGCTTCCGCATCAACCGCAAGCTCGGGCTTTCGGTCCCCGAGACGGAGATGACACTCCGCCCCGATGATCTGATCGCCGCGATCAAGTACATGCTCCTTCTCTCCGAGGGGGAGAACGAGGTCGAGGTGGATGACATCGATCACCTCGGAAATCGCCGCCTGCGGACGATCGATGAGTTGGCCAGCGACGAGCTCCGCAAGGGCTTTTTGAAACTCCGCCGCACCGTTCAGGAGCGGATGAGCCTCAAGGACGTCACGGAGATGACGCCCCGCTCGCTGATCAATCCCAAGAGCATTTCCGCGGCCATCGAGTATTTCTTTGGTCGTGGCGAACTCTCGCAGGTGGTCGATCAGACAAACCCGCTGTCAATGCTCACCCACGAACGCCGGCTCTCGGCGCTCGGACCGGGCGGCTTGAATCGCAAGCGGGCCGGTTTCGAGGTGCGCGACGTCCATATCTCCCACTACGGCCGGATCTGCCCGATCGAGACGCCCGAAGGCACGAACATCGGCCTGATCTCGAGCCTCGCGATTTACTCGGGGGTCGATTCCTACGGCTTCCTCGTCACCCCCTACCGGAAGGTGTCGAAGTGCCGGCTCACTGATGATGTCGTCTGGTTGCGGGCCGACGAGGAGCACGATGCGACGCTCGCGCCGGCCGATGCGCCCGTCGTCGACGGCAGGATCGAGGGGGACAACATCATCGCCCGGAACCGCGGCGATTTTGTTCTCGTCCGGGCCGAGGATGTGGGCTACATCGACGTCGCTCCCAGTCAGATGGTCGGCGTTTCTGCGGGTCTGATTCCATTCCTCGAGCATGACGACGCCAACCGGGCGCTGATGGGCTCCAACATGCAGCGGCAGGCCGTGCCGCTGTTGGTCACCGAGCCCCCGATCGTGGCCACCGGTATGGAGCGCGACGTCGCGGCCAACTCCGGGCTCATCGTCCGTGCCGCCCGCAAGGGCACGGTGACCTACTGCGATGCCGAGCGGATCGAAGTCTCGCCAGGGGGCGTCGTCGCCCCCGACATCTACCGGCTGCGGAAGTACGTCGGCCTCAACGAGCGCACTTGCCAGAATCAAAAGCCGATCATCAGTCTCGGCCAGAAGGTTGAGAAGGGGGAGGTCCTCGCTGACGGTGCCGCGATCTACAAGGGCGAGTTGGCCCTCGGCCGCAATGTCCTCGTCGGCTTCATGGCCTGGGACGGATTCAACTTTGAGGACGCGATCATCATCAGCGAGGAGCTGGTGGAGGACGACGTCTACACCTCGATCCACATCGAGGAGTACGACATCGAAATCCGCGACACGAAGCTTGGCCGGGAGGAGTTCACCCGCGACATCCCCAATGTCGGCGAGCGTGCCCTCCATAACCTCGACGAGGGGGGAATCGTCAAGATCGGTACCTTCGTCCGCTCCGGTGACATCCTCGTCGGTAAGGTGTCGCCGAAGAGCAAGACCGAGCTCACGCCAGAGGAAAAGCTCCTCCACGCGATCTTCGGCCGGGCCGGCGAAGACGTGAAGAACGACTCCCTCGAGGTTCCTTCTGGTGTCGAAGGGATCGTCATCGCCACCGAGAAGTTCTCGCGCCGCATGAGCCTCTCGGAGGACGAGCGCCGCGAGTTCGAGAAGCAGCTCAAGGAGGTCGAGAACGAGGGAAATGCTCGCGTTGCCGAGACCTTCAGCGCGATGGTCGAGGAGATCGGCAAGGCAATCGGAAAGCCGCTCACGGCGGTCGATGGCAGCCCGCTCGTCCGCGATCAGGAGCACAAGGTGGTGGCGGAGCGGGCCGCTGCCTTCCGGATCGAGGAGCTCGATCTGCGTTCGCCGAAGGCCAAGCCCGAGGTGGAAAAGATCCACAAAGCGATGTGGCCCTCCGTCGAGGATGCCATCGACTCCCGTGAACGGCGTCTCAACAGCATGAAGCGCGGTGATGAGCTCCGCCCCGGCGTGCTCCAGATGGTGAAGGTGTACGTCGCCGCCAAGCGGGCCATCAGCGTCGGCGACAAGATGGCCGGTCGTCACGGCAACAAGGGTGTGATCGCGAAGATTCTCCCCAAGGAAGACATGCCCTTCCTTGCCGACGGGACGCCAGTGCAGATCCTGCTGAACCCGCTCGGCGTGCCGAGCCGCATGAACGTCGGGCAGATCCTCGAGACACACCTCGGTTGGGCCGGAAAGGTGCTCGGCTTCCAGGCGATCACGCCGGTGTTCGACGGAGCGAGCGAGGAGGAGATCAACGACGTTCTCGAAGAGGCGAACCTTCCTCGGCATGGCAAGACACAACTCTACGACGGCCGCACCGGCGAGAAGCTCGAGCAGGAGACGACCGTCGGCTACATCTACATGCTCAAGCTTCACCACCTCGTCGACGACAAGGTGCATGCCCGTTCCACCGGTCCGTACTCCCTCATCACCCAGCAGCCGCTGGGGGGCAAGGCGCGGTTCGGCGGCCAGCGGTTCGGAGAGATGGAAGTGTGGGCTCTGGAGGCTTACGGCGCTGCCTACATCCTCCAGGAGCTCCTCACCGTCAAGAGCGACGACGTCGAGGGACGCACGAAGATCTACGAGAGCATGGTGAAGGGGGAAAATACCCTCGAAGCCGGCACGCCGGCGAGCTTCGATGTGCTCACCAACGAAATCCGTGGCTTGGCTCTCAACATGTCGCTCGAGAAGCGTCGGCTCTAATCGCCCCTTCCCACCGCCGACCCCGGTGGGTGACGCAACCGTGTCACCCACCGGTCCCTGTTTTTCCCACCGCATCCGATCCCGGCGACCGCAAAGCCACCCTCAACAGCCCATCAGGGTCCTTCCAAGGAGCCGTCTCGTGAGCATCGGTGAATCCACCTACGATCGCGTCAACGACTATTCCGCCGTGAAGATCAGCCTGGCTCGGCCCCATGACATCAAGAGCTGGTCGTTTGGCGAGGTGAAGAAGCCCGAGACGATCAACTACCGCACGTACCGTCCCGAAAAGGACGGCCTGATGTGCGAGAAGATCTTCGGACCGGAGAAGGACTGGGAGTGCTCCTGCGGAAAGTACCGCGGGATGAAGTACAAGGGGATGATCTGCGACCGCTGCGGCGTGAAGGTCACCCACAGCCGCGTCCGCCGCAAGCGCATGGGCCACATCGAACTGGCAGCGCCGGTCGTCCATATTTGGTTTTTCAAGGCGATGCCGAGCCGCCTGGGCGCGCTCCTCGACATGAAGACGTCGAGCCTGGAAAAGGTGATCTATTTCCAGGATTACGTCGTTCTCGACCCGAAGGACACGCCGCTGAAGCGCCAGCAACTCCTCACCGAGGAGGAGTACCGCGAGGCGCGGGGCAACTATGGCGACACCGGCTTCGATGCCGAGATGGGGGCCGAGGCGGTGCGCAAGCTCCTCCTCTTGCTCGATCTCGTCAGCCTCTCCAAGGAGCTTCGCGAGGAGCTCCACACGACCGGCTCGAAGCAGAAAAAGAAGGACCTCGTCAATCGCCTCAAGATCGTTGAGGCGATCCGTGACAGCGAGAACAAGCCCGAGTGGATGGTACTCGACGTCATTCCGGTCATCCCCCCGGACCTGCGGCCGCTGGTGATGCTCGATTCTGGCAATTTCGCCACAAGCGATCTCAACGACCTCTACCGCCGGATCATCAACCGCAACAACCGCCTCAAGAAGTTGGTCGATCTCAACGCGCCCGAAGTCATCATCCGCAACGAGAAGCGGATGCTGCAGCAGTCCGTCGACGCCTTGTTTGACAACAACCGCTGCAAGCGGCCGGTGCTCGCCTCGAGCAATCGCCCGCTCAAGAGCCTTACCGACATGATCAAGGGGAAGCAGGGCCGCTTCCGCGAGAACCTCCTTGGCAAGCGTGTCGACTATTCGGCGCGGAGCGTGATCGTCGTTGGCCCGACGCTCCGGCTCCATCAGTGCGGCCTTCCCAAGAAGATCGCGCTGGAGCTCTACCAGCCGTTTATCATTCGTCGCCTCAAGGAGCTCGGCCACGCCGACACGATCAAGAGCGCGAAGAAGATGCTCGAGCGGAAGGATGCCGAGGTGTGGGACATCCTCGAGGAGGTTATCCGCAACCACCCTGTGCTCCTCAACCGTGCCCCGACGCTCCATCGCATGGGCATCCAGGCATTCGAGCCGATCCTCGTCGAGGGGAACGCGATCAAGCTCCACCCGCTGGTCTGCAAGGGATTCAACGCCGACTTCGACGGCGATCAGATGGCCGTCCACCTGCCGCTCTCGATCGAAGCCCAGGTTGAGGCCCACACGCTGATGCTGTCGACGAACAACATCTTCAGCCCGGCCAATGGGGCGCCGATCATCAGCCCGTCGCAGGACGTGGTGATGGGGTGTTACTACCTCACCATGCAGCTCCCCAGCCGCAAGGGTGAGGGAATGGTGTTCAAGGACGTCGAGGAGGTCGAACTGGCCCACTCACTTGGCAAGGTCGATACGCACGCCAAGATCCGGGTCAAGCTCCCGCCAAAGCGGTGCCTGAAGATGGAGGACATGTCGCAGTCGAAGCCCGGCGTGATCATCGAAACGACCGCCGGCCGTGTCCTCTTCAATTCCGTCCTGCCGGATGGAATGCTTTTCTACAACATCCCGATGCGGTCGAGCGAACTGGCCCGTGTGATCTCCGACTGCTACCAGGCCCTCGGACGGCGACTGACGATCGATCTCCTTGACGACATGAATCGCACCGGCTTCAGTTGGAGCACCAAGAGCGGCCTGTCGTTCGCGACCGACGACCTCATCACGCCTTCGGACAAGTCGAAGATCATCGGCGACGCCGAGAAAGAGGTCTCCAAGATCCTCAAGCGTTACCAGAAAGGCGTGATCACCGACGGCGAGCGTTACAACTCGGTGCTCGATGCTTGGACGCACGCCCGTGAAGAGATCACGAAGGGGATGATGGCCGCCCTCGAGAAGGACACGGCCAGCGAGTCGAGGGTCGACGGCTACGTCAACCCGATCTACCTCATGGCTCACTCCGGTGCCCGTGGCGGTGTGGAACAGATTCGCCAGCTTGCCGGAATGCGTGGGCTGATGGCCAAGCCGTCGGGGAAGATCATCGAGACGCCGATCAAGGCGAACTTCCGCGAGGGGCTGACCGTCCTCGAGTACTTCAGCTCGACGCACGGGGCCCGCAAGGGTTTGGCCGACACGGCCCTCAAGACCGCCGACTCGGGTTATCTGACGCGCAAACTGGCCGACGTCGCCCAAAACGTCGTTGTCACAATGCACGATTGTGGCACACCGCAGGGGATCCAGAAGGGGGTGATCTATCGGGGCGAGAAGGTCGAAGTGCGGCTCGCCGACAGCCTCCGTGGACGCGTCAGCCGGGCCGACATCGCCAACCCGATCAGCGGGGATGTGATCGTCCGGGAGGACGAACTGGTCACGCCGAAGATCGCGCAGCAGATCGAGGAACTCGGGTTGGAGAAGGTTCAGGTCCGTAGCCCGCTGACCTGCGAGGCCCCGCTCGGTGTCTGCCGTCTTTGCTACGGCATGGATCTTTCGACCGGATCGCTCGTCGAGGAGGGAATGGCCGTCGGCATTATCGCCGCCCAGAGCATCGGCGAGCCAGGTACGCAGCTGACGATGCGCACGTTTCACATCGGCGGCGTCGGCCAGCGTGCCCTCGAGGAAAACCAGAGCAAGACAAAGCGTGCCGGCACGGTCCGCTTTGCCCGCCTCCGGAGTGTGCCCGACGAGAACGGCCAACAGGTCGTGCTCGCCCGCAACGGTGAGATCACGATCAGCGATGCCAAGGGGAACGATCTCGAGAAGATCGACGTTCCGGCTGGTGCCATTCTGAAGGTGAAGGAGGGGGAGGAGGTCAAGCCGGGCACCGTGCTCATCCAGTGGGACCCGCACTCGATCCCGATCCTCTCGGAGGTGTCTGGCAAGGTCCGCTACGAGGACGTCATCGAGGGCGAGACGGTGCGCATCGAAAAGGATCCCAGCGGTCACATCCGTCGGATGATCATGGAGCACAAGGGGGTCTATCAGCCCCAGATCGCACTGCTCGACGACGACGGCAAGACCCTCGGCTTCTACTACCTCCCCGAGAAAGCCTACATCGAGGTTAACGAAGGGGATGTCGTGAAGGCGGGTCACATCCTCGCCAAGACGCCGCGCGAGGCATCGGGAACCCAGGATATCACCGGTGGCTTGCCGCGCGTGACCGAGATCTTCGAGGCTCGCAAGCCGAAGGATCCGGCGATCATGGCCGAGATCAGCGGTCGGGTCGAGGTCAAGGGGGAGAAGCGCCGCGGCAAGCGGACGATCGTTGTCCGCAACGAGTCGGGCCGCGAAGAGGAGCACCTCGTCAGCCAGGGCAAGCACATGCGGGTGCACACCGGTGATGAGGTCAAGGAGGGGGAGGCGCTCGTCGACGGGCCGCTGGTTCCCCACGACATTCTGCGGATCTCGGGTGAGGACGCCGTGCAGCAGTATCTCGTCCGTGAGATCCAAAACGTCTACCGCAGCCAGCGGGTCGACATCGACGACAAGCACATCGAGATTATCGTGTCGCAGATGCTGCGCAAGGTGAAGATCGAGTCGGTCGGTGACACGACGCTGCTCCCGGGGAGCGTTATGGACAGGTTCGATTTTCAACTGGCCAACAAGCAGATCTCCGAGAGTCTGCGGATCACCGACAAGGGGGACAGTGAGTTCGCCGTCGGGTCGGTCGTTCCGAAGGAGATCCTCGCCCAAGCCAACGCCCAGATCGAGGCCCTCGGTGGCACGCCAGCCAAGGGGACCAAGCCGAAGCCGGCCACGGCGAGCACCCAGTTGCTCGGGATCACGAAGGCGAGCGTCCAGAGCTCGAGCTTCATCTCGGCGGCCAGCTTCCAGGAGACAACGAAGGTGCTCACCGAGGCGGCCCTTGCCGGCAAGGTCGACAACCTCGTCGGGCTCAAGGAAAACGTCATCCTCGGTCACCTCATCCCAGCCGGCACCGGTTTCAACACGTTTCAAAATTCGGAGGTCCGTGTCCGCCCCGAGGCCTTCGATTCGCTGCGAAACGACCGGGTCGGGAATGTGCTCGCGCGGCAGTTTCCCCTTCTCGAGGAAGCCGCTCCGGGCCTCGATACCCGGCTGGCTGGCGACTCCGACGTCGCCACGCTGCCCGAGGCCGACGGGGAGCACCCCCCGCTCTGACCGGCTTTGGGCAGGTCGTAACGGTCGGTCCGGACGTTCCATGAAGAGCCGCCCGAGTGCGGTCGGGTACTCGGTGGCGCCGAAGGAACTTGGAACGGCCTTTCCTCCGGAGTCCCCCCGATGCATTCCCTCCTTGCCCTCCGCCGGACAGGGCCTTTCGATCGACGCTTCCAGGAATCGGGGGCGGTGCTCCTCGGATTCGTGCTGGCCGTGACTGGAAGCGGCTCGCTCCCGGTCGTGCTCGCGCAGGTGGCCCCCTACAACCCCTACGCTGACAGCCAGGATCCCACGCCGTCGGTCCTTCCCGACGGCACGATCCATTGGGGAACGTTCTTCAAGTCGGCGGCGATCCAAAAGGCCTATGAACGGCTCTGGAACCTCGGCGCCTGCCGGAACACGAACAAGGCGATCACACTCCCCGTGGAGAACAACAAGCTGTTGATCGACAGCCTCCCGAAGGATGAGTTTCGTGGGGTGGTGAAGGGGGTCACCGGCACCAATGCCGGGGGCGCCGTGGCCTTTCTCCAGACCTCCAACGACGGCACGGAACCGGTGGAGCGGGTCGCGCTCCTCCATCCCGCCGGAGTGTCACGCGTAGAAGTCAACGGGACGGCTGCCGTCTCCCTGCTCAGCCCCGGCATGCTTGTCCGTTTCCAGGCGAACGTCGACGGCAAAGGGAGGGCTTCGACCCCGATTCAGCTCATCCATGTCGCCACCCCATCGGCGGATGCCAAGCCGACGGCCGTCACGCCGGGGATCGAAGAGATGATCGTCGGAAAGGTCGTCCAGCTGAAGCGGGGCACGCTCTCCGTCCATGTCGACGCCGGGAAGATCCGGCGCCTCACGCTCCCCTTGGCCGAGGACGCCGTCGTCGAAGTTGCCACATCCCAGATCGGGATGGTCAGGGCCGGTGACGTCATCGAGATCAAGGGACGGCTCTGGACGGGCGAGGGGGCACTCGGTGACGGCACCGTCTTCGCAGACAGCGTCAATGTCACCAAAATCATCGATACCCCCGGCAAGAGCCCTGGGGATCAGGCCGACGTCGGTAACCTGGGCGCCCGCTGACCGGTGCTGGCCCCGCGGCGCTTCCCCGGCGGGGCCCCGTATGCCAGACTCACGGGGATGGACGGTAGGTGCGGCGCCGGAACGCCGCGTTCAGCCGCGATTTCGCCGGAGATTCTCCCGTGGCGGCACGATCCTCCGTTCCGCGTGACGTGCCCTGGCCGCTCCTTCTCGGCCTCGGAGCGGCGGCCGTGCTCGCTGCTGTCGTGCTCCTCGCCACTCGGGATGCCCCCCGCGCGGGCCGAGCCCAAGGACGGGGCTTCGAGGCGACCCGCCCCGGCTCGGCAGCCTCGGCGGCCGAGCCTCCCCGAGGAATGGTGTGGATCCCCGGCGGCGAGTTCTCGATGGGATGCGATGACCCGCGTGGCAGACCGTTCGGCGGCAACGATCCGATGCCCGACGGCCGGCCAGTGCACCGTGTCCACGTCGACGGATTCTGGATGGACACCACCGAGGTCACCAACGACCAGTTCGCCACGTTCGCGGCCGCGACCGGCTATGTGACCGTGGCTGAGACGCCCCCCCGCGCCGAGGATTTCCCCGAAGCGCCGGCCGAGAACCTCGTTGCCGGCTCGATCGTCTTCGCGCCGCCCGAGGGACCGGTGTCCCTCGACAACCACTACCAGTGGTGGACGTACGTCCCGGGGGCCTGTTGGCGTTCCCCCACCGGCCCGGACAGCTCGATCGAGGGGCATGGTGGCGATCCGGTGGTGCAGATCGCCTATGACGACGCCGTGGCGTTTGCGACCTGGGCCGGCAAACGCCTTCCGACCGAGGCCGAATGGGAGTTTGCCGCCCGCGGTGGCATGACTGGATCGATGTACCCATGGGGAGACGAGTTTCACCCGGAAGGGCGGGAGATGGCCAACATCTGGCAGGGGCCGTTTCCGGCGAACAACACCGCCGCGGACGGCTTCGTATTCGCAGCGCCGGTCGCCACGTTCCCAGCCAACCCATACGGCCTGTACGACATGTCGGGCAACGTTTGGGAGTGGTGTTCCGACTGGTACCGCCCCGACACCTACGCCCGCGATGCCCGCAGGTCGGCCCAGCCGCTGCGCAATCCGCAGGGACCGGACACGAGCCACGACCCGCAGGAACCGGGCCAGGCGAAACGGGCGCTGCGGGGAGGCTCGTTCCTTTGCACCGACCAATACTGCTCCCGGTACATCGTCGGCACGCGGGGGAAGGGGGAGGTGTCGTCAGGGGCCAACCACATCGGTTTCCGCTGCGTACGGTCGCCAGAGTGATCAGGTCGCCCCCCCCCCGAGCAGCCGACGAAAGTCACTCCAGCCGAGGGTATTGACGACGTCGGCGTGGGTCAGCCCGGCACGGCGCGCCTGGAGGACGCCGCACCGCATCACGCCGAGCCCCCGGACCGAATGAGCGTCGGTCGAGATCACCATCCTCACGCCGGCCCGTCGAGCGGCTGCCGCGTGGTGATCGTCGAGGTCGAGACGGCTCGGATGGGCATTGATTTCCAGGAACGTGCCCGCCGCAGCCGCAGCCGCGATCACCGCTTCCATGTCGACGTCGTAGGCGGGGCGGCGATTGATGAGGCGGCCGGTGGGATGCCCGATGACCCTCACCGCGGGATGGCGGATCGCCTCCAGGATCCGCTCCGTGATCCGGTCCCTGGGCTGTGACTGCCCGTAGTGGAGACTCGCGACGACCCAATCGGCGCGCGCGAGCACGTCGTCGGGAAGGTCGAGCCCGCCACGCTCAAGCATGTCGACCTCGATCCCCTTGAGCACAACGATCGGCGCCGGCCCCTCGGCGGCGAGCGACTCATTGAGCCTGTCGATCCGATCCCACTGCTCGAGGAGCCGCGTTCTATCGAGCCCGTGGGCCATCGTGACACGCTGGCCATGATCGGTGATCGCGACATACTCGAGGCCTCGCTCCCGCGCGCCGCGGACCATCTCGACAAGCGTGTCCTCACCGTCGGTGTCGGTGGTGTGCATGTGGAGATCGCCACGGATCTCCTGCTCCTCGAGAAGGAGGGGGAGCCTCCTCTCGGCCGCAAGCAGGACCTCGTCGCGCCCCTCACGCAGTTCCGGGGGAATCCAGGCGAGTCCGAGGGCCCCGTAGACCTCGGCCTCGGTCGCCGCCGGAGGGGGCGTTGCCGGGGCGACGGACCCGACCGGCTGGAAGCCATATTCGTTGAGCGACCAGCCCCGCTCGCGCGCCCACGAACGGAGGCGGATGTTGTGCTCCTTCGAGCCGGTGAAGTACTGCCAGGCGGCCCCGAAGGAGGGCGCCCCAACGACCCGGAGATCGAACTGGAGGCCGCGCGGCCCACGGATGCTCGACTTCGTCGGGCCCGCCACGATTCCCTCCACCGCATGGGCCCACCGCCGGAAGTGCTCCATCACCGCCACGGCGTCGGTCGCCACGGCGACAAGATCGATGTCGCCGACCGTCTCGCACCCCCGCCGCCAACTCCCGGCCGCCTCGATCCGCTCGACAGCCGGACAGACGCGCATCCAGGCGACAATGTCGGTGACAACCTGATCGGCTTCCTCCCAGAGTTGCCGCGGCACGGCAGCGCCCCTCACGAAGGCGATGTTCTTGAGGATCATGGCTTCCGTCTTTTCGCCAAACCCCTTCACCCCGCGCACCGTTGCGGCGCGGCAGGCCGCCTCGAGGCCATCGAGCGAATCAATCCCCAGGGAATCGACCAGCAGGCGGACCTTCTTCGGCCCGAGCCCGGGCACCCGCAGCAGATCGAAGACCCCGACCGGAACCCGGGCCGACAACTCCTCGAGGAGCGGAAGTTTGCCGGTGTCGAGGATCGTCTCGATCTTGGCGGCGAGATCCCTGCCGATGCCATCGAGGTCGGTAAGGGATCGTGCTTCGTCCCCGCGGATCGATTCGAGGGAATCGACCTGATCGGCGATGGTCCGGGCCGCGGCGCGGTAGGCGCGGATCCGGAACGCGTTCTCCCCGTCGTATTCGAGGAGTTCGGCGAGGCGATCGAAGAGGGCGGCGACGTCGGCGTTGTTCAAGGAGGATCCCGCTGGAACGAACCTCACCAGCTCACTGCTGCGGACGCGACGGCAGGGCTGCGGTGGGATAGGGGGTCGGACGGGGCGCAACCGGCTGCCATGACGTGGTGTGGGCCGTCGGCGCGAGGAGTCGCGGGAAGGCCCCGGTGGTCGTTCCCGGCCCGGGCCCCGGGACCGTCGGCATGCCGGGAGTCGTTCCACGGGGGGAAGGGGCGGCAGGTGCCAGCGGGATCGGAACGAGTCGCTGGGCACCGGCCTGGGGGACAGCATCCCCGCTGATCGGCTTGTCGGTGGGGGCCTGCACGGCGGCCGGTGCGGGGGAGGCCGATCCCACCGCCGGGGCCACAGCGCTGGTTCCCGACGCGGCCGGCGCCGAACCGACCTGGCCACCGCTCTGCGGCAATTCTGTGACCGGCCTCAACGATGGGGCCGGGGTGAGCGGGGGTGGATTGGTCGGCTGGAGTAGCGGCGTCTGTGGCTGGGGCACCGGGAAGGCCCCACTCTGGGGAACGATCTGCGGTTGATAGGTCGGCGGCGCCACGGAGCCCCCCTGCTGGAGAACCGGAGCCGAGATGTTCGTCTGGCCGGGGACGACTTGCTGGTTAATATCGGCGCCGGCGGCGCCCCACGCCTGCGGCGTCGTCTGTACCGGCGCGGCGAACGGGCTCGTCGCTGCCCCTGCCGGCCCCGGAGCGACGCTGGTCCCCGGAACCCACGCCGATGACGGCGCTGCGGCGGCCGGTGCCGCCACGGGCGCTCCCACCATCGGCTGGGCGTAGGCGGGCTGTCCATACGCCGGCTGGCCGTAGGCGGGCTGGGCATATCCCTGCTGGGGCTGCATCTGGACGTATTTCGTGGAATAGACGGCGCGGTACTGCGTGACCGGGACGTTGACCGCCTGCTGGACGTAGTTCGTCACCTGCTCCATGCAATCACGCGGGCAACCGGTGCAGGGATCGATCTCGCAGGAGGGCTTGTAACTGGTCACCGGCACCGAGCGGTATTCGGTCCGATACGTCGTCTCGGGGACGTAGCTCACCTGCTGAACGGGAACCGTCACGGGGGGTGGAGGGGCGATGGGCACCGGCGCCATCGCTGGCGCCATCGCCGGCGCCATCGCCATCGCGGGCGCCGCCACCGGAGCCATGACCGGTGCGACGGCGTAGGCCTGGGGGGCCTTGTAGAAGCAGGAATGGAAACCTGCAAACATGTTATTGAGACAGCACTGCGCCGAGCCGACGCGAGGGGCTCCTAGCGCCAGGGCCCCAGCCAGGTTCAGCGTCACGACCAACCGCCGCACGTTCATGACTCACTCCTCGGAATCACCCGAATGCCATCCCACCATTCGCCGCAGCGGCTGGCCAGCACGGGCCTGGCCACCTCTGCCATCCTGTCTAGCGTAGGTTGCCGACCCGGGGAGCTGGGCAATTTATCTCGGTGATAAAAACGTGAATTTCAGCTGCGGTCACCGCAGAACCGGCACCAATCGCACGATCGGCACGACCGACCGGCACCGGCACTTCCGCGAAGGGCCACCCGACGGGAAACCCCCGGACGCTCCGTCACGGCGGCAACTGCTGCCGGCCCCGTTCGAAGCGGTCGTAGAGCCGGTCCAGGGCCTGCCGCACGTCCCCGTTGGCCGCGCCGAGCGCCGCATCCAGATCGGCGGCGACGATCGTCCTGCCGAACCACTCGTCATGGTCGGGGAGCTCGCCGACGAGTGCCCCAAGGATCGCTCTGGTGCCCCGACAGGAGATCAGTGTCGGCAGGCCCGCCGGACCGTGGGATGTGACCAGCAGGCCGACTCTGCGAGCCCTGGCCAGACCGCGGACGACGGCACGGCCGGTCAATCCGAGGAGCTCCCAACTGTCGATGCACAGCAGCCCGCCCCGGGAAGCATCGCAGACCGAGCGGACGGCGGCGGGGATGTCGCGCCGGCTCCGCAGCCTGGCCCTGCCCACGGGCCGTTTCCCGGCCGCGATGAAGTCGCCCAGATGGGAGAGTACGGTCGACTTCCCCGTCCCATGCGGACCGACGATCGCCCCCGATCCCCCGAGCGCATCGAGCCTGGCGACGAGCGACGCGAGATTGAGAATCCCGCCCTGCTCGTCCCGTGGCAGAAGACGGGCCGACGCGATGTATCGCGTGGCGAATGGATTGGGACGGTGAATCGTCTGTCCGACATCCATGGTGCGACGTCCCGGGGATGGCTCACGGCAGGATCGATGGAGGAACGCGGCCGACGGTGAACACGTGCTCCGAAACATGGTCGCGTCCCGACTCGAAGAAGATTCGCAGGCGGATGCACCAGCGGATCTTCACGATCACCCCTTCATAGGACAGTGGGCTCGGCGGCAGTTGGAGGGCGAAGGTGCCCTCCGGCACGACGCGATCGATGGTCTCGGGCGTCAAGAAGCGCTCGAAGAAATGGACACCGAGATCCTCCTCCCCCTTCCCCTCGGTGTACCACAGGGCGGAGCGTTCCAGTGCGCGGGGCCGCTCTCCGTTGAGGCCATCGATGGTGTACTCGGCCGTGACCCATTCTCCCGGCTCGTACCTCCGGCCCGGATGACCGAAACGGAGCTCCATCCGCGGGAAAGGCGGCGTTGAACCGGCGGGACCATAGGCGGTTCCCGCGTGGCTATCGGCAGCGTTCATCCCATGGCCTCCACTGATTCGGGGAAGGCCCCGGCGCCCGCCGCCTTGACGGGGATCACGACGACGGGAAACACACGAATGAATTCCGGCCACCGGTCAGGTTGCGCACGGACCACGATCCGCCATTGAACGGCGTTATTTTCGCTCGAGAAGGAGTGCATCGCATCGGCTGGGATCGTCAACGGCACGCGCGCTTCGAAGATCCCGCCGGGCACCGGTTGGACGAGTTGCCATCCCGAGACGGGGACTCGCCTCACGACGATCCGCTGGGTTCTCGTGTCGGTGCCCTGACGGAACGTCGCCGTCTCCTCCATTTCGAGCCCGAGATCAATCGATCGGAAAAGGTGCGCGCCCCCCTGGCCGAGCCGGACGTCATACCGCCTGCCGGGGACGAGCGGGTGATCGGAGATCTCGACGTGCGTCGGCCCCACCGACGTGGAGAGTACGAGCGATCTGACGAACAGCGCCACCCCAACCACACCGACGACGACAAACGGCACGAGGAGACCGATCAGCAACCAATCGGTCGTGCCGCCGATGAGATCAGCCCCAACGCCGACGGCAAGCACGACGACGACAGCGTTCCAGAGGAGCGCGAACAATCCAAACCCGACCAACGACCAGTTCTCGGGACTCTCCAGAGGGAGTCGGTAGCGAAGGACGATGCCGGGGGAGTTCTCGAGGTTGTCGCACGACGGGATCGCCGGACGACTTGCGGCCCCCGCCGACGGACCGGCCAGTCCCTCGAGGATCACCGTTCGTGAAGCCGCGGCTCGGTGTTCCTGGGATTTCCCCCACGTTCGCACGACGCGGACGAGACCAGAGCCACCAAAGGCCAACAGCGCCACGGGCATCAGCAGCGTCAGCAGCCACATCCACCATTCGTAGCCCCGCTGGAGCACGACCGAGTCGGGGTCGGCAGGCGCGTAGGTCACCGCACCGGTCACCAGGAGCAGTCCAAAGACGACCCCGGCACCGACCAGCAACGCGTAAAAAAGCCCTTCGGCAAACGACCCCCAGGCATGGGAGTCGGTTCTCCGATGGCCCCGCTTCTTGGTGAAGAACCGCGGAAGTCTCATAACCGGTCATCCCGGACGTGCCCCGGCCAGCGGTTCCCGCCCTGCCCGATGCTCCGGCTCGTGCGACCGGACTTCAGGAGTGCCCTTCGGCACCTGCCGGACCGTTCGTCCCCAGCGCTGTGGACTGGGCGGAAGACGGCTGGGCCGAGCGGTAAAATCCAATTTTTTCGAGGGCTCGATAGACCTCTTCGAGCGTCTTCTCGCCGAAATTGGAGATTCCGAGGAGGTCGGCACGCGTGCACTTGAGGAGGTCGTGCACCGTGAAGATGCCCTTCTCCTCGAGGCAATTCGTCGTTCGAACCGAAAGTCCGATCTCGGCGGTACTCATGTCGAGCTTCTCCGCCATTTCGTCCGACTGCGTCATATTCCTGTACGGAACGCGTGGCATGGGTTCCCTCCCGTGCGGCGGACCGGTTTCCCGGCCCAGGGGCTCGATGTCCCGGGAATAGCCGGGAATCGGAAGCTGGCGTGACGGGACCCCATCGGACATCCCTGTTCCGATCTGAAATCCAAGCGTCAAGTCTGTCCACGATCACGTCGTGCTCTGATCGATTCGGCCCGAGGGTCACCCCGCCCCGTCGATGAACCCGTTCCGTGATTCGATGGCACCGTCTTCCGACAGGGAGGAAATATACTCGGGATCGCTCGATTCCGACTACCACCCGGCGGGTATCGACGCAGATCTTCCCAAACCCCGCAGACGGCCGGGATTCACCCACCCGGTGGCAGGCAGGACGACCGCATGCAACTCGACAGCCTCAATGCATCCCAGCGTCGGGCAGCCACCCACATGGACGGCCCGCTCTTGGTGCTTGCGGGGCCGGGCAGCGGCAAGACGCGTGTCGTCACCCACCGGATCGCCCACCTCATCTTGCAGGGGGTGCCGGCCCACACCATCGTGGCCCTGTCGTTCACCAACAAAGCCGCCGACGAGATGCGCCGCCGGGTGACGTCGCTCGTCGGCCCGCAGCCGGTCGAAATGGGGACGTTCCACCGTTTCGCGGCCCGGTTGCTCCGTACCCACGCCAGGATGGTCGGGTTGACCAGTGACTATTCGATTCTCGACACCGACGACTCCGGGGCGGTGATGAAGCGGGCGGCGAAGCGACTCGGTCTGAACCTCACCCACACTCCGGTCGACCGTCTCGCAGGGATCATCAGCCGCGCCAAGAACGACCTCCTCACTCCGGAAACCTTCGAAGCACGCTGGGGCCGGCCGGCCGACGAGGTCGCCGTCAGGCTGTGGCCGGTCTATCAACAGATGATGCTCGAATGCAATGCCGTCGACTTCGATGACCTGCTCGTCCACGTGGCGCGGTTGATCCTCGACAACCCCGAACTCCGCAGCCAACTCGACGCCCGTCACCGCTGGATCCTCGTCGACGAGTACCAGGACACGAATGCCGCCCAGTATGCGATCCTCCGGGGACTGTCGATCGATCACCCGAATCTCTCGGTGACCGGCGATCCCGACCAGGCGATCTACGGATGGCGCGGTGCGAGCATCCGCAACATCCTCGAGTTCGAACGCGACTACCCGACCGCGAGCGTGGTGAAGCTCGAGCACAACTACCGGAGCACGGCGAACATCCTCGGCACGGCCGACCGTCTCATCGGGCACAACACGCGCCGCAAGCCGAAGCAACTCCTCACCGATGCCGCCGACGGTGTACCCGTGCGCATCGTCCTCGATGCAGAAGGGCGCGAGGAGGCCGACCGGATCGCCGACGAGATCGCCGCGGCTGTCGCGCGGTCGGGGCGTTCACCACGGGATTTCGCCATCCTCTTCCGCACCAACGCCCTCTCCCGCTCCCTGGAGGTCGCACTCCGTTCCCGCGGCGTCCCCTACCAACTGCTCCGCGGGGTCGAGTTCTTCAAGCGACGCGAGATCCGTGACATCATCGCCTGGCTGCGATTGCTTCGGAATCCGCGTGATGACGAGGCGCTCCTCCGGGTCGTCAACGTGCCTGCGCGGGGCATCGGGCGGCTGTCGCTCGATCTCCTCTCGGCCTGGGCGACCGACCATGCCGTGCCGCTCCTGGCCGCCTGCCGACGGGCGAAGTCCGTGACCGGCCTCCCGGCCCGGGCTGCCACGTCGATCGGTCGTTTTGCGGCGCTCCATGCCACGCTCGCGGCCGTGGCGGCCGGCGATCCCTCGGTGGCCGGGATCCTCGAAGCCGTGCTCGAGCAGACCGGCTATCGCGTCATGCTCGCCGACGACGAGGACGAGGAGGGGGACGACCGGCTCGCGAACGTGGAGGAACTGATCACGGCGGCCCGGCAATTCGATTCCGGATATGCCTCGGATGAACAGCCCCGCGGGATCGACGAATCCCCGCTCGGCGCGTTCCTCGACACCACCGCCCTGGTGGCCGACACCGACGCCTGGGACCCCTCCGCCGATCGGGTCTCGCTGATGACGTTCCATGCCGCCAAGGGACTCGAATTCCCGGTGGTCTACCTCGTGGCCATGGAGGATGGGATTCTTCCTCACCAACGCAGCCTCGATCAGCCCGACCAGCTCGAAGAGGAGCGGCGCCTCGTGTTCGTGGGGATCACCCGCGGCATGGAGCAGGTTCATGCCAGCTGTGCCCGGATGCGCGACTACCGCGGGGCCCGGCGGATCGGCTGCCCCAGCCTGTTCCTCGCGGAGATGTCAGGCCCCGGTGCGGAGGTGACGGGCACCGAAGCCCCGCCGGCCGGGGGCCTGGGGGGCCGCCGACCCCGCGAGGATGACGAATCCCAGCTTCCTCCCGATGCCTGGGAGGAGGAGCAGGGATGGACGGCGCCCCGCCAGGGCTCCCCGCCGAGGCCAACCAGGGACGACGGACTCGTGCTTGAGACCGAAGACGATCTGCCTCCGCCACCGGGGCGTTCCAGAGCCGGTTTGAGGACGGCCCGCCCCACGCCTCCCAAATTGGAGACTGCCGCCGAGCTCGCGCGACGGACCAGCGGCCGGCAGGCGCCGGCCCCCTTGGCCGCCGGGCAGAGGGTCCGGCACGCCGAGTATGGCCAGGGAACGATCGCCGGAGTGAGCGGCGCTGGCGTACGGTCTGTCGTGACGGTGATCTTCGACGGCTCCGCCGGTACGCGACGCTTCATCTTCTCCCACGGTGCCCTCGAGCCGATCGCGGATTGATCGGCACCCACCGCAACTCATGTCCGCTCAGCCCACCACCGGATCGTCTCCGCGAGCCCGTTATCGAAGTCGCGGACGGGTTGCCATCCGAGCATCGATCGGGCGCGCGAGATGTCGAGGCTGCGCCGTGGCTGGCCATCCGGCTGCGATCGATCCCAGGTGATCCGCCCACCGTACCGACATCCTGCGGCCACCTTGGCCACGAGATCACGGATCGCGATCTCCACCCCACCGCCAAGATTGATCGGGATCGGATCATCGATCAGCTCCGCCGCCCGGACCACCGCCTCGGCGGCATCCTCGACATGGAGGAACTCCCGCGTGGCGGTTCCCGAACCCCAGCAAACGATCTCGGGCAATCCGGCGCGGCGCGCCTCGTCGCACCTCCGGATCAGGGCGGGAATGACATGGCTCGTGGCGGGGTCGAAGTCGTCCCCGGGACCGTAGAGATTCACCGGCACCACCACCGCCGATCGGAGGCCGTACTGGCGCCGGTAGGCATCGAGCATCACGAACAACGCCTTCTTGGCGATGCCGTACGGTGCGTTGGTGACTTCTGGGTAACCGTTCCAGAGGTCGTCCTCCCGGAACGGAACGGCACAATCCCGCGGATACGCGCAGACGGTACCGGTATGGACGAACTTCTCAAGCCCGACCCGCCGCGCATGCTCGATGAGATGGAGCCCCATCGCCATGTTGGCGTAAAAAAAACGCCCCGGTGCCGCCCGGTTCGCGCCGATGCCACCGACCTCCGCGGCTAGGTGAATGACGACATCCGGACGGACATCATCGTAGAGGCGTTCAACGGCCGATTCATCGGTGAGGTCGCAGGACTCGCGCCGCGGCACGATCAGCTGGTCAGGCGACACACCGCGGGCGCGGAGAACCCGGCAAACGGCCGTCCCGAGGAACCCGGCGCCCCCGGTGACAACGATCCGTTTCCTCGCGAGCTCCATGACCGGCGTTCAAACCCTCGTGATCAGCACCCGGCAGCACCCCGGAGATATCGCGCCCCACACTCCATGCAGGCTCGCGATTCACGCCCCGTTCGAGCCGATCGACGTGGTGGTGCCACCATCGGCCCTGACCTGTGCGGCGTCCTCGGCGACGAAGATCGCCCGGTCAAACTCCGGGATCAGGTCGGCGAGGAACTGCAACCCAGTGCGGCTCCCTTCACCCCGTGGCATGGCCGTCTCATCGATAATGGCGTAAATCTTGAACACGACGAGACTGTTGGCCAGTTCGATACGGGCAATCTGCGGCGCGACCCACTTCCCGGTCACGGCATACGTCCAGAATATCCGCAGGCTCTCCCCAGGCTTCTTGAACGAGCCAGAGAAGGCCTCGGCCGTCTTGCCATCCGGAAGCTGGATATTCTCACGGTGCTCCTGCTCGGCGATCTCAAAGCCGGCGCTCGGATAACAGCGATCGGGCGTGTGACCGGAAGCGTCGCTCGGCGTGGCACAGACCACGAAGACGCCGACCCTAGCGCCACTGTCGACATTCTGGTACTCGCGCGAAATGTGACCCACCGCACCAGCCACCTTGAGCTGCGCGGGATCGGCCTCCGTCTCGCCGATCATCTTCCAGGAGCCGAACTCCTTCGGGAAAGAAGACTCCAGCCGGGCGGCATCCTTGCGGAGCTCCTCACTCACATTTTTCCCAGTCCAGCGATCAGTCATATACCCCTGGGTAACCGTAACGCCGATCAAGGCGACCAGTCCGAAACACACCGGCAGCCATGTTGACAAAAAGTTCGATTTCATCGGCGCTGGAATCCTGATGGGTCAATCGATCGACAGGCCGTCACGCCGAAAACCGTTTGGCGCTTCCCGTCCCAGAATCACTCACACCGCTCAAGACACATCCGGCAACACGGACACCGGCCGATCGGAGCCGATCCACCGCCGCAACCGTCGCCGGGACACTGCTGACATCACGCATTGCGGAGAGGATGGTGATATCGCTCTGCCGCCCCATGATGAGCGTGTCGGCGTAGGCGAGCACCGGCCCGGCATCAATGATGACGTGATCGAACGAATCACGGAAACCCTGGATGATGCGGGGAAATTCCTGCCGCGACAGGGCCGTGATGGCGTCATAGTCAACCGCCCCCGCCGTCACGGCAAACAATCCGTCGATCGCCGTCGGCTGGACGACTTCATTGTTTGTCGTTTCACCGCGAAGCAGTTCCGCCATGCCCGGGGTCGCCGCGTCGATCTGGAGGGCCGCGTGCACCGAAGGATTCCGTAGGCTCCCTTCGATGAGGAGCGTGCGGTGACCCGAGCGGGCGATGCTGGCGGCGAGATTCGCGGCCAGTGAAGACTTCGCTTCCCGTTCACCGGCGCTCGTCACCATGATGACCTTGGCCACCTCCCGATTCCCTTGGAGGATGAGGGTCCGGATACTGTCGACACTCTCCGCCAGGCGGTACTCGTTGGCGCCGCCCCGTCTCGATTTTCCGATCCAGGGAATCGTGCCGATGGCCCGCACACCGATCCGTGACGGGATCTCCTCGACATCCCCGAGCCGGTTCCTCATGTACTCCAGCGCCACGATCAGCGCCCCGCCACAGGAACCGCCGGCTCCCGCCGCCATCAGCGCCAACAGGAGCCGCTTCACGGTGTCGTTTCCACCCGGGACAACCGCCTCCTCAAGGAGCGTCACCCGCGGGGGGGCGGTGAGATCGAGCGATGTTGCCTCGAGTTGCATACCGATCTGATCGGTGATCCGGTTAAGCTGGTCGATTTCCGATTTGCGGTTCTCGAGATCGGCATTCGCATTCCCAAGATCGATGACCTGCTTCGAGATGTCGTCGTAGGTGCCCCGGGCTTTTTCGATCGCCCTGCCGAGCGTCTGCCGGCGGAGTTCGAGCTCGCGGGGGCTAGAGAGGCCCCCTGCAGATGTCGAACTTCCACCGGATCCCATGACACCGAGGACTTGGGGCCGGAGCTTCGATTTGGCCGACTCGATCTGGCGGAGGAGTTGCTGCCGGCGCCCGACCATCCGCCTCACGGCTGGCTCGTTCATTCCCCGGGCGCTCCGTTCCGCCTGGCCGAGGATCGATTCGGTCAGGCCGGCGATCTGCGATTCGAGAGCACGAATCTCCGGCTCACGCGACAAGGCAGCCTCGATCATATCCTCGGAAGCGAGCTGATCCGCGACGTCGGCACCATCTTCAGCCTCGTCGCGCTGATTGTCGGACCGTGCGTCTGCGACCTCGCCTTTGCGGAAATCCATGATCGCGATCTCCGCTTCGAGTTGCTCGAGATCGTCCTCTGCCGCCACCATCCTCTGCCTGGCCGTGCTGAGCTGGTCCATGAGCAGCCCTCGCTGCGTTGACACTTCCTGACTGTCACGGGTGCCGAGCGTGCGGGCGAGGTCGTTGAAAGTCTCCCGGCGACTGCGCAATTCGGTCTGATTCTCTTTGAACTTCTTCTCGAGTTGGTCTCGGCGGCTGAGTCGATCCTGACGGTCCTTGTTGACGATGTCGTCGAGGTAGCAGGAGGTGATTGCGTTGAGGATCTTCGCCGTCTCCTCGGCGACGGCCCCGCGGAACTTCAGCTGCATCACCTCGGAGTCACCCTGCAACACCGGCTCGATCGTTTGCGCCAGCCAGGTTTGCGGGTCGTCCTGCTCGGTGATCATCCGCAGCGACGAGATGCCCGGCTTGCGCAGGGCCGCATTGAGCACCACGGGGCTGCGGAGCAACTGCAGTTGCGTCTTCCGGTAAGCGTCGTATTCTTCGCTGCGGCCCTCACTGAGAAGCGTCCCACTGGCGCGGATTCTCAACCAGACGATGGCCTCGTAGCCACGCGGAAGGAAGATCCACACGGGGACGGCGAAGGCGACCCCCATCACCAGCGCCAGCGCCAGCGCCGGCAACCAGCGCCGCCGCAGGGCGTGGAGAAGGCGCTTGGAGTCGAGCCCGCCATCCGCCCCAGCCTCCGGGGCGGCGACTGGGAAGGCCATTCCCTGCGGACTGGGGAACGCCACGGCCGTGTCTCGCACGGCGATAGCGCCGACCGACGGCAGCGGTGCCTTCGGCTCGGTCGCGACGGCTACGGCAGCAGTTTCGCTCATGGATAGCGCTACCTGGGATCAATCAAGGGGAAACGACCTGACAAGGGGAAACGACCTGGCAAGGGGAAACGACCTGACAAGGGGAAACGACCTGACCCACCAACCACCAACACAACCCACCACGGCAGCCCGGTCCGAACCAGGGGGCCGACCCAACCACGGACGCCCTCCATGCCACTGCGAGACCAACCGAGCGTCAACCCTTCCTCGGCGGGAAGCCGATCACCGGCCCGACGACCCCCTTGGGCTTGCTGGCCGCGGGGCCACCGGACTTGGCGCCGCTGAGCGGCCCCAGTCCGAGGACGCCCGGCGCGGCAGCCTTCGCCTTCCGGCCAGACGATTCCGCCACCGGCGTGGCCGAGCGCCCGAGGACGGCCGGCCCCTCGATCTCCGGCAGGAAAACGTTGGCCAGGATGTACTGCTCGGCATAGAGCATGGCCATGGCCATCGGCATCATCACCAGGCCCGCCCAGTCGTGGAACACTCGCTCGGCGAACTCGCTGTCGGAAACCTGATAAAGGACTCCCGTGACGGTGATCCGGATCGAATTGACCGCCAGGGCAATCGGGATAGCGCTGGCGAGGATGATGGCGTTCTCCCACCACGAGCGCCGCCCAACCATCACCAGTCCGACCGACAAAGCGACGAAGATCGTCAACATTCGCAGCCCGCTACAGGCATCGACGACACCGAGGTGCATCTCGCCGAGGACGATCTGATTACCCTCCCGATAGGCCTCGAGCCCCAGCGTCTGAAGGGCAAAGGTGCTGACCATCGTAGCGGTCGTCTGGAGCGGCCCCAGGAGGTAACGGGTCGCTTCGTCGGGGAGCGGGTACATGAAGATCAGGAACATCAGCGGGGCCCACGCCCATCGGAACATGCTCCACCCGCCCACGAGGATGAACACGCCACAGATCGCCGGGACGAACGTGTACATGTCGATCGTCACGATCCGGTAGCTAGCCGCGAACAACCGCAGGCCGAGGGAGGCCGCCAGAAGAAGCAACCCGACATACCGAGCCGACAATCTCACCGGGGCCACCGGTTGCCGCCACCAGAAGAGGAGGGCCGCCGAAAACAGCGGCACAATCCACCCGTGGGCGTACTGGGGGTTGGCCCAAGCGATGTAGGCGTTGAAGAGGCCGGGGAAGTAGCTGTAGATCAGCGCGGCGGTGAAGATCGCGATCGTGATCAGCGTGAACCGCTGGTTAGGATCCCGCATGTCGACAAGAAACTCCGACCATTTCCGCTTCAGCAGCGTGAAGAACTCCTCGTCATCGACGCCCGGCCGCTGTGGACCGGACATCGGCGGCGGGCCCGCGCCTAGGACAGCCGAGCGGGAGGCTATCGGCAGGGCCGGGGGGGTCGTCGCACCCTGTGCCGGTTGCCCGAAGGCGGAGGCTCCGCCGGACGTCATGCCGTCGTTCACGGCAACCGCAGGCTCATCGGAGGCCACGATATCGCCGCCATCGATCGGCGACTGCGGCGCAGAACCGGCAGCATCGCCCGAAGCGTATGCCGGGCCGGAGTTTGGTTTGGAGCGGAAGTCTTCGGTGAGTGGATTCATGCATCACCCGCTGGAGTCGGAACGCCCTGACCGATCCCAGCCGAGTATACACGACCGCGTGGGCAACACCGCGCCCCGGGGAGAAGGCGGGCGACGGCGGGGAAATACGTGGACTGGACGCTTTCCGCGGGTCATCCGAGGAGTGCCAAGGCCCCCCGCCACAGCCATCGCCAGGCCAGAAGAACGACGGCCGTGGCCACGACCAAATCCCCCGCTGGCACACTTTTACGCTGGAAATAGCAGATGGCCGGAATCGCCAGTCTGACCACGAAAGCGCCCCGGGCGCGGTTGATGGCCGGGGGTGCGGCCGGCTCCGCCCTGGGATGGGCGGCGGGGGATGATTCCGGATCGGTTGAACCTGTCGCGGTTTCCGGATCGGACGCTCCCTCCGATTGGATCGATTCGGGAAACGGGTGGATGGCTCCGGCGGGCCCGGGGGCGGCCGGAGTGTCCACCGGGGGATCGGGGGGGATCAGCGACGCCAGCAAGCTCCGCAGCGCGCCGATCACCGGCAGCAGCAGCGCGGCGCCTCCTGCCGCCTGCCACCCGAGGACGGCGCCGACGAGCATCAAGCCCTGTCGCACCGCCGAGGAGGAGGAGCGCCCAAGCAAAGCGCCGCAGGCCACCCCAACCATGGCGATCGAGAGTCCACGCTCCGGACCTACCCCGATCCACGCCGGGAACTCGATGCCGACACCCACCGGGAGAAGGGCCGACCAGCCGGTCACGGCGCCCACGGTGATCCCCAGGGCGACGCGGCTCCAGCGGGTCGGCACGACCTGCCCGTCGGCCTCCACGGCCGCTCCGAGGAGGAGGTTGAAGAGAAGCCATCCGTGGAGGAGGGCGACGGCGATGAGGAGCGGATCTGGCCGCAGAAGGAGATTGTCGGCACCGGGCCGGCCGCCACCGAACGCGGCACCGGGGAGCGTCCGGCCACCCGACAGCAGTTCGGCGGCGGCAACCCCGCCGATGAGGATCGCCCCGACGGCCTCCACGAGCGGATACCGCGCGGCGATCATCGCCCCGCAATCCCGACAACGTCCACCGAGAAGGAGCCACCCGAGGACCGGAACATTGTCGTGCCAGCGAATGGCCGATCTGCACGACGGGCAATGCGAGCCACCATGGACGACCGACTCCCCCCGGGGCAGCCGGTGGACAACGACATTGAGAAAGCTGCCGAGATTCCCCCCGAGTACCAGGAGCAATCCAAACACCACCACATCCGTCAGCGGGACGATCCACTCGTGCATGGCAACCGAATCCCTTTTGACGTCTTCCCGGTCGACTAACGGGCCGGGATCGCGGGATCCGCCGCGGCCGAGAGGTCATGGATAAAGTTTTCCGCGGACCCCCAGCGGACTTTGGATAAGCTGTTTTGCCTACGGATGCGGCAGCCGAATCGCCCTGAAAAACTCTGGGTTTTTCAAGGGTGCTTCGAATGGAAAATGGTCTCCGCTGGATTTTTTCAC
This sequence comes from Candidatus Kuenenia stuttgartensis, assembly GCA_945865325.1. GTDB lineage: Bacteria > Planctomycetota > Planctomycetia > Pirellulales > UBA1268 > QWOP01. The sequence continues at coordinate 45,385 of CAMBFA010000002.1, forward strand.
GAACATCTAGAATAACCGCCGGCGAACGACGCGGCGCGCAGGACGTCACGTCGATCCACGTTGATTGCCCTCGCGAGACAGACGTTGACACCACAGCGCCCCGGAACGCCCCCCCCCCCCTCCGGGGCTCCGGATCCACAGCTGCCCTCGGAACCGTCGCACCGTGGTCGGGCACGACGGGCCGCCGGAGTGATGCTCCGGGTGGCTGGCACCCTCGCCCTGATGGCGCTGACGCTCCGCAACGTCGACTGGCAGCAACTGCGACTCCTGCTCGGGACGGTCGACTGGCGCTGGTGGGGAGTGAGCCTGGGACTGGGCTTGGGCGTGCAGTGCCTGGCCGCGGTCCGCTGGGCGGCGCTGGCCCGGCCGGTCGGGTTCCAAGAACCGTTGACGGTCTTCATCCGCCTGTTCTTCGAGGGGCAGTTTTTCAGTCTCTGCCTGCCGACGTCGATCGGTGGTGACGTGGTCAAGGCGTACCGCATGGCGGCGACGACGCGCGGCCGCGTGCTCGCCGGTTGCACGATCCTCGCCGACCGACTCGCCGGACTCTCGGCACTTGGGGTGATCGCCGTCACGGCGTTGATCCGCAATCAGTCGTCGCTCCCGCTCCTCCCCACGCTCCTCATCGGCAGCATGCTGCTGGCAGCGGTGCTCCTACCGGCGACCCTCATCATCAGCCGTCTCGATCGGATCGCGCAGTTCCTCCCGTCGCACCCTGGCGTGCAGGGAATCGTCGCCGGCCTTCTTCCCTACCAGCAGCATCCGGGGCTTATCGCCTCGGCCATCGCCTGGAGCCTGCTGGTGCAGATGGGGGGGGCGTTGGTGGTCGATGCCGTCGGCCGGTCGATCGGGACCGACATCCCGGTCTCGGTCTGGTTCGCCGCCGTCCCGTTGGTGGCCCTGGCAATGGTCCTCCCGATCAGCATCGGCGGCGTCGGCATCCGGGAAGGGGGGCTGGCGGTCCTCCTTGCCCCCCACGGCGTGTCCAAAGAGAAGGCCGTGGCGATCGGCCTGCTGTGGTTCCTGGTCTCGATCGCCTGCGGCCTCGTCGGCGGCGTGATGTTCCTGGCCAATCGCCGACCGGGCACCACTCCCGCCCCCCAAACGGGAGCGGGGTGAGACGCCCACGGCATCAACCGGAATGGGGCATCTGTGTCCCCAGCCGGCGGCGGGCATCGACCAACAGCAGTCCGGCGACGGTCTTCGCGTCGTCGATAGCGCCTTCGAGGCACATCGCGATCGCCTCCTCCCAGCGGACGATCCTGACACGGATCTGCTCCCCCGGCTCGAGGGTCTGGGGGCCCGGTTCGAGCCCCTCGGCGACGAACAGATGCATCCTTTCCCGGAGAATGCCCGGCGACATCCAAAACGCGCCGGCGGCCGTGAGACAGCGCGACCGATACCCGGTCTCCTCGGCGAGCTCCCGGGCCGCGGCGGCCTCGAGCGACTCGACCCGGTCGAGTGTGCCGGCGGGCAGCTCGAGAAGCGTCCGGCCGACGGCGACGCGGACCACCTCGACGAGGCACACCTCGACCGGCGAGAGGAGCGGCACGACGACGACACTCCCCGGATGCTCGATCACCTCGCGCACCCGCCCAGCGCCCCCCGGCCCCGGCTCGGTGCGGCAGACGACCCGGAAACGCCGTGCCACGAGGAGCACGTCGGCGGCTGGAACCGCCCCGTCGGGATGCTCGTCGCCACCGCCCTTCGCTGATCCGGCCTCTGACTGACTCATGCCACAGCTCCCTTCCCGCCGCGCCGCGGCGGCAGCTCCACCCAGCGTGCCGCGGCTCCGGCGATCTCCAAGTCGATCCCGGCGGCGAGCGCTGAAGTCCGCACCAACCCGAGCCCCAACCAGCCATCGAACAGGGGCGTGGGTCCGGATGACGTGATCGTGCCCACTGCTTCCCCGCTCCCCCGGATCGTCACCTTTGCCCCCGGCCCGGCAGGTACGTCGGCCGCAGCGACGATCCCCACGAAGCGACGGTTGACATGCCCGAGGGCGTCGATCCGTGCCACCGTCTCCTGACCGAGATAACACCCCTTCGTGAACGAGATCGCCAAGTCACGACCGAGCTCCTGAGGAAGGGCCCGCGGGGGCACATCGACCGCCGACAGACGCCCCTCCTCGCGCCGCACCGCATCGATGGCGCCGGCGGAGGCCTCGACGATCCCGTCGCGCTGCCAGCGCTCGACGAGCCGCCCCCGGTCGTCGCGGGCCACGACCACGAGGCAGGTCCCCGGGCCCAGCCATTCCCCCCGGAGGACCGCCGCCGGGACTCCCCCACAGACCGCCGGCAGGTTGCCGGCAGCGACGTCGGCCATCAGCCCGAACGGCCGCGCCAGCCGGATCGGAGGCAACGGCGCCGCAACGGCGTCCACCGCGGGGATGGCCTCCCCGGGGAGCGTGGCGGCTGCCCCGCGTTCGATCCACGCGCCTGCCACAGGGCCGGCGAGGAACAGCGCCGCGAAGTGATCGCTCCGGTCGCTGATCTCGAGTCGCTCGCGGATATGGTAGCGCTCAAGATGGGCCGCCAGCGACCACTCGCCCCCCGCACCTTCGACCGTCACCGGCACCGCGGGATCGGCGTCGATCCACACGCCGTCAGGGCCACGGAAGACGGTGGCCAGGAGGAGCACCTGCCCGCGGGCGTCGGGGAAGAATGCCTCGGTGCCTTCACCGGGGGCGAGCGTGGAAAGCGCCGCGGTGCAGAAGCCGTCGACAAATCGCACCGCATCCTCCCCCGACACCAGCACCGTCGAGCGCCGGCCGGCGTCGGCCCAGGCGACATGGTCGCGGAGGTCGCGGTAGCCATCGGGAAGCGGGCTGCAGGGGGCCATAGTGAAGTCTCGGGCGGTCAAGGGGAATCAACGGGGCGGGGGGCACGAAGCGGTCGCGGGAAGGGGAAAAAATTGTCGCCCGCGCGAACGGCCGCTGCTCCGGCGGCGTATTGGTTCCTGTCACGTCCCCCGCGGGCCGGGGCAGGCAACGGCCGGTCGGTACCACCGACTTGCCGTTGCCGCTAGAGTTATCCAGTCGGGTCCCCCTGGCAAGGCAGGATCCGGTTCTGGCGAGCGGCGTTCGCGCCGGCCCCATTCTTCAGGCTCGCTGTACCCCCGTTCGAATGTCCGCGCTCCCGGTGCGCAACCGCGCCCCGCTCCCGGCCCAGTAGGAGGAATCCATTTATGGCGACCGTCGACTACGAAACCCGTTTTCAGGATCGCTTCGATGATTCCGAGGACGGGATGCGGCACCCCTTTGCGGTCGCCGACAGCGGAATCTCGGACGCTGTCCGTGCCGAAGCCGATGCGCTGCTCACCCCCCCCGCCGTGAAGCCGCGGACGACGCCGCGCCGGCAGCAGCGATTCCACCGTCTGGCGGATGTCCGCCAACAGCAGGGGGTGACGCTGCGGAACGTCGCCCGCCGGCTCGGAGTCGAGATGTCGGTCGCCCGTCGTCAGGAGCAGGAGGACTGTGATCTGCGGATCTCCGATCTCCTCGGCTGGCAGGAGGTTCTCGAGGTGCCGATCGCCGAGCTCCTCGTCGAAGCTGATGGCCAACTCTCCGGCCCCGTCCTCGAGCGGTCGCGGATGGTGAAGCTCATGAAGACTGCCGCTGCCATCCGCGAGCAGACCGACGGCACCGCCACCCATCGCCTGGCCAACATGCTCATCGGCCAGATCCTCGAGATCATGCCCGAGCTCCAGGATGTCAGCCCATGGCACCAAGCCGTGCAGAAGCGCACGCCCGAAGACGTCGGACGGGCGGGCATCAATGTCGTTTCCGAAGAGGTTTTTGAGCATCCGACGACCTAGCCCACAGTCTCCCGACGACCGGTCGCGGCTCTGCAGAACGTCTTGTGAACGGGAGGGGCCATGCCTACGATGATCAGCGAGCGGTATCGGCCCCAACCTGGGGATTCCGATCGGGGCTGAAGAGCCCGCCGTATTTCCCGGGAAAAGTTTCCCGGAACGAAGGTTTCCCGATACGGAGGGCTGGCGTCGTGTTTTCCCTGCTCGGAGTGATCGGGATCGCTTTGATCCTGTTCGTGGTCGTGGCGGCCACGGCCGGGGTTGTTCTCGGCAAGTGATCGGACGGGGTCAGATGCGTGGTCTGCAAATAAGCGGAGTCCCTGCAAATAAGCGGAGTCCCTGCATCGGTCTCGATCATCGCTCATGCCGCGGTGCCGTCGGTCGGTCGACCGGATCAGGCCCCCCGCTGGCGCCGACGATCATCAACCCAAGAAAGCAGCCCAGGGTTCCCCCCAGCACGCCCCAGGCGATGATCGCCAGGGGAAGATAATCGCGCAGCCACACCCGGATCGGTGGCTCGACACTCTTGGGCACCTTCCTCTGAACGGGTCCCACCGGGCCCTCCGCCCCAGACTCGGCGCGCATGGCGCGGCGAAAATCCTCCCAGTCCTCCTGGGCCCCCGGGGCCGCCAGGCTTTCCAGCCAGGCATCCCGGTTCACCACGAGGACCAGTGGCGGCACGACCATCACCGCCCCCCACGCCACGGCAAACAGGCCAGCGACCCACCAGCGGCGCCGGGCCCGTGTGCTTTCCCACAAGGCCACGGCTTCGCCCCGGGGCAGGCGGTCATCACGGGGGGGCACGCTTGAGGATCCTCCGACCGAGCACATTTTGGAACAGGCGTTCAGCCAGTCTGAATGCCATTCTCCCCGCCCTTGTCCGCGATGACAACCGGTCTGGTGCGGCGGCGGCGTCGCTGCTACCGTCTGCCCCGCGCCCCTTTTCCAGGGACCCCATCGACTCCGTCAAGGAACCGTTCGCGTGAAACCGGTCACTTTCCCGAACGCCTGCTTCTGGCTGTTGGTCGTCGTCTGCCTCAGCGCGACGGTCGCCCCCGAAGCCCACGGTCAGAGCGGCTGGCTGCCGACCTCCTGGTTCAGTTCGTCGGGGGAAGTCGACTCCAAAGCGATGTATCCGCTTGCCGAGCGGGATGGGCCGTGGCTCGTGCTCGCCACGACATTCCGTGGCGAGGGGGCGCGGGAGGATGCCCGTCGGCTCGTTCAGGAACTGCGGCGCACGTACAAGTTCAAGGCCTACACGCACGAGAAGTCGTTCGACTACACCGGGAGCCAGCCCGGCCTGGGTCTCAACCCCGATGGCACGCCGAAGAAGATGCGCTACGCCAACGCGGAGCAGGTCGTGGAGGTCGCCGTCCTCGTCGGCGACTTCGCGTCGTTCGACGATCCCCGTGGCCAGAAGATGCTCGCGAAGGTGAAGTCGCTGCGTCCCGAAGCACTCACCGGCGACCATGGCAAAAGCCAGTCGTTCTCCGACTTCCGAAAAATGATCGGCCTCGAACGGACTGCGGGGAAGGGGCCGATGCACTTGGCGTTCGTGATCCCCAACCCGCTCCTCCCCGAAGATTATTTCTCTCGGCAGCAGGTCGACCGGTTCGTGCTCGACATGAATGCCGATGTCACCCATTCGCTCCTCGATTGCCCCGGCCTCTATTCGGTGCGTGTGGCGACGTTCACCGGATCGGGAACCTTCGACCAGAAGGCGATCGCGGCGGGCGAGGACGACGTCGAACTCGAGGGGCGGCTGGTCGAGGCGGCCGAGAAGGCCCATCGACTGACCGCTTCGCTGCGTAAGTCGGGCTGGGAGGCCTGGGAGTATCACGACCGGGAATCGAGCATCGTCTGCATCGGGAGCCTCGACTCGAAGACCGTTCCCGGCCCGCAGGGCACCGCCCTGCATCCGGAAATCGTCCGGATCGTCCGCGAGCTCGGCCCCGATCCCACCCGGCTCGCCACGGGCGTGGTCCTCCCACGGACCGTCGAAGGGATCATGCTCGACGTTCAGCCCGCACCGATCCATGTTCCCCGTGCCCCGGAAGGCTGGCACTGATTCCCAGGGAACGGTTCATGCGCCAGGCACTGATCCTCGGGACGACCAACACCGGTAAGGTGAGGGAGCTCGTCGCGCTCCTCGAGCCCCACGGCATCCGGGTCGTCTCGCTGCGGGAGTGCCCCGGGGGGGTGACGGTCGAGGAAACGGGGCAGACATTCGCGGAGAATGCCGCTCTCAAGGCGAGCCAACAAGCTGTGGCCCTGAAAGCTTGGGTGCTCGCCGAGGACAGCGGCTTGTGCGTCGACGCCCTCGGCGGAGCACCGGGCATCCATTCCGCCCGATTTTCCGGCGGCGGAGATGACGCGGCCAACAACCGCCTGCTCCTCGAACGGCTCGGCGGCGTGTCGGCCGCCGCGCGGGGCGCACACTACGCCTGCCACGCCGCCCTGGCCGATCCGCTCGGCACCGTCGTCGCCATCTCCCAGGGGAGCTGCTACGGGCGGATCGCCACCGCGGCCGGTGGCGCGGGGGGATTCGGGTACGACCCCCTGTTCGTCGTGCCGGAATACCACCGCAGCTTCGGCGAAATCGCCCCGGAGGTGAAGGGCGTGATCAGCCACCGCGCCCGGGCGATGCGGGCCATCCTTCCGGCTCTTGTGCGGCATCTCGCGCCGTGGCACCGCCGACCGGGGCTGCCGGCAGAGGATCCCTCCTCGGAGTGTGCCCCAGGGAGAGCCGATGGCGGATGACGTCGAGAACGTCGTTGGTGCCGTCCATCCGCCCGACGACACCGGCCAACGCCGGGCGGAAACGATCGATTCCGGCGACGAACGCCCTGATCCGGTCCGCAGTCGTCTCCTCGAGGAGACAGAAGTCGCCGCACGCCATTGCCGCGAGAAAGTGGGCGTTCATGAGTTGCTCGGCGTGGGCGCTTTCGGGGAGCACGAGCATCGGCTTGCCGAGTTGCAGCGCCTCGCCGATCAGCTGGTTTCCGGCGGCGGCGACTAAGGCCCGGCAGCCGACGAGGTCGTCGACGAACCGTCGGCCATCGATCGCGTGGAACGACAGGGTGCCGAACGGCTCCCGCTCCCCGAGGCCGTAGACCCTTACCGGCAGACCGCAATCGGCCAGGCTCGCCAGGGTGGCAAACGGCGTGTGGCGACGCAGGTAGCTGACGAGGTACCCCCGATCGTCCGGGACGGCGCCGAGCAGATCGCGCCGCAGAAGCGGGCCGACCTGGACCACATGCTCCCACCCCCGCCGCAGCGGCGGACGGAAGAACGCCGACACGACGGTGTCGGAGGCACCGACCGTGCAGAGCCAGACGGCATGCCCCATCAGCCAGGCATGCCACTGGAGCGACCGGGGAAGGACACCGATCTCATAGGCGAGGAGAAAATGCTGGTGATCGACACTCAACAGAGGGATGCCCTGGCGGGCACAGGCCCGCGGCAGGCCAGGCTCGAAATCGGTGATCCCCAGATCGGCGCCGAAGGCATCGAGCTCCCTCATGAGCCGATCGGTGAGCGGACCGAGAACCCGCGCCTGGTAGTCGATCCCGGCCGTGATCGACCGGACGACGTCGAGGCGGCCGCTTGTGTACTGGAACAGCAGGCCCGGGATCTCCCGCACCTCGACGTTCCCTCCTCGCGAAGGATGGCGGAGCTTTAGAAACGCCAGGGCGTCGGCGGAGGTGTAGACGAGGATCTCGTGCTCTTCGGCGAGGTGCTCGATGAGCGTGCAGATCCGCGTCGCGTGCCCGCGCCCCTCGCCGCACAAACTGATCGCGATCCTTGCCATGCCGTGACGCCTCCTTCCGATCGTCTCCGTTGCTCCGCCTCAAAACTCTCCCGGCGCCGCACCTCAGCCCGATTGTGCCGCCCAGGCCAGCTAGCGGCCAGTTGAGCGCGGGCCGGGCGGCAACCGGGCCGGCGCTTCTGACGCGGGGCTCCTTCGCTTACGATAAAGCTTTGGGGCCAGGCGGAGCCAACCGCGGGTTGCCCAAACACGATATGGTTCCATCATGAGGGGGCGATGAATACCCTACCCGAGCAGAATCTCCGCCGAATGCGGCCGGCGCCGATCATGCTGCTGCTCCTGTCCCTCTTGATCGCGCTGACCGGCCGGGAGGCGGCAAGCCAGGACAGCGACCAAAAAGCAGAAGCAAAAGCGGATTCGGAGTCGGATTCGGATTCGGAGGACGATTCGGAGGCTGGCGTCGAGGTCATCGCCACGGTGGGGAACGTCCGGCTGACCCGCGCCGATCTCGAAATGGCCTTGCGACGGAGGAGCGGCGGGCGTCAGGTCCCCGCCGATCAGCAGGAGCGCTTCGTCGGCCAGGCGGTGAGCGAACTCGTCGAACAGGCGCTTCTCCGGGGAGAGATCGCCCGCCGCCGGGTCGAGGTGACCGACGAAGAGATCAATGACCGGGTCGCCCAACTCTCCGCGGAGCTTTCCACCCGGCAATCGAGCCTCAACGAGTTCCTTGCCACCGCGGGGCTGGATCTCGACGGACTCCGCGAGCAGATGCGGTTTGACATCGCTGTGCCGAAGCTCATCATGCCGATGATCACCGAGGATCACATCCGGCAGGTGACCGCCCTGCACCGGTACGATTTCGACGGCACCCGGATGCGCGCCAGCCACATCATTCTGCGGCCCGACGCCAGCGCAGGCCCCGAGGCCGTCGCCGCGATGCTCTCCCGCGCCGAGAAGATCCGCGCCGGGATCCTCGCCGAGGAGATGACGTTCGCCGAAGCAGCCGAGCGGTATTCGGCCGGTCCGAGTCGGCAGCGGGGAGGGGACCTCGGCTTCCTCCCGCGGCACGGACTGCTCACCGAGGAGTTTTCCTCCCAGGTGTTCAAACTCATCAAGGGGGAGGTCTCGAAGCCGTTTGTGACGCCCTACGGGGTCCATCTCGCCAAGGTCACCGACGTCGATCCAGGCACGGTCGAACCGGAGGCTTTCCGTCAACAGATCGGGCAAATCGCCTTCCAAAAGGTACTCCAGGCTTTCCTCCTCCAGTGTCAGAAGAAGACCCCGATCGAGCTCAAGCCCGGGATCATGGCGATCGATCATCGTGCCCCCGGGGCTCGGCCATAGTCGCGGGACGCATGTCGCCACCCCCGGCGGACCCGCCAATCCTGGAGCGTTTTCGCCACCCACGGCGTTCCCGGTGGGGTCCACGGAGACGATTCCATTCAGGATTGTCACCATCGGGCCGGGCGGCTACCTTTCTGGCCCCCGCACCCTCTCGACGGGTCTGGGGAACGGCCTCCTGACCGGTCATTCCGACCTGGGCCGCCGTCGTTCGGACGCCAATTCCGCCATGAAGCTGCGCTCCGCCCTGCTCATCGCATGTCTGATTGTGGTCCCACTCCTGGCCATGGTCTCACACAAGATTCCCGCCACGACCCGCGCGGCCGTAAGGGAGAAGCTCTGGAGCCCGATTGTCAGGGCGCTCTCGCCGGCCGCGGTTCAGCCAGCGACCGCCGTGCCCGCCGCGGGGGAGCCCACGCCATCGATCGATCCTTTCTCAAGGCCGTGGGAGCACTCCCCCCCCTCCCCGCCGACGGCTGCCCCTCCGACCATCCTCGTCGGTGCCGAATCGTCGCTGTCGATCGGGGAGGCCAACGGTCGAGAATCGCTCGAGGTACGACTCCGGGCCCTGGGGGCCACGCAGATCGATTGGACACCGGCCCAGGGGGGCGACGGACTCCACCGCTGCAGCTGCCGGATTCCGGCCGAACCGACCGGACAACTCCATCGGGTCTTCCAGGCGGCCGCCGCCGACCCCCTGGTGGCCCTCGACAATCTCGTCGGCCAGGTATCCGCCTGGTCGCTGCGCACCGGGGGCGCTGCCGAGGGGGGGATGGCAGCGGGCGCACCCATGCCGCGCCGTTGAGGAACGGAAGGCGGGAAATCGCGCCGTGATGCTCCACTGTCGCTCTTCGAACCGTCTTCCCGACCTGTTCCGGCACCGCGCCGCGGCGGGCCGCGGGCCGCGTCCTTCCCTCACTCCGATCCGTCGCCAGCGGCTGCCGAAGCCCCTGTCCCTCGCTCCCGCACCCCGGGCCGTAGCCGAACCCGGGCCCCACGCCCGCTCGGACGAACTGGCGCGCCTCGAGGCAGCACTTTTCACCGCTCGGGAACCCCTTTCCACCCGCCGGCTGGCGAAGCTCGCCCGGTTGTCCGACGGAACCCGCGCCCGGGCCCTCCTGCGGGAATTGGCGGCGCTCCAGGATGCCAGCGGCAGCGCGATCCGGGTCGAGCCGATCGCCGGGGGATTCCAACTTCTGACGCGGACGCCGTTCGGGCCCTGGGTGCGCCGGCTCCTGACGACCCCGGCCGAAAACCGTCTTTCCGCCGCCGCCCTCGAGACGCTGGCAATCGTTGCCTACCGGCAGCCGGTTACCCGGGCCGAGATCGAATCGATCCGCGGGGTCGGTTGCGAGGAGATGCTCCGGCAGCTGATGGAACGGGATCTGATCGCCGTCGGCGGGAGGACCGAGGAAATCGGTCGTCCGAACGTCTATCAGACCTCGAAGCGGTTTCTTCGCGCTTTTGGCCTCTCCCGGATCGAGGACCTCCCCGCCATCGGCCCGATCGGGATGCCGGCAGCGGTGGCGGAAGGAGGGGACGCCAGAGAGGAAACCGCGGGTCCGGAGGCGTGAACAGCCCCCTCGTCCGGGCGGACTGACATCACTTTCATCTCCATCGGACCGCTTGCACTCGGCCGAGCCTGCCGCCACACTTTGCCTTCCAAACGGGCTGCGGCGGAGGAGCCGCCCCGGCCAGGTTGATGTTTTTTTTTACGAAGGTTGGATCATTCCGCACGATCGGGTACAGAATTGTGCGGAGGATTCTGCCGATACACCGACGACTGATCGGAGACATCCCCGAACAGACGCCGTTCCCCGGACGGCGCGATTCCGGGAAACATCGAGGAATTGCACCTACGGACCGTCACGGAATCATGGCACCAACACCGACAACTCAACGTGGATCGTTACCGTCTGACCGTTCACCGTCCGTCGCAGGGCCGGCGAACAGACTCAAGCTCAAGGGAGGTTTTTCAGTGACCAGCGTTGCGAGGCCCAGGGGATCCCGAAGCGTGTTGAACTCCGACGTCTTTTGCTGGGATGAACTTCCCGATTTGCTCGCCGCCGAGGAGCTCTTCGAGATGGCCGGCGGCCGAACCCCGTCGCCACTCGTCGCCAAGGACGAAGACGAGGACGAGGAGGACGACCTCGAGGATGATGACGAAGACGATGACGAGGAGGATGAGGACGATCTCGAGGATGACGACTGGGAAGAGGTCGAGGACGACGACGACGACGAGGAAGAAGACGAAGACGAAGAGGAAGACGAGGAAGAAGAAGAGGACAAAGACGACAAAGACGACAAAGAGGAAGAAGACGAAGAGGACGACGACGAAGATTGGGAGGATGATGACGAGGAGTGGGAGGATGACGACGAGGAGGAAGAGGAAGAGGACGAAGAGGACTGAAACCCGCTCCCGGTGATGCCACCACCACCGGGTAGCGCCCGACGCTTCGCCTCAACAGCGATACACGACCCTGTCGACGCCGATCGCGTCTCCAGGGTTTTTTTGCCCACGATCCCTATTCGTGGCCTCCCTGTCCCTCGGCTGCCGACGTTTTTCGGAGGAGTTCTTCCGTGACGACGAGAGCCATGCCCCTGCCCGGGCTGCCGGCGGGGAGGGTCTGTCATCGGGCCGGGGCAGGCTCCGCTGCGGCCGACGGTGCCCCACCACCGACGATCTGGAGGGCGATCCGACGCCCGGCGCGGTCAACCTCGAGCGCCGGGGCCTCGCCCGCGGCCGCCATCCGCCGGAGCATCGTCTCCTGATTCCCGACCGGCTCGCCGTCGATGGCGAGGATCCGGTCTCCGCAGTGCAGGCCGGCCTGATCGAGGGGCGAGTCAGGTACGACGCGGACGACCACCGGAGCCTGGGGATCACCGGCATCGGCTCGGGTGCTCATCCCCCATCGGCCCCGGGGCGATCCCGGCGGTAGCGGGAGGACACGCTCGAGCGCGTCGCGATGGGCGTTTTTCTCGCGCCGACTGGCGTCGCGGAAGGGGGGGAGCGCAGCGGGCGCGTCAGCCACGGTGGTGACTACCTCGAGGGCCAGTCGCGCCACCCTCTCGACGCCCGCCGTGTCGACCAACTGCACGTCGTCGCTGGGGCGGTGGTATTCGTCATGGAGCCCGGTGTGGAGCATGACCGTGGCAACGCGCGACTCGATGAACGGGAAGTGGTCGGAATCATCGGCAATGTCCCAGTCAATGACGAGCTCCAGCCCCGTCTCCCGGTTCGCCTCGACGAGCATCCGCCGCAGGCCGGTCATCGTCCTGGCACCGTAGACCTCGACGCGATCCCCCCGTAGCCGGCCGATCATGTCGAGATTGACCGCGAACACAGGCCGCTGGTCGCGGAGTGGCTTCGGCCGGACACGCAGAAAGTGCCACGACCCAAGCAGCCCCTTCTCCTCGCCGTCCCAGAACGCCACGAGGATCGGGCGACGCGGTTTCACTGGCATGCTCCCGAGCACCTGGGCGATCTCCAGCACCCCGGCCACCCCCGAGGCGTTGTCGTCGGCGCCGTTGTGGATGAGCCCCGTCGGGCCGTAGCTGTTGGCGGCGGTCCCGTAACCGACATGGTCGTAGTGGGCCCCCACCACGACGAGCTCCCGTTCGCAAGCCGGATCACTCCCCGGCACGAGGGCAAGGATGTTCCGCATCGCGCCGAATCGCTGGAAGTAGGTCCCGTCGTCCCCAGCCGGCTCGATTCCCGCCGCGCGGAGCGCTTCGACGATGTAGGCCCCGGCGGCCCGGCCCCCACGGCTCCCCCCTTCCCTCCCCTCAAAGGCATCGTCGGCGAGGGCGGCCACATGACGGCCGGCATCGGCCGCATCGATCACCGCCGCGGCGTCGGCAGCATGACCCCGTTTCCCTCCGGACGAACCGGCAGACAGGATCGCCCCTGCCAGGGCGACCGCCGACAAGACCTTCCGCAGCTCCATGGATGGCAACGCTCCGATGAACGTGGACGCTTCCCGCCCAACACACCCCCACAACAAGGGGGTTCCGTAAGGGCGGTTCGCGACCCACAATGGCACCGCCAGTGGACTTCGCTCTAGGAGCGACGGCAAGAGCGACGGCAAGATGCGTGCGGAGATCATCCGGACCCACCTCTGCCGGAGCGGTTTTCCTCCGCTGGGTGAGGAGAGGTGGCAGAGCGGTCGAATGCGCGTCTTTGCTAAAGACGTGTCCGGTCAAAAGCTGGACCGCGGGTTCGAATCCCGCCCTCTCCGTTGAATTGTGAACAGGCATGAACGACGCTGCACGCGGGGATTCTTCCGCCCGGGAACGCCGTCTCACGGCCTGCAACCGGGACTGCCCTGATGCCTGCGGGATCGTGGCCACGGTCGAGGAGGGGCGGATCACCCGCCTCGCCGGCGACCCGGCCCATCCGGTGACGCGCGGCTTCCTCTGCCACCGCACCAGCCGGTTCCTGGAGCGTCAGTACGCCCCGGACCGGCTCACCTCCCCGCTGCGTCGCGACGGTGACTCGTTCGTGCCGGTTTCCTGGGAGGAAGCCCTCGACGACATCGCCGGCCGGCTCTTGGAGATCCGGGCGGAATCGGGTCCGGCCGCGATCCTCGCCTACCGCTGCGGCGGCTCGATGGGGATTCTTAAAAGCGTCGTCGACTTCTTCTTCGAACGCTTCGGGCCGGTGACCGTCAAGTCGGGGGATGTCTGCACCGGCGCCGGTGATGCCGCCCAGATGACCGACTTCGGCGACGAGGACAGCCACGATTTTTTTGATCCCACCCGGTCGCGGACAATCATCCTGTGGGGGAAAAACCTCCACGTCTCGAGCGTCCATCTGATCCCCGTGCTCCTCGAAGCCCGGTCCCGGGGGGCGAGGCTCGTCTCTGTCGACCCGGTCCGCCACAAGACTGCGGCGATGTGCGATCTGTTCGTGCAGCCACGCCCGGGGGGTGACATCGCGCTGGCGCTGGGGGTAGCGCGGCGGATGTTCGAGGCGGGTACGACCGACCCCCGCGCTTCCGACTACTGCGACCACCTGGATGAGTTCCTCGCCCTGGCCCGCTCCCGCAGTGTGGAGACGTGGGCTGAATTGGCCGGTGTGCCCTTGGCGTCGCTCGAGGCCCTCGCCGACGCCTACGCCATCCGCCCCGCCGCGCTCCACATCGGCTGGGGCCTCCAGCGCCGCCGCCACGGCTCGGCGACCGTGCGTGTCCTCGACGCCCTGGGGGCCGTCTCTGGCAACCTCGGCATCCCCGGCGGGGGCGTGTCGTATTACACGAAACGGCGTGGAGCCTTCGATTTGTCGTTCGCCCGGCGCGACGAGGTGGCCCCCCGCCTCCTCCCCGAGGCCTGCCTGGGGCGTGCCATCCTCGAGGCGAGCGATCCTCCGATCCGCGCTGTCTGGATCAGCTCCGCCAATCCGGTGGCGATGCTGCCTGAATCACGGACCGTTGCCGCGGCGCTGGCAGGGCGAGAGCTGACGGTTGTCGTCGATTCCTTCCTCACCGACACTGCCCGCCTGGCGCACTACGTCCTCCCCACGACGACGTTGCTCGAGGAGGATGACCTCCTCGGGGCCTACGGGCACCATTGGCTCGTCGAATCGCGTCCTGTCGTGCCACCCCCGCCGGGGGTGAAAAGTGATCTCGACATCATCCGCGCTCTCGCTGATCGAACCGGCCTCGGAGACGCGTTCTCCGCCGACGCCGATACCTGGAAGCGGCGCGTCCTGGGGAAGGTGGCCGATCGCGGCGCGTCGCTCGATGATCTGCGACGCGGCCCGGTCAGAAACCCTCTCGCCCCGACCCTGATGTATCCCGACCGCGTCTTCCCCACCCCCACCGGGAAGGTGAACCTCGTCCACGACGTTCCCCTCGACGCCCCGCGGGGGACAGCCCTGCGCCCCCTGCTCCTGATGGCGCTGGCCACCGAACGGGCGCAGGGATCGCAGTGGCTCCCGGCCCAGCAGGAGGGCCCGGCGACGGCCACGGTCCACCCCGCCGCCGCGGCCGGCTTCGCCGTGGGTGACCTGGCGAGGCTGGAGTCAGAGATCGCGGAGATCGTCGTCCGGCTGGCATTCGACCCGCGACAGCGGCCCGATGTGGTGCTCATGGAGAAGGGGGGATGGTTGAGTGCCGGCCGGTGTGCCAACGCGCTGATCCGTGGCGAGGAGACCGACGCCGGCGGCTGTGCGGTTTACCATGACACCCCCGTTCGACTCCTCCAGATGGTCCCTGACTGAAGCCCGCTTCCGCAGACGCCCCGTTTCCCGCCGAGGATCAGCCATGCCCTCCACCCCCTTCTCAGCCGCGGCGTTTCCGGTCGTGGCTCGCCTCTTCGGGGGTGCGGCATGGGCCCTGTGGATGGCAGCTGTGGCTGCCGCGGAGCCGACGGGCCTCACCGACGGGCGGATCCTCGACGACACACGCGTCATTGGGATCTCGATCTCGCTTCCTGCCGCAGACTGGGAGGCCCTCCGGAGCGAATCACGCGACGCTGGGAAGGTGTTCCGCGGCGACACCGGCAAACCGTTCACCTGGCGCCGGGCCGACATCGTCATCGATGGTGTGCCGATCGGTTCGGTCGGCATCCGCAAGAAGGGACTGTTCGGTTCGCTCGACAGCGCCACCCCCTCGCTCCTGGTCGACTTCAATCGCTTTGTCGATCAGGATCCGGTCGACGGCCTGGGACGGTTGACGCTCAACAACAACAAACAGGATCGCTCCCTCGTCAGCCAGTCGATCGCCTACCGGGTGTTCCGTGCGGCGGGACTGGCGGCGCCGCGCGTTGGCTTCGCAGCAGTCACCGTCAATGATGAACCGCTCGGGATCTATTCCAACGTCGAGTCGGTCCGCAAACCGTTCCTCCGCCGATCGTTTGGGGACGGCAGCGGCATGCTCGTCGAGGGGACGATCAACGACATCGTCCCCGAGTCACTCGACCGGCTCGAGGTGCAGGGGGCCAACCAGCCCCGTGACCGGGCCCGCCTGGAGGAGCTCGCCACGCTCCTGGCTTCCCCCGATCCGCTCGACCTCGACAAGCTCGGCGGGCTCGTCGACCTCGACGATTTCTTTACGTTCTGGGCGGTCGAAGCGCTCCTCAACGTCTGGGACGGCTACACCGCCAATCAAAACAACTACTTCGCCTATGCCTCCCCCACCGACGGGCTGTTCCGCTTCATCCCCTGGGGGGCGGATGCCACGCTCGGACAGGCCCCCGGCTTCGGTGGGCCGTTCGCGGGACGGCGCACGCCACCCCCGGTCGCCGCCCAGGCGGCTCTGCCCAACCGCCTCTACTTCACCCCGGGGATGGCCGACCGCTACCGCGACCGGCTCGAGGCCCTCCTCGCCGCGGTGTGGCAGGAGGAAGAGCTGCTCGCCGAAGTCGACCGCCTCGAGCGTCTTCTCTCGCCCGTTCTCGGACCGCGACAGGCCGGCGCCCCGGAGGCGATGGAGTCGGTGCGAGATTCCATCCGCCGGCGCCGTGGGGAGCTGACGACGGCCTTCGAAACGTGGCCCGCCGCGGTACCCGCGACCTGGCGACGGCCGATGACCAGCACCCCGCTGGGAACGGCCACCGGTTCGTTTACCGCCACCTATCGCGAGGGGGCCGTCGATGATGTCCCGGCGCCCGAGCTTGATCTCGCCCTCGTCCTCGGCGGCGAGTTCGTCGTTCTGCAGGACGCCGAGGCCTCGGTATCGACCTTCATGTTCCCCGGATTCGGTGGGGGGGGGGCCCGCCGTGGGCCCTCCCCGCCCGCTGCGACTGGGGATGCCCCCCCGGATAGCCCGGCGGCCCCCGGGCCCGCCGACGAATCCCCCATCAGTGTCGTGATCTCCGGGAAACGGGCCGACGACGGCAAGCCGATCGCTCTCAACCTGTTCCTTGACCGGCGCCTGGTCAGGGATTCCGCCGACCCGGTCTCCGTCACCGGGATGGTAACGGAGGGGATCTCGGGGATCGGGATCCCCGGGCTGATGCCGATGCGGACGATCAGCGGCACGTTCACTCCCGTGGAGCGGGGGCTAACGCCGGGGGAGCGGCTCGGCGGCACCTTCACCCTCGAGATCACGCAGACGCGCGGCGGGCTCATGACCCAAGCACCGATGAAGAAGCCGGAGGGGGCGGAAGCGCGATCGGCCGACACGGATCCCCCCGCTCCTTGAGCCCTGTCGGTTCGGTCAGGGATGACTTTTCCGCGAAAATCGAGCGAAAAAGTCCAGGCTTGGGGGGGAGGCTTCGACCTGCTACCCTCCGCCCCCCCCGATGCCACTCCGGAGTCAAAACCCGATGCGCGCTGAGAGCCTCTCCATGACGACTGACGGTCGAGCCCCGCTCCCACGGCGCCGCCTCGTAGGCCGTCTCGCCACAGGTCTCGCCACCCTCGCTGCCCTGTCGGGGGGCGGCGCGGAGGGCGGGGAAAGGATCCTCCTTCGCGTCGAAACGGAGGTGTTCGCCGACGATGACGAGGCCCCCGTGGCCCGCAGCCTGACGCTGTTCCGGAATGGGATTGCCTGGGACTTCCTCGAAGCCCTCCCGAAGAAGCCCGACGAGGAGAACGCCGGTCCGGACGAACCGGCGGAGTTCGTTCTTCACGACCCGGCCCGGGAGCGGATCATTCTCGTTGATCCCGCCCGACACGTGCGGACCCAGATCGACCACCTGCAACTCGAACGGCTCCGGGCGTCGCTGGGCAGTTGGGCACGAAAGTCGGAGGATCCGTTGATGCGCTGGGCCGGGGGCCCGGAGTTCGGCGACAGCCTCGAGGAGACCTCGACGAAGATCCTTCTCGAAGGCCCGAGGGTCCGCTATGAGGTGACCTTCGAACCAGCCGGGAACGGGGCGATCGCCGAGGAATACCGGCGCTTCGCCGATGCCGCCGTTCTCATCAAGGCACTCGTTCATCCCGGTGGCATCCCCCCCTTCCCGAGGATTGCGATCAACCGCCGCGTCGCCGCCGCCGGGGGGATCCCCGTGGCGGTCCGCCTGGAGATCGAGTCGCGGATGGCTAGGCTCGGGCGGCAGCCGAATGTGCTCCGAGCGCAACACAAGGTCCTCGAATCCTGGCTCACCTCCGATCACAAGCGGGTGGCCGCGGCCGAGGAGCGACTGGCGGTGGCGGCACAGGTCGATCTGGCGACCTACGCCGGGAAAACAGATGGCCCCGATGGGGGTCCGATCGCCGCCGGCCCGGCGGCCCCGAAAAACCGCTGAATCGCCGGGGGTCTCGCCCCGTGTCCCCCGCGGGGGCTCTGCCCGGCGGCCTCCGCCCCTGCGGACGGCACAACACTCACCAACCAACACTCTGCCGTCCCCCCCAAGAAAGTCGACGGGGCCGGACGATGTTTCCCCTACCGCACACCTTACCTATTCCACGAAACCATCCCGCTCTGGCCGACCACAACGGCAGCGGTGACGGCCCCTGGGGCCGCGATGGTTGACAGACGTACAGTGATGATTGTAGAGTCGCCTCCATCACATCCAACAGCCCAGGAACGGAGTCTCCCATGCTGGTTCTTTCACGGAAGCAAAACGAACGGATTCGAGTCGGCGATTCGATCGTCGTGACCATCGTCCGCGTCAGTGGTGACAAAGTGCGGATCGGGATCGAAGCCCCCGCCAATGTTCGCGTCCTGCGGGACGAGCTCCACCTTGATGGCGGCCATGCCGGGATCGTGCCCGCCCTCGAGTCGGTAGTGACGGAGCGGGTCATCGAGTTGCGGCTCGCGACGGCTGGTTGACAGATTCAGGGCGCTGGGAGGGGATGGCCCATGAACAGACTTCCCGGTGCCCTTGCCAGGCATGAAAAGACCGGTGGCGCGGGACGGCGATGGCCACGCCGTCCCGCCGCCGCCGGCATCCTCCTCGTCTGCCTGCTGCTGGCGTCGTATTCCCTTCTTCATCTCCGCCCCGTCGGCATCGGTGGTCCCGTCCCCACCGGGCCCGAGGGGGAGCGGGCCGCGGGGAGGATGATGTCCAAGGCCTCGTCCCTCGTAGCCGGGCTCGAACGTCCCGGGGATTGGGGCGAAGCCTTCTCCGAGGCCGAGGCGAATGCCTGGTTGTCGATCGACCTTCCCCGTCACGCCCCAGGGTTCTTGGTCGGGGGGTTCTCGGCGCCGAAGGTCCAGTTCCTCGAACGCCGGGCCGCGATCTCCTCGCTCGTCCGCTGGGGCCCACTCTCGGCGCAGCTGTGGGCGATCCTCGAGGTCACCGTGCGGAGCGACAACCTCGTCGCCGTTGGCGTCGATTCGGCCGGACTGGGGGCGGTGCCGCTCCCCCCGGGGGTGATTCTCCGGGCGCTCGCCTCGCGGGCCGAAGCGGCCGGAGCCACGACGGAAATCCGCTTCCTCGACGGCGGTCCGGTGCTCCTGGTCCTCTTGCCGGGGACGACGACGAAGAAGACATCGGGCCAGCGGTCCGAGTACCATCTCGGGGGTGTCCGAATCACCCCGGGGGAGGTGGTGCTGGCAGGGACAACCCGCGGCCTTCCCCACCAGGAAGGATCCCCTCCATGACGACGTTGCGATTCCTCGGCTCCGCGGGGACGGTCTCCGGTTCGCGGCACCTCCTCGAGCACAATGGGAAGAGGATCCTCGTCGACTGCGGACTTTTCCAAGGGGAGAAGCGCCTCCGCGAGCGCAACTGGGATCGCTTTCCAGTCCCCCCCGACTCCATCGAGGCTGTTGTTCTGACCCACGGGCACATCGATCATTCGGGGTGGCTGCCACGGCTGACGCGGGAGGGATTCCGGGGGCCGATCCTCACCACCCGTGCCACGGCCGATCTTCTCGGGCTCCTTCTCTACGATTCCGCGAAGTGCCAGGAAGAGGACGCCGAATATGCAAACCGCAAGGGATACTCAAAGCACAGCCCCGCGCTCCCCCTCTACGACCAGCGGGATGTCGAGCGGACGCTCCGACTGGTGAAGCCGCTCGACCGCGAAAGTTGGTTCTCCCCGGCCAGGGGGATCCGCGCTCGCTTCCACGACGCCGGACACATGCTCGGGAGCTCGTTTGTGGAGATGGAGCTCGACCGCGCCGGGGATCCGCTCCGCTGCCTCTTCTCCGGCGACGTCGGCCGGTACGACGCCCCGCTCTACAACGATCCCGTTCCGCCCCCGCCCTGCGAGGTGCTCGTCTGCGAGAGCACCTACGGCGACCGTGACCATCCGGTGAGCCGGCCGCTGGACGAGCTGGAGGCGGTGACGAAGGAGGCGATTCTCCGCGGCGGGATGATGCTCGTGGCCTCGTTCGCCATCGGCCGCTGCCAGCAATTGGTCTATCTCCTCCGCACGCTCATGGCCGCGGGACGTCTCCCCGAGATCCCGGTGTGGATCGATTCACCGATGGCCGTGGAGGCGACCGAGGTCTTCCGCCGGCACGTGGCGGAGCACGACTTCACCGAGGCCCGAATGCAGGGGGTCTCCGATTCGCTCGCCTCACCCTGGGTGCGGATGGCGCGGACCGCCGAGGAATCGAAGGCGATCAACGCCCATGATGGGGCTGGGATCGTGATCGCCTCCAGCGGCATGATGAACGGAGGGCGGATCCTCCACCACCTCGCTCGTCGACTCCCCGACCCGCGCACGACGGTGCTCGTCGCCGGTTTCCAGGCTGCCGGCACGCGTGGGCGCACGCTCATCGACGGGGCCGAGTTCCTCACAATCCATGGCCGGGACATCCCGGTGCGGGCGGCCGTGCGCCGCGTCGACGCCCTCTCCGGCCACGGCGACCGACGCGAGATCGGCCGCTGGCTCTCGAGCATGAGAGCCCCGCGGCGCGTATTCCTCGTTCACGGCGAGCCGCCGGCGGCGCGCGGGATGGCGGAGCATCTGAAAACGACGCTCGGTTGGGAATCGACCATCCCTGCGATCGGTGACAGTTTCGATCTCACCGTGCCGTGAGGCGGGCGGTCTTTCCGTGGCCTCCGTTCACCCCTCCGCCCCCTCCAAGCACGCTCCCCCCTATGGCCAAGCGACCGAAATCCCCCCCACAACACACTCCCCCCGCCGCCGTCACGCCACCGTCGGTCCCCACACCGATGAAGACCTGCAGCATCCTCCCCGACACAACGCTCGGTGACGATGTCGCGCTGGTGGCGGAGAACATGGAGGCGATCCTCGCCAGCCCGAGCTACAGCCTCGCGCAGCACGACCGCCTCCTCATGGACCGCCCCGAGTCCCGCGGCGTGCGGATGCTCCTGGAGCTCCACAAACCGGAGCTCGCCTTCCAGGAACACCGGATCCATTCGACGGTGATCGTCTTCGGGGGCACGCAGATCGTCGAGCGCGGTGCCGCCCAGGGCCGGCTCACCGAGGCCCGACGAGCCGCGCAGGGCAATCCCGACTCCCCGAGGCTGAAGCGCGACGTAGAGCGGGCCGAGAAGCTCCTCTCCCGCAGCCGCTACTACGACGCGGCGCGGGAGTTCGCCAGGCTCGTGTCGATCGACAACCAGTGCGACGACGCCCGGGATTTCGTCATCGTTACCGGCGGCGGGCCGGGGATCATGGAAGCCGCCAACCGCGGGGCCTTCGACGTCGGCTGCCAGTCGATCGGGCTCAACATCAAGCTCCCTGCCGAGCAGCAGCCCAATCCCTTCATCACCCCCGACCTCTGCTTCCAGTTCAAGTACTTCGCGCTGCGGAAGTTTCACTTCATCCTCCGCGCGGCGGCCGTGGTCCTCTTCCCCGGCGGATTCGGCACCCTCGACGAGATGTTCGAGACCCTCACCCTCCGCCAGACCCACCGCATGCAGCCGCTGCCGATCATCCTCTTCGGCCGTGAGTACTGGTCGAAGATCATCGACTTCCGGCAGATGGCAGAGGAGGGAGTGATCTCCGACGACCACCTCGATCTCTTCTCCTGGGCCGAGACCCCCGAGGAGGCGTGGCAGCAGATCGTCGACTTCCACAACGCCAAGCCGAAAGGCTGACCGTCCGCGGGATCATCCCCGACTCGCCGGCAGAAAGACCCGGAACGTGCTCCCGACGCCGAGCGTGCTCTCGACAGCGACAGTCCCGCCATGGGCCTGGACGATGTGCTTGACAATCGAGAGGCCGAGCCCGGTACCGCCGAGCCTGCGGCTGCGCCCCTTGTCGACGCGGTAAAACCGCTCGAAGAGGCGTGGCAGATGCTCCGCCCCGATGCCCGAGCCCTGATCGCGGACAAGCCATTCCAGCATCCCGTCGACCGTCGGCGCCACCGCCACCACGACCCTCCCCCCCGGCTCGCTGTATTTCAGAGCATTGTCGACGAGATTGATGAGCGCCTGCTCCAGCAGCGGAGCATTGACTTCCGCCCCGAGTGCCGGTGGCGAATCGACCTCGATGGTGATCGAACGTTCGTCGGCACGGGGCCCGCACTCGGCAACGACGGCCGCGAGCACGTCGGCCACCGGAACCTGCTCCAGCGGCAGGTCGCCCATCCCCTCGGCCTGTTCGATCCGGGACAGAGCGAGCAGATCGTCGATGATCGTCCCCAGCCTGTCCGATTGCCGGCCGATGATCTCGAGGAATCGACGCCGATCGGCGGGGTCGTCGACCCGCCCTTCGAGGAGCGTCTCCACGAACCCCTTGATCGAGGCGACGGGGGTCTTCAGTTCATGGGAGACGTTGGCGACGAAGTCGCGGCGGACGTTCTCGAGGTGGCGAATGTCGGTGATGTCGTTGAGCACGATCACGGCGCCCCCTTCCCCTGATGGGTCGTTCAACGGGGTGCCGCGGACACGGAGGGTGCGGTCGCGGGCCGCCCGCAGGACGAGATCATCCTCCACCGTTTCGCGGCAATCGATCGCCTGGAGGGCGAATTGCCGGAGATCGGCGTTCCGTACGACCTCCTGGATGGGACGACCGAGCACGGTGGCCGGATCGAGCCCGAGGAGATCTGCCGCCGCGCGGTTGATGCTCACGATCCGCTGGCTGGCATCGACCGCGAGCACCCCCTCGATCATGCTCCCCAGAACCGCCTCCTGCTGCGTCCCCTGGCGACCAATCGTCAGGCTTCGTTCCACGAGCTGGCCGCGGAGGATCTCGATGGCGCCGGCCAGAGCCGACACCTCGGCGACATCGGAGGCGGGGAGCGGGACCGCGATCGCCCCGGCGGCCAGTCGGGAGGCGGCACTGGCCAGATCCTCGAAGGGCCCGGCCGCACGGCGCGCGAGCAACCATCCCGCCAGCATCGCCACCGCGGCCCCGGCCAGAGCCCCCGTCACCAACCGCCTCTGGGCAGCCGCGAGCCCGGCGTCGGCCGCCGTCGTGTCGCCGTTGATGCGGATGATCGCCGTCGTTCTCCCTCCGCGCACGACAGGGCTGACGACCGACACTGTGCGCCTCGCGCTGGCGGCGTCGTAGCGCCCCGCGGTTGAACGTCGCCCAGCCAGCGCGTCGGCGAGCGTGGCCGCATCGAGCCCCTTTCCGTCGGCGTCGGAATCTGTCGAATCTCCCCCTCCGATCGGCCGTCCCCGGACGTCGAACACCTCCACGGCGCCCCCCTCCGTGCCGCGGCCAAATGGCTCCAGCCATGCCCGGTCGCCGTCCGGGTCATCGGGCAGGGACGCGGACAGGTTCCGGGCCCTCTCGCTCATTCGCTCCATCTGCATCGCGTCGGCCAGGCGGGCCAACTCAACGGAGGCGATCCACTGGCTGACGACCAGCAACCCGACGACGAGGAGACTCCAGACTGCAAACCATCGCCAGGCGAGTCGGGAACGCGGCATCGGTGCGGCTGCCGGAGATCTTGCGTCGGGAGGATCGATCCCGGGCCGAAGGGTTGCTCCGACGATCGGCCAACCGGGCCCCTCGGCCCGGCACGAGGCCACGACGAAGGTCGATCAAGTGTCGCACAACCGGCAGGGCAACGGAAAGGAGGGAGGCCGATCAGGCGCGGAATCGGTATCCCACACCGCGCACGGTCTCGATATACGACGCGTGTTCTCCGAGTTTCTTCCGCAGGCCCGCCACCTGGACGTCGACCGATCGCTCGGTGACGGGATAATCCTCCCCTTTGACCGCGTCGACGATCTGGGTGCGCGTGAAGGCCCACCCGGGTTTCTTGGCGAGGAAATGGAGGAGGGCGAACTCGGTGTACGTCAGATCGACCACGTCGCCGGCCAGATGGACCTCATGCCGGCCGGGATGGATGACAAGATCGTGGACCTCGACGGTCGATTCGAGATCCGCATGCCGCTCCGATTCGCGCCGCCGAAGCAGCGCCTTGACCCGTGCAGAGAGTACACGGGGGCTGAAGGGCTTGGTGATGTAGTCGTCGGCGCCCCGCTCGAGTCCGGAGACCACATCGCGCTCCTCGCTCTTGGCGGTGAGCATCACGATAGGGATCTCGCGCGTCCGCGGATCAGCCTTGAGACGACGGCAGACCTCGAGACCGTCAAGGCCGGGGAGCATCAAGTCGAGCACCACCAGATCGGGAGGCTCGCGGCGAACAGCCTTGAGGGCCTCCTCACCGTTGACGACCCCGAGGACGTCATACCCGTCGCGGGCGAGGTTGAATCGCACCAGTTCGAGGAGATCCTCCTCGTCATCGACCACGAGGATCCGCGGCTGATTCGCCACCTGACCGCTCCGCCCTTTGAGTGGATGCTGCTTCACGCCAACACTACCGTGATCGGTGCCATCCCGGGCCTGCCCACGGGTCGCCATCCCTACCTCCGGTGCGCGGACTGACACGATTCCCACCGGTATCACCTCACCACTTCCGGGAGCCGTCGCCTGAAACCGCTGTCTTCAAACCTTATCGTACGCACCGCGGGGCCGGGCTGTCGTTAGTTTTCCGTGAGAGCCCCGGCCGTCAGGAGAGGAGCAATTCGACATCCTCGGGCGTGAGCGTCGAGATCATGTTTTCATCGGCGCGGACGATCGATTCGGCAAGATCGCGTTTGCGGTCCTGGAGGGCGAGGATCTTCTCCTCGACGGTGTCGCGGGCGATGAGGCGATAGGCGAACACCCTCCGTGTCTGGCCGATGCGGTGGGCACGGTCGACGGCCTGGGCCTCGACGGCGGGGTTCCACCAGGGATCGAGGATGTAGATGTAGTCGGCCGCCGTGAGGTTGAGCCCTTGCCCGCCGGCCTTGAGGCTGACGAGGAACAGTCGGCAATCGGGATCGTCCTGGAAGTGGGCGACGCGGGCCTGGCGATCGGTCGTCTTCCCGTCGAGGTATTCGTAGGGGATCGAGCGGGCTTCGAGCTGCCTGCGGACGATCGCCAGAAAACTGGTGAACTGGCTGAAAACGAGGACCTTGTGCCCTTCGGCAAGCACCTCGTCGAGCTGCGCGAGGAGCGTATCGAGCTTGGCGGCCGGCTCGTCGATCCGGGCGGCATCGACGAGGCCGGGATGGCAGGCGGTCTGCCGCAGCCGGAGGAGCGCCTCGAGGACGGCGATCCGCGAGCGGCCGATTCCCATCCTGCCGATCCGCCCCGACAGCTCCTGGCGGTAGTGCTCGCGGAGCTCGTCGTAAACCCTGCGCTGGGTCTCGCCGAGCTCGCAGAAGATCGTCTGCTCCGTCTTCTCCGGGAGGTCGGAGAGGACCTGCGACTTGGTGCGGCGGAGGAGGAAGGGGCGCACCGCCCGGGCCACGACCTCCGCGGCGCTCCCTCCCCGGCCGCCGGAGAGAAAGCGTTTGAGTCGGGCCGCGCTGCCGAGCTGGCCGGGATTGAGGAATTCGAAGATGCTCCACAGCTCACCGATGTGGTTCTCGACCGGCGTGCCGGTGAGCGCCAGGCGGTGACGGGCCCGGAGCAGGCGGCAGGCCTTCGCGGCCTGACTGCCGGCATTTTTGATCGACTGCGCTTCGTCGAGGACGATGTAGTCAAACTCGACTTCCCGATGCCGCATGATGTCGCGGCGCAGCGTGCCGTACGTCGTGAGGACGAGATCAGCGTCGGCGAGCGACTCCGACCCCTCAGTCCGCTGGTTCCCGGTGTGGTTGACGACGCGGAGGGCGGGGCCGAACTTCGCCGCCTCCTCGATCCAGTTGAAGACCAGGCTCTTCGGAACGATGACGAGCGAGGGGCGGTGGGCCAGCCCACCGGCCGTCACGACCTCGCGGCGACGGACGAACATCGCCAGCACCTGGATCGTCTTGCCGAGACCCATGTCGTCGGCGAGGCAGCCGCCGAGCCCCATCCGTTCGAGGAACGTCAGCCAGCCGAGCCCTTCCCGCTGGTAATGGCGGAGCGTCCCCTTGAAGCCCTCCGGTTCGTTCTCGGCCTCCGGCCGCTCGCCCCGGGCCAGCTCGCTGCGGATCCGGTCGAACGCCTCGTCAACATGCGACTGCGGCTGACCGGCGAGGAGGGCGTCGAGGAGCGCTACCTGGATGCGGCCGTAGCGCAGCCGCCCGTCGTGCTTCTGGGCCAGTGCCACCATCGGCTCGAACTGGGCCGCGAAGCCGTCAGGGAGGATGCCGAGCGAGCCGTCGGGGAGTTCTACGGTGCGGTCGCCCCGAACCAGGGCCTCGAGGAGCGCCGGCATTTCGGCGGTCACGCCGCCAAAGTCGACAGACCCGGAAAGTTCGAACCAGTCGATCCCGCTGGTGACATTCCAAGCCACGCTCCCGGCGGGACGGTAGCGTCGCCCGGCGACCTCCACGGCCCATCCGGCAGCGGCAAGTTGAGGAACGGAGGAGTCGAGCCGGGCGCGGGGGATCTCGACGTGGTGCGTGACCGGTTCCCCCTCGACCTCGGCCCGGGCCGCCGTAGCCCCGAAGCGGGGGAGCATTGCCAGCGCCTCGCGTTCGGCCGCCCGGTTGCGGCGGACGAACACGCGCCGCTCGGCGTCAGCCGCCCCCCCCGCCGGATCGTCGGCCTCGATCAGCATCCCGCCGTATTCGAACCACACCCGTCCGGCGAGCTGAACCCTCGGCACCGACCGGCGTCGGCCGCGCCTGGCCGCGCCGTCGGGGTCGGCGTCGTCGTCGGTCGTGGTGACGGCCCGGGAGTCGTCGAGAACGAGCTTCGGCCGGGGCGTCCCCGACTCGATCCGCCAGCCGGTCCAGGAGGGGAGGAGGATCCGCGGCACGTCGGCCAGCGACGCCAGCCTTTCGATGAGGCCGTCGGACTGGGATCCGGCCAGCTCGATCGGGCCACGGCGCTCGAATTGATGGAGCCAGCCGGCCGCCTGGGAGTTGCCAGGGGATTCGCCCAGCGCGAGTCGGCAAATCCGGTCAGCGAAGACCACCAACCCAGCCCGGAGGATGGCCCGCGGCTCGCGGATGTCGCGCCGTTCGCTCCCGCGCACAAGCATGCCCCGAAGCGTCGCCTTTCCGGGGCGCGGAAGTGGGGCGGGACTGTCGCTCTCGGCCATCTCCCGGAGCGTCTCCCCCCGCAGGATCGGCGGATCCTCCGGTTCGAGAACGAGGGCGAACTCCCACGCCCGGCCACCGTCCCACGCCAACGGCACGACGAGATCCGGATTGCGGCGCGGCTCTGGCTGAACGACGAGCCGGCCATGCTCGCAGAGCATCGCCACATGCTCGACCGCCGACTGGGCACTGATGGCGATCCGCGACACCGTCCGCCGCTCGAGCGGTTCTGGAGTGGCGGCGTCGGCCAGCAGGACGGTCCCCACAAGCCGGGCGAGGATGGCCCGCTCCTGGGCGTCGACCTGATCCCAGTCGGAATCAGCCGACGGCCCGGGGCCGATGATCACCGGACGCGGGCGCCCGGTCGCATGCCCGGCGACGTCGAGCTGCATCCGGCAGGGGATGACCACCGCCGCCACCGCATCCGCGGAGGCAGCGAGGTCGAGAAGAAAGACGAGCGCCCCGGTCGACCGCCGAGAGTCAGCCACCGAAATGGCGCGAGTCCGCACGGCGGGTTCGACGAGCCGCCGGCGGTCCTCGAGATCGGTCGCCCAAGCCGGCAGCCTCACGGGGGGCTTCCGAGCCGCGATGACCGGATCGCCGTCACGTTCCCGCGCGGCGTCGGCGGCCGGGTCGACGGCGTCGGCACCGTCCCCATCCGCCTCGACGACCGCGGCGACATCCTCGTCGTCCCCTTCGACGTCATCGGCGGCGACGACGAGGAGGGTGATCGGTGTGTTGTCGTGGATGCCGGCGAGGAGACCGCGACGATCGACTTCAAGGAAGACCGCGGCGAGCACCGAACAGGGAAGGCCAGTCCGCCCGCGGGGAGAACTGACCCGGGCTTCGAGCGTCATTCCGCCGCGCCGGCTCGCCGAGAGCTCGAGTGATACCGAGTGGGTGCCCCCCCCGAGTCCCTCCCCCTGGAGCCCTTCGACCGTCCCGCTCACCTGCCCGACACGCGGGCAGTGGACCTTCACGCCAACCGCCGACCGAGCGGTTTCGAGATCGGAGCTTTCGAACAGGTGGAAGAGTCGTTGTTCGAGCGTCGCCATGCAGCAGAAGTCCACCGGTGTGAGTCGGGATGCTGCGCGGATCGTCGTCCCGAGGGCGGTGGCGCGCAACACGCCTTTGTACCCTCTGGGGGAGGTTCGTGGGGAGGGGGAGATGCGGGCGCCCCGCTCCTGCCCAGGCCCTTTGCCCCTGAAGCACTCCGGCGGCGTGGAAAGTCACGGAAGACCGGCAGGGCAACGGATCAGCCCTGCGGTCCCGACTCCTTCACCGCGGCGATCAATTCGAGGACGTTCTCGACCGGCGTCTGCGGATGGACACCATGACCGAGGTTGAAGATGTGACCCGGGCGACCGGCCGCTGCGGCCAACACGTCCCCCGCCCGGCGGCGAACGGTCTCCCGGTCGGTAAGGAGGATCGCCGGATCGAGGTTTCCTTGGATGGCACGGTCGTGGCCGACCGCCCGCCAGGCCTCGTCCAGACCGATCCGCCAGTCAACGCCGATCACCGTGCCCCCCGCCTCGGCCAGGAGCGGAAGAAGCATCGGATTCCCGGTGGCGAAGTGAACCACCGGAGCCCGCTCGAGCGCCGCTGCCATCGCCGTCCGGCTGTGGGGCAGGACGTAGTGCCGGTAGTCGTCCGGGGAGAGACAGCCGACCCAACTGTCGAAGAGCTGGACACACTGGGCCCCGGCGTCGAGTTGGGCGAGAAGATAGCGGCTTACCCCCCGCGCCAGCCTGTCCATGAGGTCGTGCCACGCCGCGGGCTCGCGGTACATCAGCGACTTGGTGTGGAGCCAAGCCTTGCTCGTTCCCCCCTCGATACAGTAGCCCGCGAGCGTGAACGGGGCCCCGGCGAAGCCGATCACCGGGAGATTCTCGTTGAGCCCGGCGCGCGTCGCCCGGACGCAGTCGAAGACGTAGGCGAGGGGGTCGAGGTCTTCGAGCTCCCGGACCCGCGTCACATCCCCCGCCGTGCGGATCGGATTGTGGATCACCGGACCCTCGCCAGCGGCAAACTCCAGATCGAGCCCCATCGGCTCGAGGATCGGGAGGAGATCGCTAAAGATGATCGCCGCATCGACCCCCAGCCTGTCTACCGTCGAGAGCATCACCTCGGCCGCCAGGCTCGGCGTCTTGCACAGCTCCATGAATCCGACGCGCCCCCGCACCTGGCGGTATTCGGGGAGGTAGCGCCCGGCTTGTCGCATCAGCCAAATCGGCGTCCGCGGCACCGGTTCCCGCCGACAGGCCCGGAGGAAGAGGGAATCGTCCCAGGGGCGGGGGGACGGGGGGGCAACGGGGGGCGGAGAAGTGGTCATTGGCGAAGTATAGCCAGGCGAGATGAGGGGAACCGGCACGGGGCCATCGGCGGCGGCCGGCGGTGAACTAGAATGGTGAGGTTCCCTACCCCCCGGGCCCCGCCGATGGCCGAAATCGTCTCCCGCATCTCGGTCGTCTGTTTCGCTGCCAGCTACGCCGTGGCGCTGGCGTGCGAGGGTTCGCGCCTCCTCTTCCGCTCCGGTATCCGCGGGGCGGTGATGGTTGGGTTCGCGGCTGCCGGGGTGCTCGCCCACACGCTCTTCCTCGGCTGGCGGGCGGCGAACGAACCGGCCGTCCCGCTGTCGAGCGCCTACGACTGGTATCTCCTCGCCGCCTGGCTCCTCGCCTGCGGATCGCTCTGGCTGACGGTCGCCAACCCGCGGACGCCGACGGGGCTGTTCATGCTCCCCCTCGTTCTCTCACTCATCGGGGCGGCCGAGATGTCGAGCCGCGCTCCCTTCCCCCAGAGCCCTGCCACGCAGGTCTGGGGGGCGATCCACGGCAGCTTCAACCTCGCCGCGAGCGTCGCCGTCGCCTTCGGCGCGATTGCCGGGATGATGTGGCTCATCCAGGCCGGCCGACTGGCCCGCAAGCAGGCTCCGGCCCAGGGCTTCCGGATGCCGAGCCTGGAGAAGCTCGCCCGCTTCACTGGGCGTTCGGCGACGATCGCCGCTTGGGCGGCCGCTGCCGGCTTCGCCTCCGGCATCGTGCTCAACGCCGTCAACCGTCAGCAGGGGCTGCTCGAGTCGATCCCCTGGAACGACCCCGTCATCCTCCGGATGGGCGCCCTCGTGGCCTGGCTCGTCACCGCCGCCCTGCTCGAACGTGCCGCCTCCCGGCGCCCCGACGGACCGCGGACCATCGCCCTCCTCTCGCTGGTCAGCCTCGGCGTGCTCACGCTCTCGATCCTCTGGGGGTTGTTCGGCGCCAGCCGTCACGGCGTGCCTCCCCGGCAAACCGGGCCGCTCCCGATGCCAGCCGCCGAACAGGTGATGCTGACGGTGGCCCTGCCGACCGCTCCGGCGCCGCGTCCGGGGGTGATCCGATGACGCTCGCCTTCGTGGGGGGATCGCACCGCACGGTGCCGATGGAACTGCGGGAACGGCTGGCTTTTTCCGCCGAACAGGCCGCCGTAGCGCTGCGCCGTTTCCGGCAGCGTTTTCCCGGTCGCGAGGGGGTCCTCCTCTCCACCTGCAACCGCGTCGAGCTGTACGCCGCCAGCGAGCACGATTCGGAGCCCCCCGCCCCGCGGCAGCTTGTCGACTTCCTCGCCGAGTGCCGGGGGATCGACGCGGCCCTCCTGGCGCCAGTGCTCGCCGGCGAGAACGACCAGGCTGCCGTCCACCATCTCTTCAGCGTCGCCTCCGGCCTCGACAGCATGGTCCTGGGGGAGCCGCAAATCGTCGCCCAGGTGAAGCAGGCCTGGGCCCTGGCCCAGGAGGAGCAGACCGCCGGCCCCCTCACCGGCGGCATGTTCCAGGCGGCCCTGCGGACCGCGAAGCGTGTGGCCACCGAGACGGCCATCGGCCGCGAGCGGCTCTCGATCCCCAGCATCGCCGTGGCCGATTTCGCCCGTGGGGTGTTCGAACGTTTCGATGACAAGCGAGTGCTCCTCGTCGGCGCTGGCAAGATGGCCCACGAGACGCTCCGCTACCTTCGCGACGCCGGCGCCCGCGACATCGTCATCGTCAATCGTTCGATGGCCCGGGCCGAAGATCTCGCCACCCGGCTGGGGGCCCGGGCCGCCCGGTTCAGCGATCTGCTCGACGAGCTGGTGCGCGCCGACCTCGTCGTCAGCACGACCGGCGCCACCGAACCGGTGGTGACGCTCGACCTGTTCACAGGCGCCGAGCGGCGGCGCGGCGGTCGCCCCCTCCTCGTCCTCGATCTGGCGATGCCCCGTGATTTCGACCCGCGGATCGGCGCCCGCCCCGGCGTGTGGCTCTACTCGATCGACGATCTCGGTGCCGCCTGCGACGCCAACCGGAAGACACGGCAGCGGGAGATGCCGGGGGCCCTGGCGATCGTGGAGGAGGAGGCGCAGCGCTTCATGGGGGATCTCCACCACCGCTCGTCGGCCCCGGTGATCGAGCAGCTGCGGGCCGGCTGGACGGAGACGGGGGAGAGCGAGCTCGACCGTCTCTTCCGCCGCCTCCCCGGGCTCGACGACACGGCCCGCGCCGAGATCCGCCAGTCGTTCCAGCGCTACGCCGCCAAGCTCCTCCATTCGCCGCTGACGAGCCTGCGGAACGAGAGCCACTCCGGCCCCCCGCATGGCCTCCTCGACGCCCTCCGGCGGCTCTTCGACCTGAAAGACTGACGCAAGCCGTCTCAACTCGCTGGCCCTGACGGTGTCGAGCGCGTGCGGGATGCCGCCGGCGGGGCCGGCAAAAGTCTCGTCGTTCGTCGGAGGCACCTCCTCCCTCCTCGAGCGTTCGCCGATCCCCACCTCTTCCTCTCCGTTGGAGTCGTCGCGTCAGCGTGAGGGCGAGGTGTCGTTTGCTCGTTAGCGGGCCGCCCCCGGCTCGGCCTTCGTGTAGGCCAGAGCCATCAGCGCGTAGGCGGTGACGAGATTCGGGTCGTTTTCCATCCACCGGGCGTTCGCGTTGACCCACGAGCCGTCTGGCTGCTGCCGCGTGATCACCGCGTCGGCCAGCTCCTCGCGCCACGCATGGGCCTTCCCCTTGGCGTCGGTGAAGGTCTCGTCACCGAGGACATCAAGGGCCTTGGCCATCGTGTGATAGTAGTAATAGAGGCCGCTGTCCCCCATGCCGGGGTTCTCGTCGAAGGTGTAGTGCTTCGCGAGCCATTCCAGCGCCGCTTTGACGCGTGGGTCGTCTTTGTCGAGGCCGGCGAAGATCATGCTTTTGAGGCCGGCGTACGTCATCGACGCATAGCTCCGCAGGCCCCCTTCGGGCGTCTTGCCGGCCATGCTCTCACCGCCGTTGGCGGGGGTGTAGTAAAAGCCACCGTCGGGGTTCTTCTCGGGATGGGGCTGATCGTTGTGCGGCCCGGGGAGATTCTGCGACCGCGACACGAACAGGAGGGCGCGCTGGATGGCCGGATCGTCGGCGTCGGCGCCGGCGTTCCGCAGCGCCTCGATGAGGAAGGCGGTGTTGGAAAGGTCGGGACGTCCCTTGCTGCCGTAGCCCGCGCCGCCGTAATTGACGTCAGCGGGGGTGAGCCCTTCCGATTCGTCCCACTGCAGCCCCTTGAGGAAGGCCTCGGCTCCCTCGATCTCTTTGTCGAAACGGCCATCCTTATTGCAGGCGGCCAGCGCCAACAGCGCGATCGCCGTCTCGTAGTTGCCGATCGCCGACTCGGGCGTATGGATCCCGCCGGTGTCGCGACGGAATCCCAACAGATAGTCGAGCCCCTTGCGGACCACCGGGGCATCGACCGGCGTGCCGCTCTTGGCCAGCCCCGCGATCACCAGCGCCGTCACTGCCGGGCCGGCAGCCGGCGAGAAGCTGCCGTCGGCAGCCTGCCCCTTGTCGGCGAGGAACTTCTCCCCCCGGGCGATCGCTTCCCTGACCGCAGCGGCGTCGGCGGCCAAGCCCGGGCCGGCAGGAGCGATCACGACGCCAATCGCTGCCAGGGCACTGCAGCCGAGTTGGATCGAGAGGAATCGACGGCGGTGGAGCGGGGAAGGCATGAGGAGGAACTCCCTGAAGGGCGAAGACCGATGGAGGGACCGCAGGTCCTCTGCAAAGAATACGCCCCGGCCACGGCGGGAGAAACCGCCCCGGCGATGAAACCGGCACCACAGCGGCGGGGAAGCGGACGCCACTGCGGGGCAAAGCCCGCCGTCGCTCACACCGGCGCGGTCGGCAGGGCGCGGGGATGGGGTGGCACCTGGCGGGCCGGGGGATCGCGCCCCTCCTCGAGGCTCCACTGCTCCCGTTCGGCATCGGTGGCGTAGTAGGTCAGCCAGGTCGTCGGCACTTCGGTCTCGACCGCACTGCAATCCCAGTGGACGAAGTTGTCGGGGAGTTCGACGCGCTTCACGGAGGCGGGGAGGATGTCCCGGCGGATGAGGACGTAGAGGTCCCGGTCGGAGAGGTGGTCGGTAAAGTCGAGGACGATCCGCTTCTCATACAACCGCTCGATCGTCTCCCAGAGCCTCTCGCGAAGTTGATCCTCGTCGAGCGTGCAGGCGGGTTGGAGGGCCAGCGGCGGATCGAACCAGCGGGCGAT
>CAMBFA010000003.1 GCA_945865325.1 Candidatus Kuenenia stuttgartensis
CCCTCGGGGCGCTCGGCGATGCCGACGTGATCGTCAATGTGCAGGGCGACGAACCGGAGCTCGCCGCCGCCGCCATCGATGCCGCCATCGACCTCCTCCACCGCTGCCCAGGGGCCGGCATCGCCACGCTCGTCACGCCGATGCGATCGATCGACCTCCTCGACGACCCCTCCGCCGTCAAAGCCGAGCTGACCCCATGGCGCGAGCCAGGCACGCCAGGCTCCTGGCTCCCCGGAGCGGCAGTCGCCGGCGCCTGGCGGGCGATCACCTTCAGCCGCTCACGCGTGCCCGCCGCCCGCGAATGGAGCGACCAGCTTCTCGCCGCCGACCCGCCCTACTGGTGGCAGCATGTCGGCCTCTACGCCTACCGGCGCCAAGTCCTCGAAGCCTGGAACGAGCTCCCCGAGTCGCGCTTGGCCAGTCTCGAAAGCCTCGAACAATTGCGGCCGCTCGAGGCCGGCATCGGCATCGTGGCCGGGGCGATCGACCACGCCGCCAAGGGGATCGATACGCCGCGCGACTACGCCGCCTTTGTCCAGCGCTGCAGGCGCCGCTAGCGATCAGCCCTTCTCGACCGGCACGAGCAACACGCTCGACGGCACGCCGGTGAGGACCGCTTCGGAGGTGCTCCCCAGCAGCCAACGCGTGACCGCGTCGGACGGGGTGCGGCCAAGGATGATGAGGTTGTCGCCATGATCGCGAACATGGGAGCGGATCTGGTCGCCGGGATTCCCCTGGACCACAATCGGGGCCTTCGCTGCGAAGGCCGGCGGAAGATGCTTCTGGAAGCCTTCGAGGGCCTTGGAGAGCGTGCCGACTTCGTCGTCGTGCTCCTGCTGCCAGGCCGACGCGATCGCCGCCGATTGCGGGTCGCGGACCTTCCGCTCCAGCCACGACGGCAGCGGGCCGGCAAGGAGCGATTCTGCGACGCCGATCACCTCGCCTGACGTGTCGGCGGGCCAGCGGAGCTTGCTGACCACCGCGGCCACCGCCTCGGCACTGGCAGCGAGATAACAGGCGATCGGCCGGATCGACTCACTGGCGGCGGGAGCGTTGCGGACGACAAGCACCGGCAGCGTCGAGCCATGGACCACCGCTCGCGACACGCTCCCGAGGAGAAAGCGCTCGAGCGACGTCTGGTTGCTCGCGCCCACGACAACGAGATCGGCCTTCCAGCCGATCGCCGCTTCGAGGATTCCGGCCGCCGCCGACTTCGTGCTCACGATCACCTCAACGGGGCGCGTGAACGGCTGCGGGAGCCGGCCCTCGGCCTCGTCGAAGAGCGCCTTGCTCGCCCCCTCGACGAGCGTCTGCCCCCAAGGGACGCGGCGCTGGAGCTCTGCGGGGGAAAAGTAGATCGCTACTTCGTCGGCACGCGGGTCGATGAGCCGGCCGACGAGCGAGACGGCCTCGAGCGAAGAGGGCGACCCGTCGACACCGATGAGGATCTTCATGACTGGCTCCGACGAAACGAAAGGGACGTGTTCGGTAGGGGGAGGCAACGCTCCGCCGGGATCATCTTACCCGAGATTCGACGACCCCCGCCGCGGCAGACGATCAGGCAATCGTCACCTTCGACGCCTCCCCAGGGACCTCGCGGACCAGCCGCGGGACACCGTAGCCGGAGAGCTTTTGCCGGAGGGCGTCGACAAGCTCGACCGCCTTCGCTTCCGGGACGTCGAAGTGCGCGGTGCCGACGACCCGGTCGGGGAGGTGGAGGTAGTAGGGGAGAACACCGATCGCGAGGAGCCGCTCCGAGAGCCCGAGAAGGACGGGGAGCGTGTCGTTGACCCCGGCAAGGAGAACGGCCTGATTGAGGAGGATCGCCCGGGCGCCGGCCAGGGCCCGAATTGCCGCCGCCTGTTCCGGGCCGAGCTCCGCCGGATGGTTGGCATGGATCACGACCACGGCCGGAAAGGGAAGGCCGGCGAGGAGCTCCACCAGCCGCCGCGTCACCCGCGAGGGGAGCACGATCGGCAGACGTGTGTGGATCCGCACCCGGCTGATCGCGGGGATGGCGACAATTCTTCCGAGGAGCTCGGCGAGACGGTCGTCGTCGAGGAGGAGCGGATCGCCTCCGGAGAGGATCACCTCGCGGATCGAAGGATCGGCCGCGATCGCCCGCAGCGCCGCGGCCGTGCCGGCCGACGAGACCCCATGCTCGGCATAGGGGAACTCACGGCGGAAGCAGTAGCGGCAGTGGACGGCACAGGCGCCGGTCGCCAACAGGAGCGCCCGGCCCTCGTACTTCTTCACCAAGCCCGGCGCCGCCAGCGCCGCTGCTTCCTCGAGTGGATCGGCTACCCAGCCGGGGGGCGAGGCGAGCTCCGCTTCCAGCGGCAGGACCTGGCGGAGGAGCGGGTCGTGGGGATCGCCATGGGTCATCCGCTCGAGGAATGGACGGGGGACAAGGAGGGGAAAGCCACCGGCGGCGCGGCGGGCCTCAGCGGCGAAGGTGGCGTCGAGCCCGAGGAGCCGGCAGAGCTCGTCGGGATCGCGGATGGCGGCCGCCAGCTCCACCTGCCAGCGTTCCCGGGGGGAACCCCGGTCGCGGAGCCCCTCGGCCGCAGGGTTGGCCGCAGGGGCCGAGACCGGCTCGGACTGCGTCGAATCGAGCGTCATGGGAGGGCGAGCGGGCCGGGGGCGGATGGATGAATCGATGGCCGGAGCCGGAGCCTGGGGCCGCCGTGCTCCCGCGGCGGCCGCGGACGTTGACATCCGCCACCGCTGCGGCCACCCTTGACGGTCTTCCGCGGAGCCCCGGAGCCCTTTCAAGGATACGACCGGCCGCCCGGAAAGGGAACGCCCGGCGGCTGGGCCGCCGGAGCGCATGATCAGGAATCGGGTTTTAGGTTCAACGTCCAGGAGCATCGAAGCAGTGGCAGGCTACAACACGAGCGAGTTCAAGAAGGGGCTCAAGGTCCAGATCGACGGCGACCCCTACCTCATGATCGAGTGCAATTTTGTGAAGCCGGGGAAAGGGCAAGCACTCTAC
Organism: Candidatus Kuenenia stuttgartensis; assembly: GCA_945865325.1. GTDB lineage: Bacteria > Planctomycetota > Planctomycetia > Pirellulales > UBA1268 > QWOP01. Next base: position 2,996 of record CAMBFA010000003.1, read on the forward strand.
AAGTGCAAGCTCCGCAACCTCCTCCGCGGCACGGTGCTCGACCGGACGTACAAGAGCGGCGATTCGCTCGATGCCGCCGACATCGCCACCATCGAGGCGCAGTTCCTCTACAAGCAGGGGGAACAGTTTGTCTTCATGGACAACACCAGCTACGAGCAGTACGAGCTGACGAAGGAGCAGGTCGACGACGCCTGGAAGTGGATCAAAGAGGGCACCGTCTGCTCGATGCTCCTCTACAACGGCAACCCGATCTCGATGGAGGCGCCGAACCACATGATTCTTCAAGTCGCGTATGCCGAACCGGCCATGCGCGGCAACACGGCGACGAACCTCACCAAGACGGTGAAGCTCGAGACCGGCGCCGACGTGGTCGTGCCGGCCTTCATCGAGCAGGACGACTTCATCAAGATCGACACCCGGACCGGCGATTACCTGGAGCGGTCGCAGAAATAAGGGCTTCGCAGCCACCACCCGGAAAAAGGTGCCAGCCACCAATTGACCGACAAATGGTGGCAGGCACCTTTTTCCGCACCCCAAACCGGCAAGCTCGGGGCTGACCGTGCCCCGAGAGCCGGCCTCGCCGGCAAGCGAAGCCCGGAGGGCGAAAGCGCAGGCGGCGCGGAGAGAGCGTCGGCCATGGATGGCCGACGTGAACGTCCGGCGACGGGGCACGGTCAGCCCCGAGCGGAGCCCAAGCGAGAAGCGATGAAACGACAACGGCCCGCCGGAAACTCCGGCGGGCCGCTTCGTTTTTATCAACTGCAAGAAGCGATCGCTCAGTCCCACCACCACTGGCCGGCGGGGAGGTCGAGCTTCTCGCCTCGGGCGATGGCGATCGTGCCCTCGTCGTCGCCGAGGATGTTCGCGGGATCGAGGGCCAGCTTCGGCTGAACCGTCACGCCACCACCGATCGGGGTGACGAGCCGGTTGCCACGCTGGATGGCGTTGATCGCCGGCTGGACCTCGGTCGGCGCGACGAGCCGCTCGATCGTGCAGATCGACTCGTCGCGGAGGCTCTCGGCCCCCCAGGCGGCCCGGCCGTAGGCGTCGTGCTCCTGCATCCAGGCGGCCACGATCGAGAGATCGATGAGGTTGCGGAGCTGGCCGTAGACCGGGTTGCGGGCGGCGATCTCGGGGTATTTCCGCGTGAACGTCTCGGTGAACGTCTTGCTTGCCCGGTCGGGCCGGTCGGCCGACATCCGCTGGCCGTTGGGGAGCACGACCTCATCGGCACCGACGAGCTTCACCCCCCGGCCGACAAGCTCGATGCCGAGGTCGTCGTCAGTCGCCCGCACGCACTGGTAGTCGGGGGTGAAGAACCAGCGCTGGAGGGCGTTGGTGGCGACGCTGGAATTGGCGTTGAGATCGACCCACGACTTCATGTTCCGGGCCGGCACGCGCTCGAGGCCAATCCCGATGAGCTTCATCCGGTAGTCGGCCTCGACCATCACCTGGGCGAAGTGCGTCATGGGGCTGACGCCGTCGACGCGGACATCCTGCGGCCCGAGGGCCTGCGTCATCCCCATCACGAGCTCTTCGGGACTGGCCTTGGGGTTGATCCGCCCGACGCTCTTGATAAACGCCTGAAGCTGGGCGAGCCCCTCCTGACGCGGATCGATCGAGCAGCCGATGGTGGCGCTGGTCGGCTCGCCCGGCTCGAAGACACGGATCGCGGCGACGAGATCCTCGAGGAGGACCGTCGGGCTGCCCGACTCGATCCCCACCACGCGCCCGGTGGCGTCGGTGATCCAGCCCTCGGCCGGGCCGGCGATGACGACTTCACCCGGCTGCCCATCCTCGGCCGGATAGACAAACACATACTGCACGCGCGTCAGGCCGGCGAGCCGGACGACATCGTCGGCGATGTCACGCCCCTCGGCGGCAGCGCGGGCCACCTCGGCCTCGAGTCGCGACAGCGCCACCTTGCGGAACGTCGAACGCTTGCGAATGTCACCGGGCAACTCGGCGTAGGCGGCCACACGCCGCTGGCGGGAGAGCCCCGCATCGGAGACGAAGCGCGTCCGCAGGACTCCCTGAGCGTCGATGACGACACCAGCCGCGCCCGCGGCGCTGCCCAATCCACCACCACCCCCCTGGCCACCACCCCCCTGGCCGCCGCCACCCATGCCGCCGCCACCCTGGCCGCCACCCATGCCGCCGCCGCCCTGACCACCACCCATGCCACCACCGCCACCCCCCATACCGCCGCCACCGATGCCACCCTGGGCATGGGCGAATCCGGCGGGTGCGACGGCCACGGCAAGAGCCACGATCGCCGTCGTCAACAGCGAGGCGAAGCGGTGGACGAGGGTCATCCGGTCAGCGAGGGGCTTGGACATGGTCGTACCCGGCGAAGGAGGAAAGGTCTGCCGACATTTGATTCCCGCAGGGCTCCGCAGACCGGAACCTGTCCGCAGGGTACGCCCCGGCGAAGCTGACGGCAATCAAACGACCGGCGTGTAGGGAGCCTCCGCGTCGGCGGACTCGCCCCCAGTATCTCTTCTCTCTTCGGCCCGGAGACGACAACAGCTTTGAGGGGCTTGGGGGGAATGGCGGGCGATTCGCCGGTTTTCCCCCCCCGCCCTGCACCGGGGAGCGGTCGTGCCGGTTGTCGGGGAAGGTCTCTCCCGGCCGCTGTCGGCTCACCCCGTCCGGGCCGCGGAGCGCCCTCCGGAGAACCGGCGCCCATCCCCCCGGCCGTTGTCGTCGCGGCTGCGGCTGCCCCCGGTGCGGGGGATCGAAATCCCCGCCCGGATCATGCCGGTGCCGAGGAGCCCCGAAACCTCGGCCTGGAACTGGGGCGTCCAGGCGACGGCGTGGCGGTCGGCCTCCAGGTGGACACGGCGACCGTCGATCAGATCGAGGACGAGCCGCAGCGGCACACTCCCCGGATGGCGCCGCAAAATCTCCGCCAGCCGGTCGAGTGTGGCAGCGTCGTGGCCGGGCTCGGCAAAACGCAGCGTGACATGCTTGACCGGCTTTTGCCAGGCGTCGGCGAGGGGGACGATCTCGTTGACGATTAAGTTCGTCTCCTCGCTCCCCGCCCGCCGGTCGATCGAACCGACGACGAGGATCACCGCGTCGGCCCGGATCGCCTCGCCGCAGCGGGCATAGTCCTCGGGCCAGCAGATCGAGCGGACGATGCCGTCCATGTCTTCGAGATCGAACATCCCGTAGCGGGTGTGGGTCGAGCCGGGGCGCGGCTGCTTGGTGTTGGAGAGCTTGATCGCGGCCACCATCCCGCCGATCACCACCTCTCCCTTGGGGGGCACCGCGGCGAGGTCGGCCGTGCCGTGGGTGCAGATCGCCCCGAGGAGATCAGCAAACTCCGCCAGCGGATGGCTGTGGACGTAATAGCCGAGCACCTCCTTTTCATACGACCGCGTCTCCTTGTCAGAAAGTGGCGGCACCTCCGGCAGCCCCGGCGGCGGGGCGGTGGGGGTGGCAACGGCCGGCGCTTCGTCGAAAGCATCGAAGAGGTTCTTTTGGCCACTCTTGCGATCGGCCGCGCGCGAAGCGCCAGACGCAAGCGCCTTCTCGATGCCCGCCAGCAGTGCGGCGCGCTTGGCCCCCATGGATCGATCGGGCACAAGCGAGTCGAGGGCCCCGGCCTTGGCGAGGCTCTCGACGGCGGTCTTGTTGACGACGCTCGAGTCGAGCCGTCCGCAGAAGTCGTCGAGATCGCGGTAGGGGCCGGCCTTCTTCCGCTCCGCGTCGATCGCGGTGGAGGCCTGGCCGCCGCAGCCCTTGATCGCGGAGAGCCCGAAGAGGATCCGCCCCGACGCCACCGTGAAGTCGGCGGTGGAATGATTCACGTCGGGGGGGGCGACCTCGATCGCCATCCGCCGGCAGTCCTCGATATGCTCGACGAGCGCGTCTTTCTTTTTGAAATTGCGGCCGGTGATATCGCCGGAGAGGAGCGCCGCCATGAACTCCACCGCATGGTGCGTCTTGAGGTAGGCCGTCTGCCAGGCCAGCAGCGCGTAGGCGGTGGAATGGCTCTTGTTGAAGCCGTAGCCGGCAAACTTCTCGATCAGACCGAACAGCTCCTGCCCCTCGGCCGCCGCCATCCCCTTCGCCTTGGCCCCGGCGACGAATTGCTCGCGGAAGGCGGCGATGGTCTCGAGCTTCTTCTTGCTGATCGCCTTGATGCAGGTGTAGGCGCTGGAGAGCTCGATGCCACCGAGGCGCTCCAGGATCCGCATCACCTGCTCCTGGTAGACCATCACGCCGTGCGTTTCCTCGAGCACCTCCTTCATCACCGGATGGGCATACTCGGCCGGCTTGCGGCCATGCTTGACGGCGACGTAGTCGTCGACCATACCCCCCTCGAGCGGCCCGGGGCGGTAGAGGGCGTTGACGGCGACGATGTCGCGGAAGTGATCGGGCTTCATCCGCTGGAGGAGATCGCGGATACCGCCGCTCTCGAGCTGAAAGATCCCCTTTGTCTCCCCGCGGCAGAGAAGATCGAACGTCGGCTGGTCGTCGAGCGGGAAGGCGAGCGGATCGGGGCGATGGCCGGTCGTCTCGGCGATGATGTCGATCGTCTTGGCGACAACTGTCAAATAGCGGAGGCCGAGGAAGTCCATCTTCATCAGGCCGGCGCGCTCGACATCCCCCATCGCCCACTGCGTGATCACTTCCTCCTTCCCCGTCACCCGCTGGAGCGGGACATACTCGACGAGCGGTCGGTCGGCGATCACCACCGCCGCGGCATGGGTGCCGACATTGCGGGCCAGCCCCTCGATCCGGCCGGCGAGATCGACGAGCTCCCGGATCTCCCCGTCAGACTCACACGCCGCGGCGAGCTGGCTCCCCGGCGCCGAGGCCTCCTCGATCGAGATCCCGAGTTGGTCGGGGACGAGGGCGACGATCGAGTCGACCCGCGGGATCGCCAGCCCCATCGCCCGGCCGACGTCGCGGATTGCAGCCCGCGCGGCGAGCGTGCCGAAGGTGCCGATCTGGGCGACATTCGCGGCCCCGTACCGCCGCTTCACATACTCGATGACCTCGCCGCGGCGCTCCTTGCAGAAGTCGATGTCGATATCGGGCGCCTCCTTGCGGTTGACGTCGAGGAAGCGCTCGAAGAGGAGGTCGTATTCAAGCGGGCAGACATGGGAGAGATAGAGCGCGTAGGCGACCAGCGCCCCGACGCCCGAGCCTCTGGCCGCCGCCGGGATGCCGAGCTCGCGCGACTCGCGAACGAAATCCCAGACGATGAGGAAGTAGCTGGAGAAGCCGAGGGTGTCGATGACGCCGAGCTCGCGGTCGAGCCGTTCCATGACCTGGGCATGAAGGACGGGCCGGCCATCTTCCGCCTCTGACCAACGCTTCGCCAGCCCGTCGTAGCGGGCATGGAGCCCTTCGAGACAGAGGCGACGCAGCTCCTCCGAGGCGGTCAGCCCGCTGGGCACGTCGAAGCCGGGGAAGTGCCGCTGGCCGAGATCGATCTCGATCGCCACGCTGTCGGCGATCTCCTGGCTGCGGGCCACGGCCGCCTGAGTCACCTCCCCCGCCACCCCCCCGAAGGCGTTGTGCATCTCCTCGGGGCTCTTCAGATAGAACTCCGTCGATTCCATCTTCATCCGCGTCGGGTCGTTGCGGAACCGGCCGGTGTTGACGCACAGGAGGATGTCCTGGGCGACGGCGTCCTCGCGGTTGACGTAGTGGCAGTCGCAGGTGGCCACCGGCGGGATCCCCAGCTCGCGCGAGATCTCGAGCGCCGCGAGCGTCACCTGTCGCTGCATCTCCAGGCCGTTGTCCTGGATCTCGAGGAAATACCGGTCGCCAAACAGCTTGTGGAACCAGCCGGCCACCTCGCGCCCCTTGGCCAACTGCTCCGGCTGGTCGGCCCCGACGCCGATGAGCGAACGGCTGAACTCCCCCGACAGGCACCCCGACAGGCAGACGAGCCCACCGGAATGGGCCTCTAACAGCTCGCGGTCGATCCGCGGCTTGAAGTAAAAGCCCTCCAGAAAGGCCTTGGTCGCCAGCTGGAGGAGGTTGGCATACCCCTCGCGGTCCTTGGCTAGGAGCGTGAGGTGGTAGCTCGATTCCTTCTGGCTGCCGGCCTCCTTGTGGAAGCGGCTCCCGGGGGCGATGTAGGCCTCGTAACCGATGATCGGATTGATGCCGGCCGACTTCGCAGCGGCATAAAACTCGAGCGCTCCGTGGAGATTGCCGTGGTCGGTGATCGCCAGGGCATTCATCCCCAGCTCCTTCGTGCGGTCGACCAGCCGCTCGATCGAACTGGCCCCGTCGAGAAGGCTGTAGTGGCTGTGGCAGTGGAGATGGACGAAGGAGCGGGCGGACATCCGTGGCCTCGCGGAAGGGGACGTTGGGGGCCGGCGATCGGAGGGGGAACGGCGGCCCCGGGGATCGGGACCGACGGAGGCCGGGAGCAGGATTGTACCGCGCAGGAATTCCCCTCTCGCACCCCCCTGAAACGGCGGTCACGCCCCGCGCCGGGCCGAGCAGCGGCGTTTAGCGATCGCGCGGCTCCGCGATCGAGCGCAGCATCGCGGCGAGCTTTCCCTGGAGGTCGAGGATCCCCTGCCAGTGGGCAAAGTCGATCTCGACCCGTTCGGCTCCGGGGCGCATCACCGCCCCCTCGGCCGCCTCGCGGAGCACCGCCAGAACGTGATCGAACAACTCGACGAACTCAGCCGACTGGGCCGGGCTCATCCGCTCCGGGAGGGAGGGGAGCTGGCCGGGGAGGATCGGCACGGGGAAGTCGGAGAGGTCGGACTGACCGTCGGGGCGCGGCGCAGCGATCTTCCGCAGGCGCTGCCCCAGCTCGCGGGCACGCCCCTCCTCGCCGGCGGGGAGACGGGCCGCGATCTCGGCGATCCGCCGATCGATGTCGGTCTGCGAGCCGACCAGGATCAGCGAGCGCCCCAGAGCGATCATGTCGCCGTCGCGAACGATCCGCACTTGGATGTCCTCGCCGTTGACCTTCGTGCCATTGGTGCTCTCGAGATCGGTGAGGACGACCTTGTCGTTGTCCTCCTGGAACTTGAGATGGTAGCGGCTGATCCGTTCGTCGTTGAGCTGGATCGTATTGCCTTCCTCGCGGCCGATCGTGACCGGCGTGGCGAGGCGTTCAAACACCTTGCCACGGTCGGCGCCGTGCAGGACTCGGAGGGTGACATACGCCATCGGCACTCATCCGGGCGGCCAGCGCGCAGCTCGTGGCTCTCCTTGCCTGCCAGCAGCGCTTCCCTAAAGATTATCTGCGCGGGGCCGGGAAAGCCCGAAAAAGCTCCGACCTGCCCCCCCACTTCCCTCCCCCGGCCACGCTACGACCCTCCCGATCGACGCCACGCCCCTCGGGCAAGGGATCGCAGAGACCTTCCCGGCCGCCCGTCGCTTCTAGCCGGCGCCGGGCGCCGCCGGCATCACCCGCGCCGGACCGTTTCGGCCCCCGGCCCCCGTGCTTCCCGGGCCAGCCAGTCGAGCATCTCCGCGAGCCCTTCGCGGGTCGATTGGGGATGGACAAACCCCTCCGCCACGAGTCGATCGGCAGGAAAGTCGCTCGCCAGCGCCAAGCCCGCCAGCCACGCGCTCGACAGCGGCAGCCCGCGGCCGATCAGGCGCCCGAGCCCATCGGCGATCGGGGCCGCGAGCCGGGCAAGGGCCGGGGGGATGCTGCGGGGCGGGGGAGCGCCGCTGATCTCCGCGATCATGCCCGCCAAACCGGCCACCGAGGTCGTGGCGGGATCGGAAACTTCGAACACGGTACACCCCGCCCCCGGGGCATCGAGGGCGAAGGCGATCGCCGCGGCGAGGTTTCGGCGCGAGACGACCGAGCGGGGGGACGTGCCCGGCCCGACGAACGCGGGGCGCCCGGCAATCACCCGGCGGGCGAGCGCGGCGAAGTTCGTGCCGGGGCCGGGACCGTAGACCGGCGCGGGGCGGAGGATCACCCCCCGCCGACCGGCATCGGCCTCCACCCAGCTACGGACCTCCGCCTCGGCACGGGCCTTCGACCCGCCGTAGGTGGCACCCGTCTCGAGCCGGCGCTCGGACGGAGAGCCCGATGATCCCGGCACGATGGCGCTGATCGAACTGACGAATACGAACCGGCGAACACCATACTCCGCCCCCCACTCCAGCCAAGCGCGAGTGCCGGCCACGTTGACCCGGTCACAGGCGTCCGGATCGGCGGGCGTCGGCGCTAGCACCCTCTGCTCGACCTCGAGGTGGATGATCGCCGCGGGGCGCGGATGCGGCGCCGCGGCCAGCATCTCCCCGCGCGTTCGTCCCTGCCAGCCGGGCGGAAGCGAAAGATCGGTCGGCGGGTGCCGGCTGGTGGCCGTGCCACCATGGCCGGCGGCGGTGAGCACCGAAAGGAGGCCCCGGCCGACGAACCCCCGCGCTCCGGTGACGACGCACTCCATGCCGTCACCCGGCCAACGACTCGAGCCAGTGGGCGAACCGAGGGTAGGTCTGTTCCCGATCGAAGGCGTCTTCGGCAAGGCGGCGAGCGCCCTGACGCAGCTCGAGCAGGAGACGACGATCGGCGGCGAGGGTCGTGAGAACATCCGCCAAAGACTGCGGATCACCAGCGACATAGGGGAGACCGGCTCGGTGAGCGTCGATGAGGTCGGCGAGCTCGCCCGGCAGGGCGTTGACCAGCGCCAGCCCCGCCGCCGCGTAGTCGCAGGCCTTGTAGGGCACCGCCACGAGCGACTCCGGCTTCACCGCCACCAGACCGACGTCGCATTCCGACAGAAGCTTGGCATAGGCACCGCGCGGCAGGAGTCCGTGGACCACCACCCGCGACGGTCGGGGGATCGTCGCCGCATCGGCCTTGAGTTTCGACTCGAGCTTCCCCGTACCGGCGACATGGATGTCGACGGCCGTGCCCGCGGCGGAGAGCCTGCGGGCCGCGGAGAAGACGGTGTCGAGATCCTGCCCCTGCTCGAGGCTCCCGGCATAGACGCAGGCCAACGGCCGCGGGTCGACGGCGGTCGAAGGCACCTCGAGCGGATCGGGGCGCGGCGGCTCGGGATACTCGGCGAGATAGGCGCCAAGGTGGCAGACATAGGGGGGCCGTTCACGCGCGACCGCCGGCAGATCGCGGAGGGCGGCCTCGGCATAAGCGCGGGTGGCGGATGAGATCCCGTCGGCCGATTCCAGGAGCACCCGGCGGCGGCGCAGCATCCCCCCGAGGAGGAGCGGGGCCAGCATGCGACGGAGCCACTCCGGCCCGGGAAGGAGGCGCTCGAACGTCTCCGGCCAGAGATCCATGAGATCGACGACAAGAACGGCATCGAGGCGGCGGGCGAGCCGGGCGGCCGCCTCCGGCCCCTCCAGGGGCGGCAGGCTGGCGAGCACGATGTCGGGCCGCTCGAGCTTTCCAGAGGCGACCGCTGCGGTCGCCTCGCGCTCGAGATTCCGGCCGAAGTCGCGGTGGCTGCGGAGCCGCGACAGCGAGACGTTGCCGCGGTACGGCTTGACGGGGACCATCCGGATCCCGAAGCCCTCCTCTTCCTCGACGAGCCTCGGCACGGGGCGGCGCGGCGCCTTCCGCCGGTGACTCCAGTCGGCGGTCCACCAGGTGACATCATGCCCCCGCCCAGCGAGCACCCGGCAAAGCGTCCAGAAACGGAGCGGAGGCAGCCCCTCGCCGGGGACGTCGTCGAACGGGTTCACGACCCAGATCGACAACGGGTGGGGCGAGGGATCAAATCGACTCATGTTCGCGAGCTTAGCAGATGCGCCGCCGCAGCGAGAGCCGGCTGTGTGGCGCGGCCGCACGAACGGGAGGAAACCGCAAAAATCGGGCTGCCTCGCTCACGTCCAGTCGCCGAGGCCCTCGACGGCGGCAGCCGAGCCGTCCCGGAGCCAGCCATCGAGCTGGGAGACATCCTTGAGCTGCTGCCCCCGGAACCGGGGGACGACGAAGTAGCGCGTCGAGACCTCGGGGAGGGCGGTCATGTCGCCCCACAGTTTCTCGAACTGGGCCACCGGGAAGACATCCTCCTGACCGTGCCCCCACCGCTTCTTGACGTCTTTGAGGGTCACGTAGGTCGGCATCCGGGATGCCACCGCGCGGATCGCCGCCGCGACCCGGGCCGTGGCCCCCCCATCGCCGTCAGCCGCGGCGATCACGTCGCCGCGATCAATCCCAAACACCCCGAGGAGCGCGTCGAGGTCGATCCAGATCGTGGCGGAATTGTAGAACCGCAACCGGAACTCATCCTCCTCTCGGGGCATCGCCAGCCCCTCGACGAGCCGCGGCCGGCCGTTGACCCGCGCCAGGCCGCCACCGCGGTCCTCGATCTGCCGCGGAATCACCTCGACCCCGAGCGTCGCTCCCCCGGCGATGTGACGGCCGAGGATCGCCGGGTCGAGATCGGTGCCGACGGTGTCGATGTTGTGGATCATCAGCCAAGCCAGCCGCGGCTGAACGCGGAGGAGTCGGGCGAGAACTCCGTTGCGGAGCATGTTGGGAAATTCGTACCAGTGCCCGACCGGGTGGAGGCACTGCGCCAGCGCGTTGTCGGTGTAGTCGCTCCCCTCCCCGACACGCTCGGCCCAGGCCACGAGCGCGGCTTGGACACTGTCGCGCATCTTCTCTCGCTGCTCGTCGAGCACCTGCCGGGCCGACTCTTCCCAGGCAAACCGCAGATCGCGGACCATCGGCACCAACCGCAGTCCCACGGCCCTGCCGGGGGAAAGGATCACCGGCAGCCCGGCAGCCTCGAGCTGTCGGTGCGTCAGATGGCTGGTCGTGACAACATGCGGAACGGTGCCCCCGGCAAGCCGCGAGACGCGCCGCGTCTTGGCGACATGGACATCGAGGAAGGTTCGCCACGCACCGGCGAGCCGGCAGAAGGGATGGAGGGCCTTGACCACCCCCGCGCCCTGCGTCCAGCGGCTGCCGATCCCCGCCGAGAGCGTGATGACTGCGGCCTCGCCCCGGGCGATCGCCGCCAGCCCCACCTCCCGGTCGGCGGAGGCCGCGGTCTGCCCCGATCCACCGACCCACTCCACATCGCCATCCTCGACATCGTCGATCGACGTCGAGGGGGGGAGCCGGTTCTGCGCCAGCCCGATCCGACCGCCCCGAAGATCGGACCGGATCTGTTCGTGCTCGACGTTGTCAAACCCCAACGACTCCAGCGCGCCCCGCAGATCCCGCGCCGTGGTCCGGGCCGTGTCGCCGGTAGGGAAGAGCCGATCGAAGAGGGTGTGCACCATGCCGGCGAGCTCGGGGCGGGAGCGGCAGGCGGAGCCGAAGGCATCGAGCTCGCTGCGGCGCGATTCGGTCAGCTCGGGGCGCGACGTGCGGAGAAGCCCAGGGACGACGCGGGCGTAGTACGGGGAGGGCATGAGGGCATCCGCCCCCTCATGGAGCTGGCACCAGGTACCGCGGGAGTTGACGGTGAAGTCGTAGACGACCGGCTCCATGGCGAACGGGAGGCCATGCTCGAAGCGCCGCTTCGTCGCCGCCATGATGCCGGCGAGCGCCTCCTGCCCCTCGAGGCGGGCCGATGGATCGAAGATGAATCCCATCCCCCCGCCCGACATGCCACCGAGCATCCAGAAGCCCCAGAAGCGATCGCCGAAGCGGGCCTGGACGGCATCGATCAGCGCTTCGGTGTAGGCGTTGCTCGACCAGGGGATGATGGTGCGGAGCGGGCCGGTGAAATTGCGCGTCGTGGCGGCGGCGATCCGCCGCGCGTCCCCGGCGGTGAGGCCGGCGATGATCTCGTCGAGCACCTCCCCAGCCTCGATCCGGGCCTGCCACTCCGCCTCGCAGCGGAGAAGGTATTTCTCGGTCACCATCTCGAGGATCGGACCGACGTTTTGGGCCATGCCGCCATGGACGAGGACGAGCGATTCCTGGAGATCGACTCCCAGCGTTAACGGATCGTGCCGGGGGAGGAGACGCCCGCGGCTGACGCCGAACTCCGGATCCCCCTCGGCGGCGACGACCCCGCGGATGAGCTTTGCAGCCGGCCACACCCCGCCGGAATCCTGCCACCCGCCACCACTCCCGCCGAGCCACTCGCCGAGGATCGCCCGGGCCGCGACGAGACGACGCTCCGTCTCGTCGAGCCCGCCGGTGAGGGAGCGGGCCTGCCCGGTGGCCCGCATGCAGACACTGATGAGGGCGGCGAGGAGATTGGTTGAGACGGCCAGGCGCGATCCCTTCGGAATCCCGTTGACCGAACTGACCAGCTCCAGGCCGTGGCCCGGGCCGACGACGGCGGCAAGCACGTCGGCCAGGGACTCCCCCGATCCCTCGATCCCCGGCGGCACGATCCCCGCGGCGATGATCGCCGCCTTCAGCAACCCGAGGTGGTCACGACCGAAATCGAAGACCTCGCCCAGATCGGTGATGTCGGCCGTGGCGTCGAGGTCGATGCTCGTCAGCCGGAGCAAGGGCTCGTCGATGACTCGGAAGAACACCTCCACCGGCGGCCGGGCCCTGGCATCGCGCCCGTGGACGCCCAGATCGACCGACACATTGAGGACCCGCGCTGCCTCGGGGCAATCCATCCCGAGGAAGAAGATGTCGCTCCAGCCGGTATGCGACAGATCCATCCGGACCGGCGTCGATTCCTGGAGGAGCGGGAAAGGGGTCGTGGCCCCGGGCGCCCCGCGCCGGAGTAACTCCGGGCGGATGCGGAGCGGGTGGTCGTCGGGATGGCCGACCCGGAACATCCACTGGTTGCCGCGGATCGAACGCACCGACTGCCGCACCTGATTGGCTAACGTCTGCAGCCCAAGTTCGCGATAGGCGCTGGCCAAGGCGCTCGACAGGGCGGCAGACGGCCCGTCGGCCTGCTGGCGCGCGAGGAGGACGTCGATCGCCTCCTCGAAACGTCGACCGAGGAGATGGTGGACGGCTGCGGCGGGGATCAGCCCCGCCGTCGCGGCCGACTCGCCGAGGGCCGCAGGGAGCTGGTAGCGGTGGATGGCGGCGAGAAAGAACAGCGCCCGGACGCGGCGGTAGAGATTGGGACACTCGCGCCGGAAGGCATCGAGGGCCGCCGCCTCGGCAAGCAGGCCCGCCGGGCCCGCGCCCCGGCAGACCTCGTCGATCGAACGATCACGCGAATCCGCGTCGGCCGCGGTGATGATTTCGACGAGCCTGCTCATGGCACCTGCGGTTGCCGGGCGAGGAGTTCGACGATCTGTGCCAGCACATGGGAACGGTCGCGCCCGGAGAGGGCCAGGGCCATCTGGGCGGTGAGTAGGCCATAAGGAAGACCGAGGTCGTAGCGGGCGCCCTGCACCTGATGGGCTAGATAGCGCTCCTGGCGAGCCAGTCGCGACAGCGCCCCGGAGAGGTTACGGCGCCCCGACTCGTCAGCCGATTCGAGCAGGTCGAAGATCGCCGGCGTGAGCACGTGCATCCCGAAAAAGCAGAGATAATGACCGGCCCTCAGCCCCGGCACGACCAACTCCTGCTCGGCCTGCGTCGGTGTCGGCTTCTCGAGCACCGTCTCGATCTCGTAGAGCCGGTTGGCATGGGCCACACGGCGCCCACCGACGGCGCCGAACCAGGGGAGCATGCTCTCCCGCGTCGGCTGCACCGCCGACACGGCACAATTCTCGCGCCGCGCCGTCTCGACCAGTTGCTCGGCACAGCGTGCCGGGACATCGCTGACGTAGAGATGATCGCCGACAAAGTGGAGGAACGGCTCGTCGCCGACGAAGCCCCGGGCACAGAGTACCGCGGCTCCGTAGCCATTGGGCTCCAGCTGGGGGATCATCTCGAGGCGACCGGGGCGGCGGTCGATGGCGGCCAAAAACGCCGATTCGTCCCCCGGCCTGACGACGACAGCGATCTCGTCGGCCCCCGCCGCCAAGGCCTCGTCGACGATGATGCCAAGCGCCGAACGGACCACGCCATCCCGGTCGACGAGCCGTTGGAGCGGATGCTCCTGGGGGGTTTTCCCGGCGGCGGTGATCACGGCGCGGCGGAGATTCATGGCGGCTCCGTGGGAATAGCAGGAAAGCCTGGAAAGAATCGCTCCCGAGGGACGAAAATGCAACCCGCCACTACCGGGACAAGGGAAGGAAGGCTTACGCCCGACGCGACGAGCCGCCGGCGTCGTCGCCCACGCCGTACAGCCGCGTCAGGTGTCGACGGGCGATCGCCTCCCAAGCGTAGTCGGCCCGAACCCACCCCCGACCACGGCGCCCCATCGCCTCGAGGTCCGCTTCCGGCAGCGCCGTGGCGCTCGCCAAGCCCGCCGCGATTCCGGCGACGGTCGGCGCCACACTCCATCCGCAGCCTCGCTTCTCCACGTCCCCCCAAGGGGCCGCGGTCGTGACCACCGTCGGGACACCGCAGGCCAGCGCCTCCCCGACGGTGAGCGCGAAGGCCTCGGAGCGGGAGGGGAGGAGGAACAGATCGAGCCCGGCATAGTGCTCCCCGAGGCGGCTCATCGGAACCGCGCCACCGATCTCGACCTCGGCGCCGAGGCCGAGGCGATCGGCGAGTTGCCGGAGCGACACGGTCATCTCCGCCGGCCCGGGACCATCGATCGCCAGCCGCCAGCCCGCGGGCCGGACCAGCTTCCAGGCGTGGAGCAGGACATCGAGATTCTTGATGGGGAGGATCCGGCCGAGGTAACCGGCCCGCCGCGGCTCTCCGGGAGCTCGCCCGCGCGGCGCGTCGGCGGGCGGGACGATCCCCAACGGCACGAGCACCGGCCGGCATCCGGGCAGGATCGCGGCGAGCTCCTCTCCCTCCAGCGGCGAGGTCACATGGAGGGCGTCGGCGGACACGAGCATTCGCCGCAGGCAGCCCTCCCAGACGGCCCGCTTCCGCCACCGGCTCTTCCGCAGCGCTTCGTGGCGCAGCATCCCGTGGGGGGAGACGACGAGCCTCGCACCGACCTCCATCGCCGCCAAGCCCGCGGCGAGGACCGGCGCCACCCACACGCCATGAAGATGGACCACGAGCGGACGCCCCTCCGCCCGGGCCAAGGCGGCGGTCTCGCGGACGACCGCCCCGATCCTCCGGGCGGCTTGCCACTGGCCGCCGGGATGCCACGGCGCCGAGACCGCATTGACCGCCACGCCGCTGCGTTGCTCGGCGCCCCGGACCACCGCCGCGATCGGACCGGCGTGCTGGCCGGTGATTCCAACCGGCACATCGATCGCTCCCAGCGCCTCGGCCAACTGGCCGACACAGACAGGGACACCTCCGTCATCGTCGAGTGTGCTCGACACGAGGAGCACGCGCGGAAGGTCATCGGCCGATCGACGTTGCGGCAGAATCATGCCTCGGTGCTCCTGACGATGGGCGCTGCACGAACGGGATCGCCCCGACGCCGAGGAGGCCCGGAAGCCGGTGAGGTTTTCCAGGCCGCTGGTCGGCGTACCGCCCGGTCGATCCGCTGGCCGGTGGGGCGGGGATGACATAAACTCCAGCGATGAACATCACGTATTGTTGGACCGAACCGTCAGGATACCTCGCCGCCTGCCTCAATGAGCTCGCCCGTCGACCAGGGGTGAATGTCTCCCTCATTCATTGGGCCCCGTCGCCGATCGCCCCGTTTGACCTCTCGCTTTTCCGCGAGGTCACACCACGGGTTCTCTCCGAGGCGCAACGGCACGACACTGCCGTTGTCAGGGATGTCGTTGCCGCCTCGAAGCCCGACGTCGTCGTGTTCGCGGGATGGGCCCACCGCCCCTACGTGAGCCTGCTCGACGAACCGAGGCTCCGCGGCGCCAGGTTTGTCATGACCGCCGACACGGCATTGCGGTTCACCTGGCGGCAGCGGCTGGCGCCGCTGCGGATCGGGGGGCTTTTGAAGCGGGTCGATGCCCTCAATGTGCCGGGGGAACGGGGCTACCAAGTGATGCGCTCCTGGGGGGTGCCCGGCCGCAAGATCGCGCGGCTTCTCTACGCGATCGACTACAACGGCTTCTGGGCGGCGGGAGAGCCGCGATTCGCCGACGCCACCTGGCCGAAGCGGTTTCTCTTCGTCGGGCGCTACGTGCCCGCCAAGGCGATCGACACGCTCGTCGAGGCGTATCGCTCCTATCGACAGAGCGTCGCTGACCCATGGCCGCTGACGACCTGCGGCTCCGGGCCGCTCGAATCGCTCCTGGGAGGGGTCGAAGGAATCGAGAACCGTGGCTTTCTCCAGCCGGCGGACCTCGGCCGCGAGTTCCGCAGGGCGGGGGTGTTCATCCTTCCCAGCCGGGTCGAGCCGTGGGGGCAGGTGATCGTCGAGGCCGCCGCGTCGGGGCTCCCCGTGATCTGCAGCCAGGATTGCGGAGCCGGTGTCGAGCTTGTCCGGGATTACCACACCGGGTTCATCATCCCCACCGATGACGTCGAGGCGGGCCGGCGGGCCCTGGTGAAGATGCACCACGCCCACCCCGACTTGGCAACGATGGGGAGGGAGATCCGTCACGCCGCCGCGGCCTACTCGGCCGAGCGCTGGGCCGACAACCAGCTCGGGCTGTGCGCGCGGCTCCTCAACCGGCCCGACTGATCCCGGCGCCACTCGACCCAGCCGATCCGGGAGCCGCTCACCGCCCCCCGTCGACGGAGCCGATCGGCAGGGGGCTCCCCGCGTGGACCGGACCGGTGAGACGCAGGCGCTCGGGAGGGGGCGGCAACGCCGGCGCCAGGGGGGAGGCAAAGACCGGCGACAAAGGGGCACCCAACGGACTCCGCCTCGCCAAGCCCACCTGCCGAGCGCGGAGGTGTTTCTTCCAGGCCCCGCCGGCCGGTTCGGTGGCGGCCCAGGTCACCAAGAGGATGCTCAACAGACCGACTCCTCCGGGCGAGAGGAATGCCGCCTCGGCGATGTTCGTTAGCATCACCGCCGCAAACACGGCGATTGGGAGGATGCCACCGCGAGTGGCACAGAGGGCGAGCGTGCCGATCCACAGATAGACGAGAAACCCGAGCGGAATCCCCAATTCCTCGAGGATCATGATCGGGAGAACGCCCTTCTCGACCGTGGCCATGAGCGGGAGGCCGAGGATCGGGTCGCGCTGGATGTTCGATCGGAGCTTCGGTGTCGAGCCGATACCGAATCCGATCCCGGTGAGCGGGTAACGATCGATGTTCGATTTCATGATGTCGATCAGCCCCTGCCGCGACGCCAGCCCCTGCTCGAGAAGCGAGACGTCTTCCTGCTCGTCGTACTTGAGGAGAAACGCCTTGGCGCCTTGCGCCAACTGCTGTCCGGCGACGACGCAGAGCAGGAGGAACAGCACGGCAGCGGCCCCCAGGCGTGCCACTACGATCCGCGGATTCTCGCCGCGCAGATAGAGCACGCCGCTGACCATCTGCAGGATGAATGCGATAGCCACGGCGCCGACATACGACAGCAGGGCGATGCGGGCCCCCGACCAATAGAGCTCCAGAAGGCTCACCCCGAGGAGGCCGATCCTCCACCACCGCAGCGGGCGGATCGTGAGACAGTGGACGGTGAGGATTGCCGCCACGAGGGCGGCGGTGCCCCCCATGACCTGGGAATGGACGTAGATGCCGGCGAAAAATGCGGTTCCACCCATCATGCCGCGCCCCGTGAGCTTCATCAGGAAGCTGAAGAGGATTCCGAGCAAGAGACCGCCGAAGATCGTCTGGATCGCGATGTGGCGGTCGGCCGGCGTCATCCAGGACCATCCGCACACCGCCGTCGCGAAGACGATGGTGAAGGTCAGCGATTTCAGGAGCGAGACGTCGGCGATCAGGCTGAAAATCATCGAGTGAGCGACGACCAAGAACAGCACCGGAAGCGTCACCTTCAGAAGGCCCGTTGCCTTCGTCGTCGACGATCGGCTCGGTCCGTAGAGCAACACCGAAAACGCACACACGAAGAACACGATGAACCGGAACTGCGCACCGAGGAGAGGTGGTCCGCAGAAACTATGGCTGGTCATGTTGATCTGCCAGCAGAGGAAGAGGCTGACGATCGCCTGACGGCGGCCAGTCAGGGCCCAAGCGCAAATCAACAGATAGGCCAGAGCCGACGTCGGGGACGACGCCACGCGGAGCAGCATGGCCACCAATGGCACGAGCACCAGCCCGATCTGCCGGAAGCGGAAGGCGCCCCCGTCGGCCTGCACGGGGATCCTGGGGAGGAACTCCCCCCAACCACCATCGAGGGCTGGCGCGGACGCTGCATGGACCTGAGAAGACATGGCGGGAATCATGGCGGGAGGGGGGAATCACCTTTCAGCGATCGGATGGCCCACGAACCGCGAGCCTGTCGAGGAACGCGCGGACGCCGGCCGCGGGATCGTGCCTTTTGGCCACCGCATGGACACGGCACCGGCGCTCCCATTCGATCTTACCGGCCGAGAGGCACCGTTGCAGCGCCTCGGCGAGCGGTCGAACGCGCCCGGCCGGCACGACCATGCCGGCCACGGGATCATCGATCATATCGGCCGCCCCGCAGCCGTCGCTGCACACGACCGGAGTTCCAGCGATCAGGGCCTCATTGACCACCATGCCCCAGCCGTCGTGTCGGCTCGGCACGACGCAGCAGTCGCTGGCCGCGATGGCACGACGGACCGCCCCGTTGGCCATGGGGGGATGGAAGCCGACGCGTGCCTGCGGCAACCCCCCTGCCGCCCGCCGCAGTTCGTACTCGAGCGGCCCGCTCCCGTAAAAATCGCACCGCCATGGCAACCCGTCGAGGTCGGCCAGGGCGGCCATGAGCACCTCGAGCCCCTTGCGCCGGATCATCTGTCCGACGGCAATGAACCGGAAATCCCCGCCGGCGGTCTCCTCCGCAGGTGGCCACGGGGAATCGGGCACGTCGAGATAATAGCCAAAACGCCCGATCTTCCGCCGCGGGATGCCGATCGACTCGAAGAATTGCCGGCCGACCCCCCCCATCGCCAGCACGAAGTCGATCCGTTGCCCCCAACGACCGACGAGCCAGCGGCCGCGGGCCCGCTTCAGCCCCCCGGTCCACGGCCCCTGCTCCGGGGCCTCCGAGAGGATCGCCAGACGAGCCGCCGACGGAGTCAGTTGGCGGAAGGCCCGCCAGACGATGCGGTGCGAGAAGAAGCCGGAGAAGACGTGGAGCGAATCGGTCCCGCGATGTGCGACGAGCGTGCCGAAGCCCTCCGCCGACGACACGTCAACCACCCGCACGCGCTTGTGGGGGGCGTGACGCCACCCCTGATCGACACGGCAGGCCGGAAGCGCGGATTCGACGGCGAGGATCACCTCGCCCGGCACGGCCGCAGCGAGCGCTTCGAGAAAGTCATGCTGATGCGGACTCTCGATCGGCTGCCAGAACACGATCCGCTGGAGTCCTTCGAGCCCGCCGCGGTTCACCTCCGCACGACCTCCGCGAGCGTCCCCGAACCGACGACCCGCCCCCTGTCGAGGCGGTACACGACGTCGCACTGCTCCACCGTCGACAACCGATGGGCAATGATCACCAGGGTCTTGGCGCCTTGAAGGGCATTGACCGCCGCCATGACCTCGCTCTCGGTGTCGGTGTCGAGCGCGCTGGTCGCCTCGTCGAGGACGAGCACGGCCGGATCGTGGTAGAGAGCGCGGGCGATCCCGATCCGTTGCCGCTGCCCTCCCGAGAGGCGCACCCCCCGCTCCCCCACGACAGTCGAAAGACCCTCAGACAGCGAAGCGACGAAATCATCCAAACGAGCGGCCCGGATGGCCCGTTCAAGCGCCTGCTCGTCGATCTCTTCCGGAGGGACACCGAAGGCGACATTCTCACGCAACGACTCGTCACAGAGGTAAATACTCTGCGGGACGTACCCCACCATGTCCTGCCAACCGCGGAGATTGTCGCGGATGTCGACACCGTCGACCGTTATCCTCCCCTCTTTCGGCTCGAGAAGACCAAGAAGCAGGTCGACGGCGGTGCTCTTGCCGGCACCACTACCACCGATGATTCCGACCGCCGCGCCGTAGGGGATGGACATCGACACTCCGTCGAGCGCCGGGGCAGACGCGTTTGCAAACCGGAACGTTACCCCTTCGATGGCGATCGATCGTCGAAACTCCATCTTTCGTGAGGCTTCCGGAGGCGAAGAGAACAGCATCAGATCGTTCTGCAGGGCTTTCAGCCCAGACGCACCAAAGCGGAAGTTCTGGGCGGCCAGGGCGAGCCGGTTGACCGACGGGAGGAGTCGGAAGGCAGCCGTCGCGAACAGGCCGAGGCTACCAACCATGTCGCGGCTGTCCCGTCCTTGCCAGAGCATCGTCCCGGCCAGCGCGCAGAGGGTTGATACGGCGACGAGCTCGAGCCACATCCGCGGAATCTGCCCCATCACGATCTGGCGGACCGAGATGTTGGCTGCAACACGGGCGTGCCGGTCGTATTGGTTGACGAAGTATTCCTCGCGTCCCCGGATTTTCACATCCTTTGCTCCCCCCAGTCCCTGGTTAACATGCCGACCGATGACGGCCGCCAATTTGAACCGCATGTCACCCCAGCGCTGCATCCGCTTTCCCGTGATCCAAGCGAGCAACTGCATCGCGATCAGCAGGGAGCCGCCAGCAACAAGGGTGCTCAGCGGCTCAATGTACGCAAGCATCCCCACCACCCCCACGAGCACGAGGCTGTCGCTCACCGAGGAAAGCATGGTCGAACAAAGCTGGGAGAAATTGTTCACCTCGTTCATCGTTCGCATCAATTCAACCGAGTTGCGTCCGAGGTGGAACGACCACGGCTGATGAAGGTAGATCGCGAACAGTTTCCTCGCGAGGCTGGTCTGGAGGGTGGTGATGAACCTCGATTGAAAATAGATCGAGACAACAAGAAAACCCGTTTTGACCAGATAGATGACAAACAGCGCGAAAAATGCACCGACGATCAACTGCTGTTTCGTCGGGTTCCCCAGTCGGGCGAGGATCGCGGCGGCCACGGGTGAGGGGGTCGAATCATCGAGCGTCATCGCCGCCAAGGCCGGAATCATCAGACCGACACCGAGCATCTCGAGGATCATGCTCACGAACATCAACCCCAGCAGGCCGATCGAGGCGACCTTTTGCCTGGCGCTCAAGATCGACCAGACGGCGGACACCATCTTGAGGACGTTCATGGCGACACGATCTCCACGGACGTCCCAGCGGCGGCATCACGACCGAAAGCCCGAGCCAATCTCTCGAGGCAAGCCTCCCAGGTGAACCCGGCGGCGCGCTGCCGCCCCCGTTGAACCCAGGAACGACGCAGCACCGGATCGGCACGCAGCGTCGCCACCGCCTCCACCACCTCGTCCGGCCGGTTCTCATCGACATACCATGCCCCGTCACCGGCCGTCTCCGGCACCGCCGTCAGCCGACAGGCCAGCACCGGCAAGGCCGCGGCCATCGCCTCGAGGGCAACGATCCCGAATGATTCGACGTTGGGGAGATAGAGGAGCGCCAGATACTGGGGCATCATCGCGGCGAGTTCCGCGGGGGGACGAAAACCGAGATGTCGGATGGTGGGACGGCGCTGACACGCCGCGAGGCTGCGAGGATCGTCCATTGTACCGACAACGTCGATCTCCAGCCCAGGAATCCGTTCCGCCAGGGCATCGGCACTGGCAAGAACGCGATCGGCGCCGTCCCAGCCGTTGAGCCCGCCGACGACGAGCACCCGGTTCGGATCATAACGCACACCGGGCCCCGCTGCGATCGCCGCGTCACCGGCGCTGAAAAACGCCTTGTCGACGCCATTCCCCACGACCATCGACCGTTCCGGGCGAAGACCGAAGGAGTCGATGAGGAAGCGCTCGAGATAGTGTGACACGGGGAGCACGAGGTCGGCACAACGGCAGATCCGCCGAAAAAACCAGGCCATTCTCGCCCGCTCGAAGCGGGCCGTGGCGGAGTGATAGCCGGGGAAGCTCGGCTCGAAGTACGTGCTACCGTGGACCGTGACGGCGGTCCGCGCATGCCGAGCGGGCGCCCACAGCTCCTGCGGCGACCAGACCCAGTCGACGCCCGGGCAGAAGCGGTCGATCGGCGGGACGTCGCTGACGGCCCACAGCAGCCTCCCGAACCGGTTTGAGAAGGGGATCGGATCGACCGGAAGCCCATGGAGGCTGCTCGCCTGCGGTAGATCCCCACCGACGAGTTGGTTCCGTGGCGCTACGACGGAAACATCGAATCTGGGGCACGTTGCCAATCCCCGCACCATCCGCGCGATGTGCTTGTCGACCCCGGTAGGCAGCCGGGTCGTGTAGCGGACATCGACATGGGCGGCGACGCGGAGTGTCAACTGGCGACTCCCGGCCTGTCAGGAAAGGAGCGGCCCGTGCCGTCCCGGCACACCGTAGACGAGCGTGTCGGCGGGAACGTCGGCCAACGCGCACGAGTTGGCGCTGACCTTGCTCCGATCGCCGACCTGCCGCCCGGGGCCGACCGAGGCGTGAAGACCGAGGAACACGTCCGCACCGACCCGGGCGAACCCGGCGAGTGTGGCATACGGGGCGAGCACGCCGTAATCGCCGACCGCCGCATCATGCGCCACCGAAGCGTGGTAATTGAGGAGCACACACCGACCGAGCACGGCTTCAGCGCTGACGATGCCATGCGGGCAGACGATCGCCCCCTCCCCGATGACCGCCGAGGGCGCGACGACGGCCGTGGGGTGGACGAGCGTCAGGAACCGGCCCCCGAGCGCGGCGAGCGTCTCGGCCAATCGCCTCCGAACCCCGGGGATGCCGATCCCCAGCAGGAGGCCGTCGCCGGGCATCGGCTGGTAGGAGGCCGGATCGCCGACGACCGGGCCGTGGGCTCCACCGCGCGACGCATCCGCATCGAGAAAACCGGTGAACACAGCCCCTTCCCCCGGCCAGGCATCGCGGATCCAGCAGCGGACCTCGCGTCCGAAGCCACCCGCCCCGACGATCAGGATCCGGTGGCACTCCGGCCAGAGGGGGAAACGTCGATTCGGCACCGGCAGACTCCCGGGAGCGGATCCGGACAAACCGGGAAAGGGGAGAACTCGACTCTTATCCTACCCCACCGCGGCGCATCGGCTCACGCCGCGCCGCCGCCATCGATCGTGAGCGTCTGGCCGGTGACGAACGCCGCACCAGGACCGGTGAGGAAGTCGATTGCCCCGACGATGTCGGCCGTGTCGCCGAGCCGTCCCAGAGGTGTCCTGCGGACGATGCGCTCCCGGTCGCTGGGCGAGAGCGTCGCCGACAGGTCGGTGGCGAGGAAGCCGGGAGCAACGGCGTTGACGCGGATGCCCCGCGGCCCCACTTCCCTGGCGAGGCAACGGGCAAACCCCTCCAAACCGGCCTTCGTCGCGGCATACACGGCCAATCCCGGGCTGCCCCGGGCCGCGACCACGCTCGACACCATGACGACCGATCCCGCCCCGGCATCGGGAAGGGAACGCGGCTGGGCGAGGAACTGCCTGACACACTCGCGCACCAGAACGATCGCCCCACGGAGATTCACCGTCAGCATGGCGTCGATGTCGGCATCGGCCATCGTGGCGAGGATTCCTTCCGCCGCCACCGCCGCATTGGCGACACAATGATCGACCCGGCCGAATCGGTCGACGGTGTTCCCCACGAACCGGCGCACGGCGTCTGAGTCAGCCGCATCGAGTTGCTCGTGGTGCACCCGGCCGGAATGCTTCGCTGCCAATGCCACCAGGGCCGCCGAACCGGAGCGCGAGAAGGTCGCCACCCGGTCACCGCGCTGGAGCAGCCGCTGGGCCACGGCCAACCCCAGCCCACGGGATCCTCCCGACACGATCGTCGTGACCTCACCAACCGCAGTGGAGGGCGTGTCAGATTTGACCGTGGCTTGATCCCGGTTGCTGACCGGCCCCGATCGGGGCCCGTTCATCGGCCAACCGGCCTTCGCGGCACCTTGCCCGATGGGTTCGTGAACAGCTTCCGGGTGAAGTCGAGCACACGAGGCACGCTGTGGGCCTCGAGGGCCGAACGGCACGCCGCCAGCGCCGCGGCCCGGAGATTCTCCGGCGTGACACCCTCGGGGAGGGGATCGACGGCGACGATCTGCGCGGCGACGATCTCCCCAGTGATCGCACTGGGGAGGCCGTAGGCCCGCGCGTCAGCGACACCGGGCACGGCGCGGAGAACGTCCTCGACCCTGCGGGGAAAGACCTTGGCCCCGCCGACGAAGATCGTGTCGCTGCGTCGGCCGGAAAATTCGTACCGCTCGCCACGGCGCTCGACGAGATCGCCGGTCGCCACCTCGGCCGTGTCGCGCGAGAGCTGGACGAGGAGCTCGCCATCGCGGCGGGTCGACAATTTTGCCCCGCCCGGCAGGGCCCGGCCGAGCCACTCGGCAGGAAAGCCGGGCAAACCGTCACTCACGCGGAACACCTCGCCCAGCTCGGTGGTGGCGTAGACATGCGTCACCCGCGCCGTCGGGAAGAGGGCCCGGGCCTGCTCGAGCAGCTGGCCGTCGGCGGCCTCACCACCGAGGGTGATCCGATCGAGCCTCATCCTGCCGACGGCATCAGAATCGGCGGAGGCGATCACGCGACGCAGGAGCGTCGGCGTGGCGGGGAGGATCGAGACATCCTCGTCGGCGGCTGCCCGGGCGACGCAGTCGGGATCGCGTGAGGCCGGCACGATCAGACGTCCACCGGTGAGGATCGCCTGCAGCCAGACCTGGGTCCCGGCCCAGCGGGTGGCGTCGTAGACAAGCATCCAGCCGCGCCCATGCCACTGCTCCGCGAGGCGGGCGGCGGCGAGGAGCGAGTCCCACGAGTGCTCGACGAGCTTCGGCGGGCCGCTCGTCCCCGAGGTCGCCACGACGACCTGTGGCGAGGAGGAGTCGTATTCGCGGCGTGAGCGTCCCTGGGCGGGTGACGAGGGGACGGCCAGATCGTCCCCGCAGACACTCCAATCGCGGAGCTCGCCGACGAGATCCCGCGAATCCTCGGCCACCAAGGCAAGCGGGACACGCTGCCTTCCGCAGGCCGCGACGATGGCAACCAGCGCAGCGATCTCGCCCGAGCGCGCGATCACGCCGATGGGATGGGCCTCCGCGAGACGGCGTTCTATGGCGGCGACGTCGCTGGCGAGCGTGCCGTACGACACCGCTCGCCGCCGGTCTGCCCCGAGCCCCGCAGCCGTGACGACGGCCACGCGGTCGGGGTCGGCGGCAGCGACCGACTCGATGGCGGCAGCCAGTCGTGCCGGCGCGGCAACGTCGGCGACGTCAGGAGCCTGGGCTTGGGCAGAGCGTGGCGGGGAGGCGGAGGATGGCATGATCGTGGCTGGGGTTCGGGGTGGACGAAGGCACGACGGTCGGGACATGGAGATCGAGGCTAGGAACGGGCCGCGAGGGTGGCCGCATAGAGCGCGACGAGGTGGTCGAAAGTGCGAATCGGCGGGCGGGGGGCAGAGCCTCTCGCATCGCGGAAGGGATCGACGCCGAGCGAACGCTCCAGGAGCACGATGATCTGCGCCAGATCGAGCGAATCGAGTCCGAGGTCGCTGCCGAGGAGGGCTGAGCCGGGCGTCTCGCGCGGCGGGCGGGCGGTATCTCGGTAGACCGCCAGGATCGCCTCGCGCACCTCGGCGGCGATGTCGCGCGTGGCGCCGTCGATGGACGTCATGCTTCGAACTCCTTCATGGTCACCGACCCCGCCCCCGAGATCCCCCGTCCGGTCAGCCCCTGCCAGGCCACGACTCCGCCAGTGGCAACGAAGATGCCGATATCTACCACCGGAGCGTACCAGCGGGAGAGGATCTCGACGTATCGGACGTCCAACTCGAGCCGGGCCGGCCAATCAAGGCCATTCCGGCCCCGAACCTGGGCCAGCCCCGTCAATCCCGGACGAACCTCGAGACGGCGGCGTTGCCTGGAATTGTACCTGCCGACGTAGCGCAGCGGGAGCGGTCGCGGGCCGATCAGGCTCATGTCGCCGGTCAGGACACTCACCAACTGGGGCAGCTCATCGAGGCTCGTTCGCCGGAGAAAGCGGCCGAATGCCCCCAACCTTTCCCCGTCGGCGAGCAGTTGACCGTCCCGGCCGACCGCCTCGGACATCGAACGGAACTTCCCGATCACGATCGGCACTCCACCCCGTCCGGCCCGCCTGTCAGAGTAGAAAGCCGGGTATCCGAGGACCGCCACGACCGCCGCCCATGTCCCCAACAACACCGGCAACAGCAGCGCCAGGAGCGCGGCGGCGACGACCGTGTCGATGCCCCGCTTGACGAAGCGCGCATAGAACCCCCTGGGCCCGACAGGCCACTCACCGACGGTCGCCGGCGAAGAGTTGAACAACGCTCCGTTCCTCCCTGATCCGTTGGTGATGGTCCGATTCTCTGGGGGCCGATGGCCCCGAGACCCCGGGCTGTCAGTCGCGCCGTTGGCAGGCGGCGATCATCCCGCAGACCTCGCCGATCACCGCCGCATCGACATGCGGGCCGATGGGGAGGGACAGACTCCGCGCCGAGAGACTGTCGGTGACGGGCAAGTCGGCCCGCCCGTCGTGGAACCGCCGGAACGCCACCTGACGGTGACAAGGGGGATCGTAATACGTCCGCGTCTCGATGCCGCGACCGGCCAGCGCCCTGCGGAGGTCGTCCCGCGTGGCACCGAACCGATCGGGATTGACGGTGATGGAGAAATCCTTGTGGCTCGAGACGTCGCCGGGACCGACAACAACCAATCCGATGCCGGCGATTCCATCGAGCGCCGCCGTATAGGCCGCGGCGACCATCCGCCTGTGGGCCGCCACCTCGTCCAGCCGGTCGAGCCCCAACCACGCCGTCGCGGCACACATCTCGGGCATGCGACCGTTGCAGCCCGAAAACTGGGCGTCGTAGGAGCCGTCGTTGCCGTATTCGCGCCCCACCCGGATCAGCGTGGCCAGACAATCGCAGTCGGTGGCCACGATCCCACCTTCACCGGCGACGAGGAGTTTGGTCGGGGAGAGGCTGAAGACCTGCGCGGTTGCCCCTCCACCGAGGGGACTCCCCGCCTGAAACGCTCCGAACCCATGGGCGGCGTCGATGACTAGCGGCAAGCCGTGTTTTGCGGCCACCTGACGGAGCCCGGCAACGTCACAGGGATTGCCGAAATTGTGGCAGGCCGAGAGTGCTACGGTTCGTGGCGTGATCGCCGCCGCCACCGCCTCCGGCCGGGCGTTGGTCGACGCCGGATCGACATCGACAAACACCGGGCGGAGGCCGTTCCAAACAACCGCCGCCGGCGCTGCCAGGAAGGTGAAGCTCGGCATCACGACCTCGCCGCCGGCTCCGCCGCCACCCGACAGTACCGTCGCTGTGGCGCAGTCGACCGCGGCCGCGGCCCGGCACCCCGTCAGCTTGAGCTCCGCCAGCGCCCGGTAGACGAGCATCAGGCCGGTGGTGCAACTACTGACGCCGATGGCATGCCTGACGCCGAGATGCGTTGCCGCAGCGGCCTCGAGACGCTCGAGGTACGGGCCCTTCGTCAACCGGCCCGACCGCCAGATCGCCTCGAGATGCGGCCGGATCTCCTCCGCCGCTGGAAGGGCCGGACGCACGAACGGGACTCGAACCGGACCTTCAGCCGCCACGGGCAGGCCTTTCTGTGATGTCTCCGGAGAGTCGGTCGCCGGGAACTGCCCCGCCGGTGCCCCGGGGCCGGGGCGGCATCGCTGGCCTGTATTCGGGGACGATCCGCTGAAGGGATTCACGGATCACGTCCGGGGGTTCGCCGGGGAGCGCGTGGAGCCGGTCGAATTGGTCTTCAATCTCCTCTAGGACCGCCTTCGGCCCGAAGACATAGCATACCTTGGGATGTAATGTCTGCACCCTCTGCTCCTCCGCGGAGATCAGCTCCTCGGCGAGCTTCTCCCCCGGCTGGAGTCCGGTGAACTCGATTCCGATCTCCTCCTCGTCGCAGCCGGAAAGGGAGATCATGTCGCGGGCGAGGTCGACGATCTTCACCGCGGGCCCCATGTCGAGAAGGAAGATCTCCCCCCCCTTCCCGATTGCGGTGGCCTGGATCACGAGTTGCGCGGCCTCGGGGATCGTCATGAAGAACCGCTCGACGTCGGGATCGGTGACGGTGACCGGGCCGCCCCGGAGGATCTGCTCTTGGAACTTCGGCACCACGCTGCCGTTGCTCCCGAGGACGTTGCCGAAACGGACGACGACGAACGTCGTCCGCGCCGTGGCCGCGAACGCCTGGACATACCGCTCGGCGAGGAGTTTCGAGCATCCCATCACGCTCGACGGCTTCACCGCCTTGTCGGTGGAGATGGCAACGAAACGCCCGACGGCGTACTCCTCGGCCAGACGCACGAGCAACCGGGTGCCGAAACAGTTGTTCGTGATCGCTTCCCCGGGGTTCTGTTCGAGCATCGCGACATGCTTGTGGGCCGCCGCGTGGAACACCACTTCGGGGCGCTCGGTGTCGAACACATTCCTGATCCGCGATTCGTCGAGGATGTCGGCAAGAACGAACGCCATCGGCACCCCCGTCCGCAGCGATACCAGGCCGTTCTCCGCGTCGAACAGGGCGTTCTCGGCACGCTCGACGACGACGAGCCGGCGCGGACGGTAACGGAGCACCTGTCGGCAGATCTCCGACCCGATCGACCCCCCCCCTCCGGTGACGAGGACCACGCGATCGCGGACGATACCCTCGATCGCCGAATCGTCGAGAACGACCGGTTCCCGGCGGAGGAGATCGCGGATCTCGACCGGCCGGAGCACGTTCGGGGAGGCGACGACCCCTCCCGAGGCGAGCAGTTCGCCCATCGATGGGATCACCTTCACGTT
Source organism: Candidatus Kuenenia stuttgartensis (assembly GCA_945865325.1). Taxonomy (GTDB): domain Bacteria; phylum Planctomycetota; class Planctomycetia; order Pirellulales; family UBA1268; genus QWOP01. The sequence continues at coordinate 31,679 of CAMBFA010000003.1, forward strand.
CACACCGAACTCGGCGGCATCGCTCAGAAGCCGGCGGAACGCCGACCTCGGGAGCTCCCCGGCCGTGACGAGGATTTCGTCGACCGGGCGCTGCCGCAACACCTTTCTCGCGTCATCGACGCGGCCGAGCACGCGGAGCCCGGCGATCCTCGAACCGCCGAGAAGGATGTTGTCGTCAAGAAAGCCGACGACGATGTACGACGGCGCGTGGTGTGCCGCGAGATTCCGCGCGAGGATCTCGCCGGTCTCCGTGGCGCCGACGATCAGAGCCGAACGGACGTCGCCGCTGGTGATCCATGGTCTGAACACCTCCCGGATCGTCCGCGGCAGCGCACGGAGGCCGCCGATGAGAAGCATGGTCGCCGCCCAATCGATCACCATCACGCTCCGGGAGAGCCTCTGCCCAAGTCCAGGGAGCACTCCGACGGCCTCCCGGACGACGTCGACCGCGACCAGCGTCAGGGTGGCCAGGGTCGTGGTGAAGGCGAGCCGGCCGAGATCGGCGAACGACAGCCTGCCGAACCGCCAGCGGAATTGATCGTGGAGGAGGAACACGATCGTCTTCACGACGACGACCCAGACAACCGTGGCACGAAACATCGCCACCATCGGGGCATCGGGCTGGAAGTCCCAACGGGTCAGCAAGGAGGCGAACCAGGCAGCGAGAAACAGCCCGATGTGGACCAGCAGCATCGACACCGTTCCCCCGCGGAGACCGACAATGCCCGATCGCAGCCCCCCGCCACGGGGACGGAGGGGGGCAGGGGGGCGGGGATGGGCGGAGGCGGACGTCATGGGAAGCCAGGGAGGCTGCGGCATCCGGCGGGGCGATCCCTGCCATGGCTACAAAAGGTAGGGGGAGTTCCGCCGGGACACAATGAATGGGATGGCAGGAGCGGAAGGGGAGGCCTACGGCCGTCTTCCCGGCAAGGACACCGGCCCCGCCACCCCCCGGCATGAGGCGGAAAAACCGGCAGAATCGGCAAAGTCTGCCATGCCATGGTGCCGATACATCCGATAGCGCCGATTTTAACGGCCGGCAAGGAGTGAGGCATGACCCGAGATCGCCAGCGAACCATCCCCGTCGCCGTGGGATGCCTGCAGACCTTCCTCCCCGACCATGGCGGAGTGGTGCGCCTCATGGTGGCGGCCCTGCTGCTCCTGACGAGCGTTGGCTGCAATATCTACGGCCGCCCCCAGCGGACGGCGTCTCACGAGGCCACTCTGGCTGCCAATTGCGATGGCGATCCTGCCAAGATGCCCGCGAAGGAACTGGCGAAGGTGTCGCTCCCCCCGTACGTCATCGAGCCGCCGGACATCCTCCTCATCGACGCGCTGCGGATCGTGCCGAAGCCGCCGTTCCGGATCCAGTCGTTCGATTCGCTCCAGGTGATCGTCGAGGGAACCCTCCTCGAACAACCGATCAACGGGATCTACGTCGTCGAACCGGGCGGCCTCCTTGACCTCGGCCCCTCCTACGGGAAGGTTGCCGTCGGCGGCAAATCGCTCGACGAGGCCCAGGATGCTGTTTTCCGCCACCTCAAGCGCGTGCTGCGGGAGCCGCAGGTCTCGCTCACGCTCGCCCAAGCCGCGGGGCAGCAGCAGGTGACCGGAGAGCATCTTGTCGGCCCGGACGGCACGGTCAATCTCGGCACCTACGGGAGCGTCTACGTCACCGGGATGACGCTCGCGGAGGCGAAGGAGGTGATCGAGGCTCAACTCGACAAGTTCCTCGACGCGCCGCTGGTGAGTGTTGACGTCTTTAGCTACAACTCGAAGGTCTATTACGTGATCACAGAGGGGGCGGGGCAGGGGGACAATGTCGCCAAGTTTCCCGTCACCGGCAACGAGACCGTTCTCGATGCCATCGCCGAGATCAACGGGCTTTCGAAGCTCTCGAGCAAGGAGATCTGGATCGCCCGGCCGGCCCCGTCAGGGATCGGCTGTGATCAGGTTCTGCCGGTCGACATCGACGCGATCATGAGGGGGGGCGCCACGGCGACCAACTACCAACTCCTCCCCGGCGACCGCGTGTTCATCGCACAGGATCCGTGGATCGCCTTCAACACCATCATCGAGAAGGTCACCGCACCGTTTGAGCAGATCATGGGGTCAACGCTCCTCGGTGCCCAGACGGTCTATACGTTCCAGCGTGGTGCCGGCTTCGGCATCGGCGCCGGTGGTGTCTGCTGGGTTGCCCGCGAGGTGTATGGCGAGGAAAACCCCAACTGGCTGCTTTTCCGGGCCTGGTTGCTGACCGAAGCCCCCATCTGGCTGCGTGACACCTACGCCACCCACGGTGAGGCCTTCGCCGCCTGGATCCATGACAAGCCGGTGGCGAAACTGGCCGTGCGGACGGTCATGGACACCATCCTCGCCTTCCGTGGAGCCGAACTTGCGGAACGCTGGGGGATCGACACAGCGGTGGCTGTTCCCCACGCCGAGTTCCCGCGCTGAAACGCCCCGTTTCGCCGAGCCTGGCTCCCGAGACCGTGCAATCGTCGGTGCCAGGCGTAGAATAGATTCACCGTTTGCATCCCCACCTGCCCGGAGATTGCTTCCATGCTCCACCGCAAGACGTTTTCGATGGCCTGGCGGATCGCGTTGCCCGTGACGGCGGTGCTTCTGGTCGGCACGTTCGCGTCGACCGCCGCGGCCCAACAGGGACGGTTGCCGTTCGCCGATTATTCCGGGCGGAGGGGTATGAGCCCCTACACCGCACTCGGATTCCAGGGGGACAATCCCAATACCGGCGGAACGCTCGGAGCCCTGCAAAACCTCGTCCGGCCGCAGCAACTCCAAGCCTCCCAGGTCCAGCAGCAGGTGAGCCTCGGAAGGCAGCTCAATGGCGTCCAGGGGCAGGTCCGCTCGATACAACGCGGTGGTGGTAGCAGCGGTCAAAATTACAACACGATCCGGTCCACCGGCCACAGTGCGACGTTTCAGAACACCTCCCATTTCTATCCCAGCAATCGTTGAAACGCTCCTCCGCCTTCTGGCGGTTCGCGCTTGCCATGCTCGGCACGACCGTGTGGCTGCCCTCCCCAGATGCCTCCAGCCGGCCCGGAGCCCAGGCCGCCCCGCCTTCGATCGAAGACGGGGGGAGTGAGCCGCGCCCGGAGCGGCCGCGAATGCAGACACTGGCCCCGTCGCTGCGCAGCGGGGCGGTCCCGTCGCAGCGCGCCCTTGTCGATGCCCGGTCGGAGTTCCGACAGCGCTACGGGAATCCGGCGGCGCGGGTGCGGACCTCCTCCGCCACGCTCCTGCTGGCCGAGGCGCTGATGGCGGAGGCAGCCGGTGAATCCGACCCGGCGGTGAAGTGGGTGATCCTCGAGGAGGCCAGGAAACTGGCCATCTCCGCGGGCAGCCCTCTCGTTGTCGGGCGGTCGGTGCGGGTCGCGTCGGCTGAGTTTGACTTCGACGCCTTGGCCGTCGAATACCGCTCGCTCCTCGAGATCCCGCTGCGGGCCATCGATCCCGGGCGCGCGGCCGACCTCGCCAACGCAGCCGCGGGTGTGGCGACGCGAGCCGAGGTCGACCACCGCTACGACGTGGCGATCCTGGCCCAAGGCCTGACGATCCGCGCCTGGCAGCGGGCCGGCAACATCCCTGCCGCTCGGGCGGCCTCCCTCCGGCTGGAGTCGCTCGAACGGCTGGCGAAATCGTCCCCCCGCCGGTCGCCCGGCGAAGCGGAGCCGGGGCGTTGAGCAACCCAGGTCAGTCGTCGTCGAAGGGGCGACGCGCGCCGGGCTTCGGGCCGGGGTCCGTCGGCTCCGGTTTCTCCGGCTGATCCTTCTCCGGACCGCGATTTCCCCCCTCCACACGACCTCCCCCTTCCTCCATCGACTGTCGCTCGCGCCACGGATTCCCCGCCTCGTAGCTTGCCAGCTCGCTCTTCAGCTGGTCACGGACCTCGGACGACTCGTCACTCCCGTCGACGGCCTGCCGGCTGTATTTCTTCGCCTCCTCGAAATCCCCCGATTCGGCGTGGGCCGCAGCCAGCGTGCTGATCACGTGCGGCTGCTTCCATTCGGTCAATTCGCAGGCTTTCATGGCAATCCCGATGGCCCGCTTGCCGTCCCGGACCGCATCGTCCGGACTCGTGGCGAGCACCCAAGCGAGATTGTTCAGGACCGTGTCGTTGTCTGGTTGCAGTTCCATGGCCTTTTCGAGGTCGGCGAGCGCCGCGGCGTGATCGCCGATGGAGATCTCGGCATCCCCGCGTCCGCGGCGGGCGAGAAACTGCTCCGGATCGATCTCCAACGCGCGATTGAAGCGGCGGATCGCCTCCCTTGGTTCCTTGGCTGCGAGGTAGAGGAAGCCGAGTTGGCCGACGACGCCGGCGTCGTTGGGGCTTTGGCGGACGAGTCGACGGAAATCGGCGATCGCCGACGGATAATCCCCCTGGTCAGCTGCGAGCAGAGCGCGAAGTTCGAGGGCCGACCGGTGGTCGGGGTCGCGGGCGAGGACGTGCGCGATGTCGGCGAGGGCGTCGTCGGTGCTGCCGGCCTGCTGGTGCAACCGAGCCCGAAGGACGCGGGGCTCGGCCGCATCAGGGACCGCGGCGATCGCCCGATCGAGATCGGCCATCGCACGTTCGAGGTTTCCCTGCGACGCGAACACCCGCCCGCGTTGGAAAAGGATGTCGGCGGAGTCGGGGGCAAGTTCGAGGGCGTCGTCGAAGTTCTTGAGGGCGTCGTCGGTCCGCTGTGCCATGAGCAACGACAGGCCGCGCATCTCACGGATCCGGACATCGTCCGGATTCTCCTCGATCGCCACGTCGAAGTCCGCCAGGGCCCCGTCCTGATCCCCCTCCATCATCAGGAACAGCCCGCGCGTCCGTCGGACATCGGCATCCCGGGGGGCGAGCTCGACCGCTTTGTCGTAGTCGGCACGGCGAGCCGGCGGATCGTCTTCAGCGAGATTCCCCAGCACGACGTGGGCCTGGGCCGTCTGCAGCGGGTCGTCGCCGCCGAGCTCGACCGCGCGGCGGGCAGAGCTTCCGGCCCGCTGCCGATCCCCCCCGGGCAGCGCCTCGAGGCGAGCGATCATCACGTGCGCCGCAGCGAGCGTGTCGTCGCGCTGCACCACCTCCCCCAGATCGCGCAGCGCATAGGCCCGCATCCGCTCCCATTGCTGCTGGGCTCCCGGGGCGCCGTCGAAGAGTGCTTCGGTGAGCATCGACGCCCGATCGACCAGCGTGCCTGTGTAGAGGTCGTTGGCAAACCCCCGCGAAGACTCCTCGAGCCCTTTCCGGAGGGCGGCTCGGACCAGCCCGAGGACCCGCTCGAAATCATCGAGGGACCGGGCCGCCAGCTTGGCATCGACAGCCGCATCGAGATCCTCCTGCCCCGCCGCCGCGGCCGGGGCACTGTCGACGGCCGGTTCATCGGCGTGGAGCGGGAGGCACGCCGCCGGGTCCAGCAGCATCGATGCCGCAGCCAGGAACCACCGGCCCCGACGGCGGCGATCCGCACGCTGCGATGACGGCGGCAGGAGACGGCTGGCATGCGGGAGAACGTTCATCGAGTCGTATCCTCGAGGGGGCCATGGGGGCCGGACAGATCGGCATCCCCTATCCCCCCAGTATGCGACGGGCCCCACCCTCGGGGCCAGACGGATCGGCGGACGGGGAAAACGGCCCGTCGGTCCCGCGGGCGCATCACAGCGGGGCGGGGAGGTCGCGACGGCAGAAGATCACGCCGCCGATAACGTATGCCACGCACCCGACGCCGAGAAGAATTCCGTCGTAAACGACGAGATTCGCTGCGGCGGATTCGGTGGGGCGAAGGAGGAGTGGAAATGATGCGTCGTAAACGAAGAGATTCGTCCAGCCAACTGCGGGATCCCCGACCAGCCGCTGCGGTTCGTAGGCATTCAGAAAGGAGAGGTAGCCGACCCAGCCAAACGCCCCGCTCATTCGGCCGACGAGCTTCGCCAGCAGGGAGAAGACGTAAAAGCCGGACATCGCGCCGATCGTCCGCCAGCGATAGCTGTCGGCAGCCGACACGCAGGCGGAGATCCCGGCCAGGCAGACCATCAGGCCGAAGACATTGGCGACCGGAAGCAGGAATCGATCCGGCTCGACCTTGCCAGCCCACGGACCATAGGCCACCGCCGCGCACACCGAGAGGGCCAGCACGCCGCACAGGCAGGCCGCCGCAGCCGTCGTCGCCAGCGCCTGCGTCACCCACACCGCTTTGCGTTGCACCGGCTGCGCGAGGAGCAACTCCATCGTGCCCCGTTCGAGCTGCCCCGACACGGCATCGCTCCCCCGGGTGATCCCCCAGACCGTCGCCGCGAGGACGACGACCGGATCGACGAAGGCCAGCGCTACCCGGCCGGCGTGGGTCGCAACCTCGGAGAACGGCACCCCGGAGAGCCGCTGCCAGTCCTTCGGGATCGCCTGGAGGAGCACGTCCTGGAATGCCAGCATCGGAATCTGCGCCGATAGCCAGAGGAACAGCCAGGGGAACACGCCCCACAGCGCGGCAAACGCCAGCACGAGCCCGCGCTGATCACCCCAGGTTTTGCGCCAGATGGCGGTATTCCACACGCGGTCACCCATGGCGATGAAAACGGTCATAGACGGCATCGAGCCCGACGGGGTCGACCCGGATCTCACCGAGAGGGAGCGTCGAGAGCCAGCCGAGGAGCGGCCGCAACGAATCGGCTGTCTCGAGGACGACCCTGCCGTCGCGGTCGCGGGTGACGGTGACATGCTCGCGGAGCTCCGCCGGCACCTCTCCCATCGCCCCCTCGAGCCGGGCGGTAATGCGGTGATGGCGGCGGAGCTGCGCGACCGACTGCTCGTGAACAACCCGCCCGGCGCGGAGGATCACGACGCGGTCACACGTTGCCTCGACCTCAGACAGGACATGCGAGGAAAACATCACCGTTCGGCCGGCCGCCTGCGCCTCGCGGACGAGATCGAGGACGACCGCCCGGGCCGTCGGATCGAGGTTGGCCGTCGGTTCGTCGAGGATCACGAGGGACGCCTCGGTGGCGAGAACGACGGCCAGGGCGAGTTTTTGCCGCATGCCCGTACTCATCCGCGCGACCTGACGCGAACAGTCGAGATCGAGGCGCCGGGCGATGCGCGTGGCCGCGTCACGGCGACATTCACGGCGCAATCCGGAGAAGAAATCGAGGACCGCATGGCCCGACATCCGGCGGAAGAGGCGGGCCTCCCCGGGGAGATAGGTCGTCGCAGCCCTGACGGCGAGCGAGTCGAGAACGCAGTCATGCCCCGCCACCCGGGCCGTGCCGGAGGTGGGATGAATAAAGCCGAGAAGAAGGCGGAGGAAGGTCGTCTTCCCCGCGCCATTGGGGCCGAGGAGGCCGAACACCTCCCCCTGACGGACGGCCAACGAGCAGCCCTCGAGCGCCGTGAAAGGGCCATACCGCTTCGTGAGTTGATCCGCTTCAACGAGCATTGACCGCCTGGCAGGACCGGGGACACTAGCCTCGGAGGAAATAATAGCCGGCCAGGCCGAAACCGATGAGGGCCACGATCCGGCGGACCACCGGCGCCGGCATCCGCCGCATCAATCGGACGCCAACCACCGCGCCGCAGATCGACGCCAGCGCCATCACCAGGGCCAGCGGCCAGGAGACGATGCCGCCCCCCCCCCCGACGCCGCTCGGGAGGATCGACGCGGACGCAAACACGACTGCTGTGGTGCCGTTGACCGCTGTCGCAAGGAGGTTCTTAACGGCGTTGATCCGGTGGATGTCTCCCACCCCGAGGCATCCCAGGACGGCGAGCATGAGGATGCCGATCGCGGCGCCGAAATACCCGCCGTAGACGGCCACCAGGAACTGGAGTCCCCAGGCGAGGAGGAACATCCCGCGGGTCGGCTCGCCGTTGGGGGTGGCCCCCGATCCGCCAGCGGCGAGCCGGGCGGCAAGACGGGGCTGGAGCGCGAACAACACCGCCGCACCGAGGATCAGCCAGGGGACGAGCCGGCCGAACCAGGCCGGGGGCAGCGCGAGCAGAAGCGCGGCGCCGACGATCGCCCCGCCGACACTCGCCGGCAGGAGCCAGCGGGTCCAGCGGGTCAAGCGCGGCTGGCCATCCCGCTCGGCACGGCCCGCCCAGGCTGCGGCCATCGCGCCTGGCCAGAGGCCGAGGGTGCTGGTCGCGTTGGCGGCCACCAGTCCGGCCGGGCCATCAGGAAGGATCGCCGCCACGACCGGGAAGGTGAGGATCGTGCCCCCCCCCGCCACGGCGTTGACCGCTGCGGCGATGAAGGTGGTGGCGGCGAGAAGCAGCAGTTGCTCCAGAGGGAAGGCGTTCGACGCCCCTCCGACCGAGGCGATATCGGCAGCCAGCGGAAGGGGCATCACTTCGCCCCCCGGACGGCCGCCGGATCGCGCTTGCCAGCCGCCGGCAACGCGGCCGGACGGCCACCGATGCCCTTCGCTGCGGCCGCTTCGACCGGGGCGCTGATCCCGCCGTCGACGAGCATGTAGCCGGCCCAGAACAAGGGGTGACGCATGTCGGTCAGCACCGTCTGGCCAACCCCCCGGATCCGCCCCTCGAACGCCGGATCGGGCTCCTCGGCGGAGACAAGATCGACCGCCCGCCGCCAACTCGCCGCCGGGATCGCCGTCGGGTCGTCGCTGTCGCGGACGAGCTCGGCCACGAGATCGGTGGTCGACTTCCCCCCCATCCGCCAGCGACTGACAAGCGCCGTGCGGGCGCCGGCGGCCAGCACGTCAGTGGCGGCGATAAACAACTCCTCCCCCGGCCGGGACTGTGGCTTGGTGAGCCCCGAGGCCATCGCCGACTGAACCCCCGGGAGGATGACCAGTGGCGGACGTTTGTGCGGCGAAGCGAGCCAATCGTTGAACGTCATCCCCGACTTGGCCCCACGGTCGGGCGAACGACCGAACAGGCCGCGCAAGCCCACCGGCCCCTCACCGGCGACATTGATCTCGTCGAGGACCACGAGCGTCTCGCACAACGCAGCCGGGAGCAACGGCGAGACGACGACACCATGCTGCTGAAGTGGCTGAGCCGGGAGGACGACGGCGCGTTCGAGGGCCTGGGTGAGGCGGTCGACCGCCTCCCCGATCGCCTCCGGCCGTTCCCCACGGACGGCCCGGCCGGCATGGATGCCAATGGGCCCACGCCCGGCCGATGGCTCCACCGGCGCCGGTGGCCTGCCAGCGACGGCCAGACTGCGAGTGGGAGCGTAACGGATGCGGCAGACGTCCCGCAGGAGCGGCGGCGGCTCGACGGTCGCCGCATCGCCGTCGGCGGGCTCGCCAGCGGAACCGGTGGGAAGGAGTTCGAACGGCAGATACCACAGCGCCCCGTCGGGCACGATCACGAGCTCCTCGATCCCCTCCGAGAGCGTGACCTTCGACTGCTCGAAGAGGAGTCGTTCGACGGTGACCATCGCGGCCCGCCAGTCGGAGGCGATGATCCGATCGGTCCCCACCGGCACGTGGGGGTCGAACAGACACAGTGCCTTCGCCAGGTGGGTCAGCTCCCGGGCCAGTGCCGCCGGTTGCCGGACCTGCCACAGGGCGACGCGGTCGCGAGACTCCAGGGCCCCCCACAGCCCCGACGCGCCCCAATGAAAAGAGAGGAGCAGTTCGCCCGGAGCCAACCTTCCACGGACATCGGCCGGGGGGAGGAGCGGGGGAAACTCGAGCCCGATCGGCTCCCGGCCGGCGGCGAGCTGATCGATCAAGACCCCGCGTTGGGCCGAGCCCTGCGCGAACGATTCCCAATCCCTCGGCTCGCCCGGCGGACCGACCCGGCGCAGCGGACCGGCGCCGCCATCCCCGCCGGCGGAGGCAAGGAGCGCGGCAGTCAGCGCCGTCCGCAGGCGGGCGTCCTCGTCGACGAGTCGGGCCAGCTCCGGATGGCGCCTGAAGAGTCCCGTCCGGCCAGCGACGGCGTCAGGCCCCAGCCCGGAGGGATCGGGGCCGAGCAGACGCTCGAGCCCCAGCCGTCGCCCTCCCACCGGCTGCGTGTCGAGCCACCGGGCCCGGGCCGAGGCCTCAGCGGCGGCCAGGGCCGCATCGCCGCCACGGCGCGCCGCGACCAACATCCACGCTTCGTGGGCCTCAGGGCGGGGCGTCGTCATCGCCGCGAGCGTGGCCAGCGGATCGATGACCAGCTCACGCGGTTGCGGGTCGCCAAGGAGCCTCGCGAAGAGCACGTCGGCCTGCCGGTCGGAGATCGTCGTCGCCCCGGCCATCACCATCTCGACCAGCCTGCCGGTCTGGAAGAGGCGCGGGGAACGGGGGCGGGCGATCGCCAAGGCACGCTCCAACTCGGCATCCCCTGTGGTCGGATCGCCGGCGCCGTACGCCGTCAGGGCCGCGGCATGCGCGACGATGGCGCCCGGCGTCCCCTGGCCGGCATCCGTGCGGAGAAACCGCCCGTCGACCTCTCCGAGCCGGGCCCTCGCCCCCTGGAGATTGCCGGCGGCAGCCAACGCCTCCGCTTCGTGCGCCAGGAGGGTGGTCCGGAGCACGGGCAATCCACCGCGGGCCCACTCGCAGCCCCCGTGGACGGTCGCCGGCACCCCCGGCGTGCCGGCGGCCTGGTGGGCGGCAAACGCCATCCGGAATCCCTCCTCGAGCGCCCGGGCATCGCCGAACTCGGCCGCCGCGTAGGTTGCCTCCTCGAACCACCGTGCGGCGCCGATGGAATCGTCGCGGGCCAGCGCGATCCGCCCGAGCACGAGCAGGCCCCAGGCCGTCAAGGGGTGATCGAGTTTGCCGCCGAGGGCCACGCCGCGCTCGAGCAGCGGCACCGCCTGATCGAGCCGGCCCTGCGACCATGCCGCGGTTCCCAGCGCCACGTCGATCCACGACTGCGACCAGTGGTTCGGGGGCGCCGGGCGCTTCGCAAGGGCATTGTTCAACCCATCGATCGCATTCCCCTCGCCGGCGAGCGGCCCGAGGATCACGGCCCGCCGGTAGATCGCGATCACGAGGGCCCGCATGATCTCATGAGGACGGATCGGAACATTGACCGGGGCCGCGAGCACTCCCCCCTGCTGGAGCACCTTCTGGGGATCGACCGGCGTCTGCCGGATCGTCATCGTGTCGGGAAACGTCGCCGGCTTGGTGCCCCGCGCGCTCCGCCCCCAGGTGGCCACGCGCGGGCGCGGCGAAGGCTGCGGTCCCTGGGTCGGAAACTGGACCGCCAGCAACCACTCGGCATGCACGGTGCCGAGGCCGATCGCCTCCTCGTAAGCGGCGACGGAATCCCGCCAGCTACCGAGCTCGTACTGCGATTCACCGATCGCAGTGGCGGAGGCGATCGAGTCGATCCAGCGCTGGTTCCCGGCACGGACCCCCGCCCCGTAATCCCGGCCGGCCGTTTCCAGGGCCACGCCATAGTCGCCGTTGGCCAGCGCCGCGAGCGTGGCATCAAAGGCGATCGTCGGCACGGTCTGGGCCCCGCGGGGCACGATCTGGGCCCGGGCCACACCCAGGCTCAACAGGGCCGTCACCGCGAGGATCGCGGCCGATCGGCGGAACAGCGACTGCCAGAGAACAACACGCCACATGCCGTCAGTTGTACACCCTCCCCACGCGCCCGCCGACCCGAGAGTCGGGTCCGTGACCAGGAATCCCAGCCCGCCGTCAGACCGTCGACCGACCGGTAGTCTGGGAAACGTCGGGCAGCCGGGGAGGCTCCGCTGGCGCCGTTTCGAACGATCGCAACGGTTTGTCAAAGTTTGGCGGTTCTGCCGGCCGATACCACTGCGGTCGGCGGCGGATCGACCCTGCCGGGCCTGGCCCGACAGCGAACCGTGACGCGGAACAAAGCACCGATGCAGGGGCGAGAACCATGAGATCATCGACTCCGGAACGGCCGACCCATACCGAGACCCGCCTCGGCGTCCGCGCGGCCCTGCTGGCGGGCGTGGCCCTGGCCAGCGTCGGGCTGACGGGCTGTCAGGTCGACATCGGGGGGCAGACGCTCCCCAGCGCCTACTACCTCCAGGACGACATCCAATACTTCCCGGCCGGACCGGAGTTCAAACTCTCCAAGGAAGCAGCCGCTCTCAAGGCTGCCACCCCGGTCCCGGCCGACGACTGCTGCAACTGACCACAGGTTGCCACGTCTCTGTCCGGAACCTTGGCACCGACGACTTTCTCCGACACCCCGTCTCCTCGGACGGGGTGTCGATGTTTTCCAAGCGCGTTCAACGCCGCCGTCACGGCCGCGTGAATCCGCGGCCGCCGAGCCAATCGACCAGACGCGCCGGCCAGTCGGCGGTGCCCGGGGACTGCTCCCGGCGCCGCAGGCCGTAGCCATGCCCCCCGCGCTCGTAGACGTGCAGTTCGGCCGGCACCTTCGCGTCGAGCAGCGTGGCAAACAGCGCCACCGCCCCCTGCGCCGGCGAAGCGGTGTCGTCCGCGGTCTGGGCGATGAACATCGGGGAGGTGGCGGCATCGATCTCGACCCCCGGCCACAGCCCCTTTCCTTCATTGCCAAGCACGCGCCATGGGTAGACAAGGATCGTGGCATCGGGACGGGCTGACGGGGCGGTGTCGGCCCCCGGGAACGACGCCTTCGTGGTGGCAGCCACCAGCGCCGTGTGGCCCCCCGCGGAAAAACCCATCAGCCCGATGCGGTCCGGATCGATCCCCAGTTCGAGGGCCCGCCCGCGGACCACCGAAACGCTCTTCTGGGCATCCATCACCGGCCCGGCATCGGGATTCGCGAAGGCACCGGTGGGGACCCGGTAGAGGAGGGTGAGGGCGACGATGCCATGCCCATTCAGGAACCGGCCGATCTCTCCCCCCTCATGATCATCGGCAAGGATGTTGTATCCCCCACCTGGGAGTATAATCACCGCCGGACGGGGCCCACTGGCACGCGGCGGCAGGGGATGGAGGATGAGGCGAGGATCGGAGACGAACGACCGGCGCTGGATGTCGTCCTTCCCCCGTTCCACTTTCTCGGCCGGTTCCTCCGGCACCCGATCCCCCGGCACCCCTTCCGGCCAGAGGCGGATGTCACGATCCGCGTCGGCGGCGGACGCGCCGTCGGACCCGACGGTGAACATCGCGGCCAGGAGAAAAGGGATGACGCCGGGGCATCGCGCGCGCATGGTTTTTCGTCTCAGGGGAGGTCAGGGTGGACGGGACGATCCACCTGCGTCAGGAAAACGGGTCAGGAAAACGGGTTGCCGCGGGGAACGATCGGCCAGACGATGCGTTCGCCGGAGAGCCCCGACGCAAAGGCGGCGGCCGTCATTTCCACCGTTGTCTGGCCGGCGAACATCCCCGCCGTCGGCTCCCGGTCCTCGACGATCGCCGCGACGAGATCGGCAGCGGCCCGCCGCGCCCACGAAGCGCGCTCGGCGGTCCGATCGGCTTCCTCGACGGGGAGTCCGGCGCCGATCCCCTCGGGGCCGATCGGCAGCCAGGGAACCTCCTTGTCGACGCGCCACAGCGGCGCCTCGCGGAGATACGCGTGGGGAAGGTTGTCGGGGCGGATGTGGATCGCTCCCTTCGTGCCGACGAGGGTCAGGGAGAAGTTGGGCTGCTTCAGCCCGGCCTCGCGGACGCTGGCGAAGAACCCGACCGGTCCGTCGGCCAGCCCGTACATCGCCTCGACGGCATCGCCGGCGATCTCCCCGAGCCCCTCGGGGCCTTCGGTGGCATCCGCTGGCGTGATCGGCCTGCCGTCGCGCGTGATCGTGGCCTGGCACCAGCGGGGGGCCCCGCCAAGGTCGGCCATCATGTCGAGGACATGGCATCCGAGCACCCACAGATCCTCGCCGCCGCCACGCGCATCCTCTTTTCCGCGGCCCCGGAGCTCGAGGAGCCGGCCGATACGGCCATCTTCGACGAGATCGCGGACGACCGCGTAGGTGGGGCTGTGGCGGTTGACCATCGCCAGGGCGAGCTTCGTTCCCGAGGCCCGGCAGGCGGCGATGACCGCGTCGGCCTCGGCGGCCGTGCGCACGAAGGGCTTCTCCAGAAAGATCCCCTCCACCCCCGCCTCCGCGGCGGCGATCGCCATCTCCGCATGGCAGTCGATGTGGCGCATGCAGAGCGAGACGATCTCCGGCTTGACCTCCGCCAGCATCGCGCGCCAGTCGCGGAATCCCAACGGGGGGTTCCCGGCAGCGCGGCCGAGCCGCTCGACGGCCTTGCCGAGGCCGTCGGCCGATTCGTCGGCCACGGCGACCAGCTCCGTCCCCTCGACCGCGGTCCACAGTTCGTCGATCGCGTGCCCCCAGTCGCCCCGTCCCGTCCTGCCGACGACCGCGACTCGCAGCGGTTGCGTTGTCATTGTCTGACCCCTCCCACGATGTCGTCCCACTCACGCCCGCTGCTGCCACGGGCGGTCGGGAAGCGTATGATCCTCTCCGCCCCGCGGAAGTTGTAACACATGCCGCGCCTCGGAGGTGTCGCCACGATGCCCTGCGACCACGACCACCGCGACGGAACAGGCCACGGCGGCCACCGGCACTTCTCACCGGAGCGGCTCGACCGGGCGATGGCCATTGGCGTCGGTCTGAATGCGGCTTTCGTGCTCGTCGAGATCGCCGCCGGCCTGTGGGGGGGATCGCTGGCGCTGGTGGCCGATGCCGGTCACAATGCCGGCGACGTGGTCGGCCTCCTCCTGGCGTGGGGCGCCTCCCGCCTCGCCCGCCGCCCGCCGACCAACCGCTATACCTGGGGCTTCCGCCGATCGACGATCTACGCCGCCCTGGCCAACGCCTTGCTCCTGATCGTGGCCTGCGGCGGCATCCTCTGGGAGGCGATCCACCGCCTCCGTGATCCAGTCTCCGTGGCGGGGCCGTGGGTGGGGATCGTGGCCGCGGCCGGCGTCGTGATCAACACGCTGACAGCGCTCCTCTTCCTCCGCGGTTCGCACACCGACGCCAACGTCCGCGGGGCCTTCCTCCACATGGCGGCCGATGCCGCCGTCTCGGCCGGGGTGGTCGTGGCGGGGATCGTGATCGCGTTCACCGGGATCAACCGAATCGACCCACTGGTGGGGATCGCGATCACGGTGGCGATCCTCGCCGGCACCTGGGGATTGCTCCGCGAGAGCATCGATCTCGCCCTCGACGCCGTGCCGCGGGGAATCGAGCCGGCCGCCATCACCGACCTCCTCGCCGCGATCCCGGGGGTCAGCGAGGTCCACGATCTCCACGTCTGGAATGCGAGCACCTCGGAGATCTCGTTGACGGTCCATCTTGTCGTTCCCGCACGGGATGGACACGAGCGGGTGCTCGCCACGGCGTCGGACGATCTCCGCGCCCGCTTCGGCATCGCCCACACAACGATCCAACTGGAGTCCGAGGAGGCGTGCCGCTGCTGCCCGCAGAGACCCGCCGACAGCCTATGAGGATCAGCCGCCGGACCGATCAGGCCACCGACCCACCGACCGTTGTGGTCGGGGCGACCTTCGCCGCCGGTGCCGCGGGGCAGAAGCGACGGAACCGCCACTCGGTCCAAGCCGTCAGCACCGCCGCCAGGAAGACGACGGTCAACGGCAGACAACGCCGAACGTCGGTCGGCACGGATGGCTCGAGCATCATCCAGCCGGCGACCGACCCCGCCGCGGCCAGCAGTGCATAGAGCAGCGCGACGGCCGCGTGGCTGATCCCCGAACGAACCAAGCGGTGGAAGAGGAACTCGCGGTGCGGCACGAGTGGATTGTGACCCCCCCAGACCCGCCGGATCACCGTCAGAAGCGGGTCGTAGATGTAGGGCCAGGCCGCCATCGCCAGCGGCATGAAGTTCAGTTCCGTCGAACCGGTCACGTCAAACAGGGTCAAGGCGGCAAAGAAGGTCCCCAGGAACGCACTCCCGACGTCCCCCATGAACACCCGGGCCGGGGCCCAATTGAAGACGAGGAATCCGGCGGCGGCAGCGCCGACGAAGGACGACAGCAAAACGACCGGAAAGTCGCCGTCGGAGTACGAGATACCGACGAACCCGACCGCCACGGCCACCGCCGCAAGCGCCGCCATGCCATCCGACCCATCCATGAAGTTGAAGGCGTTGATGAACCCCACGATCCACACGACGCTCAGCGGCCAGGCCAGCCAGCCGAAATCGATCAACGGCACCCCCGGCATGTTCAGCCCGCGGACCGGGCCGAGCACGGCCACAATCCCCGCCGCCACGCCGATCTGCACGACGAGCCGGAGGAGGGCCCGGAGCGGACGGATGTCGTCCCAGAAGCCGACGATGGCGATGATGAAACTGGGGAGGATGACGCCCAGGGCCACCGGGAGGGCATAGAACGGCCAGCGGAAACAGACCGCCGTCGAGGCCAGGCAACAGGTCAACACCAGGGCTATCCCCCCGCCCCGGGCGGTGGGAAGTGAGTGGGCGCTGCGATCACTCGGCACGTCGACCAGACGCAACCGCGTCGCGAGGAGAATCATCACATCGACGAGCACGGCCGTGACGACAAACACCACGAGGGCCAGGCCTGGCCAGAGGATCGACTCGAGCGAGTCGAGCGTCGGGAACAGTGGTTCCAGCGCCGGGGGTGGGTTCACGACCGCGACTCCCGCGGATCATCATCCTCACGCAGCGGCGCAGTCCCCACCGAGGAAGCCATGCATTCCAGCGCCGCGATCTCCATCAGCACCCCGCGGGCGGCATCGGGGCCATCGCCGAGGATCGCGGCCTTGAGATCGCCGAGCCACTGACGGACCTCGGCCAGCGGGCGGCTGGGACGGAAGACCTGGAACACAAGACCACCCCCAACCGAATGCCTGATCTCGTCGTCGAAAAATAGCTCCTCGGCGAGCTTCTCCCCGTCGCGGAGGCTACCGAAGCGGATCTCGACATCCTCCCTCGGCACGCGCATCACGTACGCCAGGCTGTTGACGAGCTCGACGATCTTGACCGGCTCGCCCATGTCGAGGACGAACGTCCCGCTCCCTCCGGCCAACGCCCCGGCTCCCAGTGAGAGACAGGCGGCATCGGACGCCGTGAGGAATCGCCGTGCCACGTCGGGATGGGTGACAGTGATCGGCTGGCGGCGGACGAGTTGGCGGGTGAAGATCGGCACGGCGGTCCCGCTGGAGCCGATGACGTTCCCGAATCGTACGACCACGAACTTCGTCGTTGAGCCCTCGCCGAGCGACTGGAAGAACCGCTCTGCGACGAGCTTCGAGGCCCCCATCACCCCCGTCGGGTTGACGGCCTTGTCGGTCGAGAGGGCGACAAACGTCTCCACGCCGTGGGCCTCAGCGAGGTCGGCAAGTGCCGCCGTGGCGAGGATGTTGTTCTCGATCGCCTCCACGGGGTGCCCCTGGAGCATCGGCACGTGCTTGTAGCCGGCGGCGTGGACGACGATCGCCGGCCGGTGGCTCTGGAAAACATCCTCCAGCCGCTCCGTGTCGTGGATGTCGACGAGGCAGAGAACGAGGCCGATCTCCCCCTCCCCGAACGCGGCGGCCCGCTCCTGCAACTCCCGATGGATTTCGAAAAGGCTGCATTCCGACCGGTCGACCAGCAGGATCCGAGCTGGACGGAGCGTCACGAGGAGCCGGCAGATCTCGGCACCGATCGCTCCACCGGCGCCGGTGACCATGACTGTCTTGTCATGCACCCAGGAGGCGAGCCGAGGGCCGTGCGCGGACGCCGTCGGATCGGGGAGTGTGACGAGGTCGCGCAGTTCCACGCCGCGCACGCGGACGTCGGCGTCGGCCTCCTCGCCGCACGGCTCGGCGATCACCACGCGGACACCGATCGCGGTGCAGGCCTCGCAGATCCGCCGCAGCCGGCGGCCGAACACGCTCCCGGAGCGGACGATGACATCGGTCACACGCAACCGCTGGGCGCAGGCGGCGACATGGTCGATGCCACCGATCACGCGGGCGACGGCCGTTCGGGAGCCATGTCGGGTGGGATCGTCATCGAGCAGACCCGACACGAAATACCCCCCGCGCTTCGCCGACATCAACTGGGCGGCGATCGCCAACCCCTGCGGTGAGCCATCGATGACGAGGGCATTGCGCTGATGGCCGACCGGCTCGGCGGGCATCAACTCTTCGTAGATGCTCCGCGCCGCCGCCTGGAGGCCACCGACGGCGAGGAGGGTGAAGGCCCAATCGAGGAGGAGGACGGTCCGGGGAATCTGGATCCAGCCCAGCCGCAGCGTGGTGAAGTAGTAATTGGCCGCCACGAGAACCAGCAGGCAGGTGGTCGTGGCCCGGACCAGGATGCTCAAATCCGCGAAGCGGATCGTGCGGAGCGACCGGTGGCAGATGCCGCGGGTGTAAAAGACGAACAGCTTCACAAGCACGACCCAGCCGATCGTGCGGACGATCGTCGCTGCGTCGCTCCCCCGGAGGAGAAGCTCGCTGCGGGTGAAGTAGGCTGCCAGGTAGGTCAACCCGAAGACGAGGGCGAGGCAGCCTGCCGTGACGATCGCCTCGCGCGTTGGCGCGACCGATCGGAGCCAGATGCGGAAGGCCGAAGCGGCGGCAGCGATGAGCGTGAGCGGCATGGATCGGATCGCAGGCCGGGGGCTGCCCGGCTCCTCGTCTGGCTCGCTCGTCTGGCTCGGACACGGACCGCTGTCGGGAGCGACGGATGACGCTGGCCCGTATCCTAAGGCTTCGTAAGGATCGGTCCCAAGCGGGCAAAAGTCCAGCCGCCCTGCCGGGGGACTTCCCCCACATCAAGGGGATTCACACGATCTCGCCAGCGCGATTGCGACGGCTGGGAAGATTGGCCGGGGACGCGGCCCGGGGCGCCCCACGGCTCATCGATCGGCCCTCCCCGCTGGGGTCTTGGCGCGGGCCACAATACCAGCCAGCATCCCACCGAAGATCAGCTCGTGGAGCGGCCAGATGGCATACCAGTAGGCCAGGCCGCCGAGGCCCCGCGGGTCGAAGACGGCCGTCTGGTGGATCGTCACCATGCCCCCGTCGGTGAGGCCCGGATCCCGGCGGACCACCTCATATTCCAGCCAGCCGCGGCCGGGGAGCAGCATCTCCGCCACGAGCCGGATCCGACGCGGTGGATCGCACGCCTCCACCCGCCAGCAGTCGAGGACATCCCCGGCGACAAGGCGGTCGGGATCGCGGCGACCCCGTCCCATCCCCGGGCCCCCTAGGATCCGATCGACCCAGCCCCGCAACTGCCAGAGCCACTCGTGCCCGTACCAGCCGTGCGGGCCGCCGATCCGCTCGATGGCGGCAAAAGCTCGCTCGGGCGCGACATCGACGGTGGCATGGCGATGATCGACGAGCCGTGGCCCCTCGAAGTGCCCGCCATACCGGCGTGGCAGTTCCTCGGCATCGGCGATGTCGGCCCACCGCCGCCCCTCGAAAACGGCGTCCTCCCGGGCCATCGCGTCGCGCACCGCCACCGCCAGCGACTTCGGCCGGATCGGAAAATCGTCGCGGGCGGTCCGATCGGTGACGACGGTCGGGTTTTTCAGCCCGTCGATCAGCTTCCGACCGACCTTCGAATAACGCGGTGTGACCAGCGCCAGCCAGAGGCTCGAAAGCCGAGGCGTGAGCACCGGCACCGGAATCAGAAGACGGCGGAGCCCGCGCTGCCGG
The DNA here is from genome assembly GCA_945865325.1 of Candidatus Kuenenia stuttgartensis. Taxonomy (GTDB): domain Bacteria; phylum Planctomycetota; class Planctomycetia; order Pirellulales; family UBA1268; genus QWOP01. The sequence continues at coordinate 51,217 of CAMBFA010000003.1, forward strand.
GCATACTCCCGCATGATGTCGCCGTACGAGACTCGGTCGGGGCCACCGATGCCATAGATCCTCGACCCCTTCCCCACCGGCCCGGTGGGGAGGTCGGCCGCCGCCACGAGGTAGGCGACGACGTCGTCGACGGCGATCGGCTGGGTGGCGGTCGCGAGCCACGCCGGGCAGATCATCACCGGCAGCCGCTCGACGAGGGTCCGCACGAGGTCGAAGGAGAAGCTCCCTGCCCCGATCACGATCGAGGCCCGGAGCTCGACCACCTCGACTCCCGTTCCCCGGAGGATCGCCCCGACTTCGTGCCGGCTGCGAAGATGGGCCGAGAGCCGGTCGTCCTCGGCGCCCAGGCCGCCGAGGTAGACGATCCGCGACACCCCGGCTCCCCGCGCTGCCTCGGCAAAACGCTCCGCGGCGAGTCGGTCGGCGCGTTCGAAATCGACCCCCTGGTCCATCGAATGGACGAGCCAATAGGCGACCTCGACCCCAGCGCAGGCCTCGACCAGCGCGGCCGGGTCGGACGCATCCCCGACAACGACGCTGACGCGCGACCGGAGCGCTGCGGCCGGGGGGCCAACCGCTGCCCCGGCGTCGAGGCGATCGAGGATCTCATCGAGCTTGCCCGCCTTGCGGACGAGGCAGCGAACCTCATGCCCACGCTCGAGAAGCGCCCCGAGGAGACAGCTCCCCACGTAGCCCGTGGCGCCAGTGAGGAGGATGTTCATGGAACGACCGATCGTTTCCGCGGCGTTGCGTAACGGGCGACGAACAGGCCACTTCGGGCGCCCGTTCCCGGGCGTGGAGCCCCTGAAATCAGATCATGGCTCGTCTGTTTCGAAGGCCCGGTCCATGAGCTTCGGATCGCCGGTCTTGAGGCCATAGAGAAACCAGCGCTGCCGCTGTTGGCTCGTGCCGTGAGTGAAGGCATCGGGAACGACATACCCTTGAGCCTGCTTTTGGATCTTATCGTCGCCGATCGCGGCCGCGGCATTGACGGCGTCGAGGATGTCCTGCTCGTCGAGGATCCCCGCGTAGCGGGCCTCGTGATGGGCCCAGACACCGGCGAGGAAGTCGGCCTGGAGCTCCATCCGCACCGAGAGCTTGTTGTAGTCGCGTTCCGATAGCTGCTTCCGCATCGCCTGCACCTTGGTGCTGATGCCGAGTTGGTTTTGGATGTGGTGGCCGATCTCGTGGGCGATGACGTAGGCTTGGGCAAACTCGCCCGGGGCGCCGAACCGCTGCTTCAGCTCGTCATAGAACGCAAGGTCGATGTAGACCTTCTTGTCCATCGGGCAGTAGAAGGGGCCGGCTGAGGCACTGGCCATCCCGCAGCCGCTTTGCACCTGACCGGTGAACATGACGAGCTTGGCGGGAACGTAGCGCCCCTCGAAGTTCGGCGGGAAGAGCTTCGTCCACACATCCTCGTTCTCGGCGAGGATCGTCTTGATGAAGCGGGCCCCGGCGTCGTTGGCCGGTTGCTTCTGCGCCTGGGCCTGCGGCTGCGGCGCCGGGGCGAGGCCACGGGAAATGCCCATCGCCTTTTGGGGATCGACCCCGAGGAACATCAGGCCGACCATGAGGAGGAGCGCGAACAGGCCCCCGCCAACCATCGCCGGGGCGCCAATCCCACGCCGATCCTCGACGTTCTCACTCTGCCGACGACCTTCCCAACGCATCTTCCTGCTTCTCCACTTCGGGGAACCGGGGGGACTTTGGACCGCGGAGCGGCCCGAAAAATAATTTAGCAGATCGGGCCGCCCGCGACAGCCAACCGACTCCCGACGGGGGCCACGCCGCGCGGGGTGAATGGCCCCCGCTCTACGGCCCTCCGGCCACCGTGGTTCAGGGCGAAATCCCCCCCGACCAGCGATCACTCCGGCAGTGGCTTGCCGTTGGTTTCCGGGGCGAAGGGGAGGACCGCGAGCCCGAGAAGGAAAACACTGCACATGACGATCCCCGCCGGCCGCATCGGCTCAGGGGATCCGGCAAACACGCCCGAGGTCAGCTGGCCGAGAAGGAACGGCCCCCCGGCGGCGATGAACCGGCCGACGTTGTAGCAGAAGCTCGTGCCGGTGCTCCGCAGCCGAGTCGGGAACAGCTCCGGCAGATAGATCGCGTAGCCGGCGAACAGCGACAGCTGGCAGAAGCCCATGATCGGCAGCATCCACCAGATGTCGGAGGGCTTCGAGAGAAACCTGAAGACCATCGCCGTGGAGAGCATCGCAGCGACCAGTGCCAGGGCGAAGAAGGGCTTGCGGCCGATCCGCTGGCAGACCCGTGCCGCCAGCATCATGGAGGCAAATGCCCCCACCTGGATCATCATCGACGAGAGCCCGACATACTTGCCGAGCTTTCCGGCTAGAGCCGCCCCCTCGAGCCCTTCGGCGATGAACTGCTTTTGGAACACACTGCGGACGAGATCGAGCGAGAAGAAGGCGATCCCCCACAGGCCGATCACCCCCGAGCAGGCCAGGAGCATGCCGACGATCGCGTTTTTCCGCCAGCGCGGATCGGCAAACAGGGCGCCGTAGCCCCCCAGGGCCGTGCCCGTGCTCTCCGCCTGGGCCTTCATCGCCTGCCAGCGCTCCGGTTCCTTCAGCCTGGAGCGGATGACCAGCGCCAGCACGGCCGGGAGGGCCCCGATGACAAACTTCCACCGCCACGGCTCCCAGCCGGCGAGCTTGCTTGAGTGGGCGAGGATCTGCAGTTCTCCCAGGCCGATGCCGATCGACGCGGCGAGGAAGTTCCCCACCGCGGAGAGGGCCTGGAGGAGCCCGAGGGCGTGCGGCCGGGCCCGGTCGGGCATCACCTCGGCAACCAGCGCCACGCCGACGGCAAACTCCCCGCCCACCCCCAGCCCGGTGATGAATCGATAAAAGGCGAAATCCCAAAACCCGGTCGAGAGCGCGGAGAGTCCGGTGCACAGCGAGTAGATGACGATCGTGATCATCATCGTTTTGGCGCGGCCATAGCGATCGCCGACGACGCCGAAGATCAGACCGCCGGTGGCCCAGCCGAGGAGGAAAATGCAGGTGGCAAGGCCGCCATAGTAAGCGACGTCCTTCGGATCGGCTGCCGCACCGCCGACAGCCAGCAGCGTTTCCATCGCCGGCTTGCGGGCGAGATTGAAGAGCTGCTGGTCGAGGCAATCAAACAGCCACCCCAGTGCCGCCACCACGAGGACGAACCAGTGATAGCGGGTCATCCCGGTCCACCACGGCTGGCCGTCGTTAGGAATCGTGGTCCCCGACGAGTCGAAGTGGGGTAGATCTGCCATGGAGGTTGATCCCGGGGAGGAGGGGCGGAGGAACGAAGGAATCGGGCCCGGCGGCGAGCCGATGGCCTACGCCGCATCGAGCCCGGCCGCGACCCCCCGCAGATAGGCGATGCTCTCCCGGGCGGCGCGCTCGGGACCAGGAGCATAATCGAAGACCTCGACGCTCACCCATCCGGGATAGCTCACGCCGCGGAGGGCCGCGAAGATCGGACCGAAGTCGACCGCGCCAAAGCCGGGCCCCCGCAGGTTGGCGTCGTTGGCATGGAAGTGCTCGAGGTGGCGGGCCGAAGCCCCGATGATCGCGGGAATAGGCTCCACTTCGCTCGACATCGCTTTGACGTCGAGATGGAGTCGAACGTGCGGCGAGCCGATCCGCTCGATCAGCCGGCAGGTCTCGGCGGCGGTGTTGAGAACGTCGGTCTCGCTCGGTGAGAGCGGCTCGAGCGCCACCACCGTGCCGGTTTCCTCGAGCACCGGTACGAGGTCCGAGAACACCCCCCGGAGCCGGTCGATCGCTTCCTCCGGCGTCGTGCCGGGGAGGAGGCTACGCTGCTGCGGCGAGCCGAAGACCAGAACGCGGCCGTCGAGGTCGCGGCAGAGGCGCGCCAGCTCGCCGAGATAGGCCGTCGTGGCCCGACGCACCGAGGCGTCGGCGTGCGTCGCATGGAAGCCCTCCGTCTTAGCCAGGAGCCAATGGAGGCCGAGGCACTCCAGCCCCGCGGCCCGGATCGTGTCTCGGATCGTCGCCCGTTCCCGCGCCGAAAGCTCGGTGACGAGGCTCGCGAGGGTGAACGGCGCGACCTCGAGGCCGGTGTAGCCCGCGGCGGCTGCTTCGGCACAAGCCCGCTCCAGCGGCCAGTCGACAAACGTCTCGTTACAGATGGCGTAGCGCATCGCGGCTCCGGAGTCAGGAGGGATCCTCGATCTTCACCGGCCGTCCGGTGCGGGCCGATGTGTAGCAGGCGGCGACGATCGCCACGGCCTTCCGCCCTTCGAGGGCATCGAGATCGGGCCGGCGCCCGGCGCGGAGGGCGGTCACGAAGGCCTCGAAGTTGCGCGTGTGGCAGGCGTAGTTGATCGCCATCGGATCGGCGGCCCCGCCGCTGGTGCTGCTCCCCGCCCCGAACCGGGAGCGGGTCGCCTCGTCGTCAGGCGAGGGCACGCGGAAGCGCCAATCCGTCAGCTGCTCTTCGAGAATCTCGGCGGTGCCGTCGCGGCCGCCGACGAGGATCCGACGCAGCTGGCCGGGGAACATCGCCGTGGTGGCGAGGATCTGCCCAAGCGCGCCGTCACGGAAACGGAGCACGGCCACGCAGCTGTCCTCGACTTCGAGCCGGGCGGGGTCGTGCGCCCGGATGGCCGTCAGCGCCACGACGCTCTCCACCGGGTTCTCACCGGGGGTGAGCCCCGGCATCGTCGCCCCGGCGATCCACTGGAGGGCGTCGACGCCATGGATCGATTGGTTCATCAGCGCGCCGCCGCCATCGAGCGCGGTGGTTCCCTGCCAGCGCCCGACGCCGTAATAGGCATCATCCCGCCACCACGGCACGTACGCGGCGACGAGAGCCAGGCGGCCGAAGCGACCGGCCGCCGCCGCCGCGCGGACGGTCTGGACAACCGGGTTGAAGCGCTGCGGGAAGATTGCGCCCAGCGTGATCCCCGCCTTGGCGGCGATCGCCCGCATGGCGTCGATCCGCCGGAGCGTGATTTCGAGTGGCTTCTCGCAGATCACATGGACCCCGCGCCGGGCGGCGGCCTTCAAGCCCTCCAGATGGGCACCGGAAGGGGTGGCGATCGTGACGAAGTCGGGCTTCTCACGGCGCAGCATCGTGGCGGCATCGGCGTACCACCGGCAGCCGAACTCCTCCGCGAACGCGGCCCCCTTCGCCTCGGTGCGGCAGCACCCGGCGACGAGCTCGATGCCGTCGATGTCCGCCAGCGCCCGGGCATGCATCCGCGCGATCGCACCGATGCCGATGATCGCGGCCCGCATCAGGTCCCTCCTCGTGTCGAACCGGGAGGCGGCGCCAGCCCACAGACCAGCGCCCCCAGAGGACGCAGTGTGGACCCCCGGAGACGGCAGAACAAGCCTGCCGGAGGAAGAGGAGAGCGACGACCTGCGGAGGCCGGCCCGATCACTTCGCCCGGTAGAAGGCGTCGAACAACCGATCGTTGACCCGGTGGAGCCGCGGCAGCGGGCCATCATCATGCGTGCCGGTCCGCGGGCAGCAGGGGCCCCGGTAGATCGGCCCACAGGTCGGATCTCCCGCGACGCCGACGAGGTCGTAGGGATCAAGAGGATGGCTCGGATGACAGGGTGGGAGCGGGATGCAAAGCTCGATCCAGCGGGGCTCGCCGCAAGCATGGAGCGGTTCGGCACCGGCCAACCAGTCGCCGGGCCGATCGCTCCGCAGCGGAAGGGTGCGGGCGAGAATCTCGTCGATTGAGGTCTTCGTCGTCACGCTGTCGATCGCGGCCTTCTCTGCGGCCAGCGAGCCATCCCCCGATCCGGCCGTGACCGCGCGCCGCTCTACCGGATCGGCCGACTTTGTGGCGGGATCAGCCCGCTTCGTCGCTGGCGGGGACGCAGCCTCCTTCGCCTCGTCGGCCTTGGCCGCGGCAGGGGTGGGGGCCCGCTTCGTGGCCGCCGCATCGGCTTCCGACTTCGCCCCGTTGTCGGCTGGCGAGTCCCGCCGGACTTTCTGCCTCCAGCCGTCGGTGGCCAGGGGCTTCGCGGCGCCTCCCTCTGCGGAAGGCTCCGGCGACTGGGCACTTGTCGGGCTGGCCATCAACGCCCATGCCGCCACCCAGGCGGCGGTCGTCACGGCCAAGCATCGCCCCTGCGGTATCATCTTCATGCTGCGGGTCCCCCTCGAAAGACACCATCGACAGCCCACCCCGTCGGGCTGGAGTGCTGCCAGGGAAGGCACCCGGAGCCGGTGAAGGGGCGGAGTCTGCGGCGGGAAAAGCGCCCTCTCCGCCCGGCAAACCCTGCTTGTCTCCCCCCGTTCCCAGCACCGTTTCCAACACCGGAAGGGTCACGGCCGTTCCCTTTCCAGCCCATGGCACCTACCAGCCCCCCTCCCTTCGACGCCCCTCCCGTCCTCGCCGCGCTCCAGGCCCGGGGCCGGCGGGTGGTGATGATCACCGCCGGTGGGGGGTCGGCGGCGATCCCGGCCCTCGTCACGCTCCCCGGTGCCAGCGCGGTCGTCTTTGAGGCGATCGCCCCCTCCGTCCGCAAGGCAATCGATGCGCTCCTCGGCGGAGAGCAGGAGTCGTATGGTTCGTCCCGGGCTGCGCGTCGTCTGGCGATGGCCGCCTGGGAGCGCTGCTGCCGGTACGGCGCACCCGGCGACAGCGCCGTGGGCGTCGGGGCAACCGCCGGCCTGGCGACGACCATCCCCAAACGGGGCGACCACCGGATCCACGTCGCGGTCCAGACCCTCGGGGAAACCTCCGTCGCCTCACTCACCCTCGCGAAGGGGGCCCGAACGCGGGCCGAGGAGGAGACGCTCGCCGCCGCACTCGTCCTCGCGCGGCTGGCCGCTGAAGGAGAGGCGGACTCGACGACCGCGGCAGGGCTCGCGGCGCTGCTTGGGCCGGAGGAGCGGATCATCATCGAGCGGCAACCGGGGCCGATCGCCTGGCAGTCGGTCCTCGATGGGACATCGGGGAGGGCCCGCTTGGCTGGGGCGGCAGGGAACGAAGCGATCTTCCCCGGCTCATTCGATCCGCTCCACGACGGGCATCGGGCGATGGCCCGAATCGGGGCCCGGATCACTGGGCTGCCGGTGGCCTACGAGCTCTCGATCCGCAACGTCGAGAAGCCTGCACTCGATTTTGTGGAGATCGCCGCGCGGGCCGATCGGTTCGATGGCGCGGCGGCTTGGTTGACGTCGGCGGCGACCTTCGTCGAGAAGGTGGCGCTGTTTCCGGGGGCTCCGTTCCTCGTCGGCGCCGACACCTTCGTGCGACTCGGCCACCCGCGCTATTCGGGAGGCTCCACCGCAGCCGCCGCCGAAGCCGTGAGACGGATCGCGACGGAATCAGGGGGGCTGATCGTCTTCGGCCGTATCCGAGACGGCGTGTTCACCGATCCGGCGCGACTGCTGGCGCCGCCAGCCCTGCGGGCGATCGCCCGGTTCGTGACGGAAGAGGAGTTCCGCGACGACGGGTCGAGCACGCTTCTGCGGCGGGCCGAATCGGCGGGGCAGGAGTGACCCTGCGGGCGTCGTCGCCAGGGAACGTCAGGCGGGGGTGCGGGAACGATCGCCGCGGGCGAGGCGGCGGCGGCGACTGGCCAACATCGCGTTCCAAAATCCGAGAAAGCCGACGACGCAGGCGAAGACAATGATCGGGCGACGGATGTCGTGGTTGAAGGTCCACGAACCGGCGGCGAGGGTCGTGCCCCAGACCAGCACGGCGAGCATGATCCAGCGGAGGATCGTTTCGGCCTTGGCGGAGGGGGGCGGGGTGATCATGGCCCTACTATAGGCCCGTGCCCAGCGGCCGCCGATGCCGCCGCACCCGAGGCGCAAAAAAAAGGCCCCCGGAACGGTCCAGATCCCAGGGGGGCGGGGAACCTGAACCGTTTCCGGGAGCGATTGGACGGACGGTTGTCTCGGAGGGGCCAGGAGGGGTTGGTGGGTCCAAGGGGGGCAGCGATCCCCCCCATCGGCTCCACTCATCACTGCCGCGGGGCCGCGTGGCGAACCCCTCGTCAACCTCAAAGCTGGGGGGAAAGTAGGGGACCGGTTTTCAGGGGTCAAGGCCTCTTCCAGCCACGAAAAAAAGAATCCACGTCATCCCGTAACCCCCGTGAAATCCTGGGATTTCACGGGGGTTACGCAACCGGCCCGACGATCGGATGGCAAGGCGGCGCGGTCTGGGGGAAAGGGGTATGCTCTCGCGATGCCCGCGCTCGAGCCGATTCTCCCGTCGCTCCCCCTCCGCAGGCCCCGACAGGTTGACCATGGCCACTTCGCCCCAGCTGCTTTCCCCCACTCCCTCTGGCTCCGGAGCGCCTCCGACCCCGGCCGCCTGGGAGCAGACCTTCGAGGCCGGGCTGCGGTATGGCGATTTCCTCGAGCGCCACGGCACCCCCGAACAGCGCTCGCGCTGGCAGGGGGTCTATGACCGGGTGGTGCTGACCAGCGAGGAGCGGCGGATCCTCGGTGGCTTCGTGCGGCGGATGCCGGTGCTCGTCTTGGCCGGGGCGTGGTGCGGCGACTGCGTCAGTCAGTGCCCGATCTTCCCTCACTTCGCCGCCGCCACGTCGGCGATCGATTTGAAGTTTCTCGATCGCGACGCCCGCCCCGACATCGCCGCCCATCTCAAGGTCTGCGGTGGCCAGCGGGTGCCGACGCTGGCCTTCTTCAGCGAGGACTTCACCCCCGTGCTCATCTATGGCGAGCGCACGCTCTCGGCCTACCGGGCCGCGGCCGCATCCCAACTCGGCGGCACGTGCCAGACCGGGATCGTGCCCCCGGCAGCCGACGCGCTGGCCGCGGTGACCGGCGACTGGCTCCGCGAATTCGAACGGGTGCAGTTGATCCTGCGGTTGTCGGGTCGACTCCGCCAACTCCATGGCGACTGACGCTTCCCGCGGTCTGCGGAAGCGGCCCCCCGACCGTCCTGCCCGGCTTCCCCCCGAGGATCGACGCCGCCCTGCGGCCACATGACCATGACGACCCGCGAACGCTGGACGGTCTATCCGCTTCTCTTTCTGGCGATCGGCCTGGCCATGCGGGCCCAGTCGGGCACGCCTGATCTCAATGGCCGCATCCGCTGCGAGATTCTCGAGGCCGAGAACGTTGTTTGCCAGAATCTCCGGGTGGAGTCGGCCGACGGAAACCCGCTCGTCCACCTCGGACGCGTGCAGGGGGGCGGCGGAGGGCGGATCGAGATCCGCGACGCTCGGGGCAACGTTTCGATGGCCGTCGGGACACGCTCCGGCCGATCCGAAGGGGGCGTGGAATTTTTCGAACGCGATGGTCACGAGTCGGCGCGACTCACGTCGACCGGCCTCGATGAACCGCCCCCGGACGCCCCCGCTCCCCGAGCCTCTCCGACAGACCAACAGCCGGGGGCCGAGGCCACCGACGCCGGGACGTAGGGCTGTCTCTACCTTCACGCGAGGCCCGTCATCCCTGACGGCCTCGCTTGCGAACCTCCGGTTCGTGGCGCGCTCAGCCGGGCTCCAAGCCCGCGAACTTTTCAATGCGCCCGGCAGGACTCGAACCTGCAGGCACCCTTCACGCGAGGCCCGTCATCCCTGACGGCCTCGCTTGCGAACCTCCGGTTCGTGGCGCGCTCAGCCGGGCTCCAAGCCCGCGAACTTTTCTAGTGCGCCCGGCAGGACTCGAACCTGCAACCCTCGGTTCCGAAGACCGATGCTCTATCCAATTGAGCTACGGGCGCGCGATGGCAAAGAGTATACGCGCTGAACGGCCAGCCGCCTCCCCGCTCCAACCGGCACCGCCATCCTAGCCGGTCTTTCTTTCCACCGACTCTGCCGGTGGGGCAAATCTGCCGATCTTTTTTTCAACGGCGGAGCAGAAGCCGTTCCCGGAACCGGGGGTGTCGAGACCGTCCTAATACGGCCACGGACGTCCGATCGGTTCCGTCGGTTTTTTCCAGCAACAACCGGCTCGTAACGATCCATCCCTTCCCCACCCCCAACTTCCGTTTTCCGGAGATTCCACCATGCCCGTCGTCAATCCCCATGGCACCGTCCCAGCGGCTTCCGCGTTCCCCAGGATCGACACATGGTCGTTCCTCTTCGGCAGCGGAGCGATGCTTCTGGTTGCCTGGTTCGGCCTCCTCCGCCCCTCGCAACAACACCTCACCGGCCTCGAGCGTCAGGTGAGCCAGCTGACGAGAACCGTGTCTGATCTGAATGCCACCGGCAACGCGGCCAAGGGCACCAATGCCCTCCTCGCGCAGCTCCAGATCCAGGCCCGCCAACTCGGCGATGCCGAGGAGGCTTTCGGAAGGTTTGAGAAACTCGCCGATCGGATCTCGGCCCAGACCGCAGCGATCGAACAGGCAACAATGACCCTCGATCGCGTCGATACCCTCCACGCCGGGATCGCCGCCCGTGGTCCGGCCGTCGGTGAAGCCTCGACCGTCCTCGGCGAGATGGCCGATCTGTCGGCGAAGATCGAGGCGTCCCGTGATTCGGCCCGCGAAGCCCGTTCGTCGCTGGCGGTCCTCGACGCCCTCCACCAGGATCTGACGGTGGGGATGACGAAGATTGACGCCGCGACGCCGGTCCTCGATGACGTCCAGAAGCTCGTTGCCCGGATCGCCGGATCGGCGACCGTCGTCGATCACGCCACCGAGGTCCAGGAGCGTGCCGGCCGGCTGGGACGCGCCGTCATCGACTCCGAGGCATCGATCGTCGACGCAGAAAAGTCGGTCGAGCGGATCTCCGGCCTGACATCGTCGATCGTCAGTCAGGATACGGTCACCGGCCCAGCCGAGGAACGTCTCCGTCGACTCGTGGCCCTGAAGAGTGCGGTCGTGTCGGGTGCCGACCACCTCGATGACGCCGATGCCACGCTCGCCAGGTTCCACGATCTGCGGGACGGCCTGCGGAACGCCACCTCGACCGTCAGCGACGTGCAGCACATGATCGTCGACGTCATGCTCCTCCAGCCGGCCGTCGACCGGGCCGTCGCCGCCCTCAAGCCGGTGATCGAACTGACGCGGACCGCCCGTCAGGCCGATCCGGCCGCGATGGCCCCCCGGGCCTCCTTCGATCCGACCCGGAAGGGGGAGTCGAATCCCTCCGCGCCGCAACCGGCCAGCGACACGCTGACCCCAGTGTCGGCCCCGGCCGCGGCCACCCCGGTGGTCGGTGCCGCGCCGACCAGCGACGTCACGAAGTGATCCCCAGCTGCTGTCACCAAGTGCCACCGGGGCCCGTCACAGGGCCCCGGTGGTTTTTTTTGGGGTGGCGGATTCCCTTCCGGCCGCTGATCCGCAACACTGATCCCCGCCATGGGGGAACCGCCACGCACCACCGTTGATCCACCTCAGACGCTGTTGGGAGCCTTGCGCCATCTCGGCCCCGGGATCGTGCTGGCCAGTTCGATCGTCGGTAGCGGCGAGCTGATTGCCACCACAACCACTGGAGCCCAGGCCGGATTCGTACTCCTGTGGCTGATCCTCATCGGCTGCGTGATCAAGGTGGCGGCCCAGGTGGAGATCGGCCGTGCCACCCTCTCCTGGGGGCGCACGCCGCTGGATGCCTTCGACCGGGTGCCTGGGCCACGCTTTGCCGGGCGGGGCTGGATCTACTGGGCCTGGGTCGTGATGACGCTTCTCGTCCTCGTGCAGCAGGGGGGGATCCTTTCAGGTGTGGCCCAGACGCTCGCCGCGGGGGTGCCGGTGACGGCGGCCGGGCGGGAATGGAATCGGGTTCATGACGAGGCCGCCAGCGACCGGATCCTCGCCGCCGCGGCCCGCCACCACGGTGACACCGCGAAGGCCGACTCGCTCGACCTCCGGATGGCCGAGCTCGCCTCCCAGAAAAAGGATCTCGTCAAACCGTTCGACGACACGTTCTGGGCGGTCGTCACCGGAATCGTGACCGCCGTGCTGCTGGGGCTAGGACGCTACAAGCTGATCGAACTGGTCTCGATCGTCCTCGTGGGCACGTTCACGCTGGTCACACTCGTGGCCCTCGGACTGCTGCAATGCGATCCGGCCTGGGCGATTTCCGCGGCAGAGTTCGGCAGCGGTTTCGCCTTCCGCCTTCCGGAGGAGCGGAAAGATTTCTCTCCGATCCTGACGGCCCTGGCGACCTTCGGGATCATCGGCGTGGGCGCCAGCGAATTGATGGTCTATCCCTATTGGTGCCTGGAGAAGGGATACGGCGTGGCTGTCGGGCCGCGCGACGACTCCGAAGCCTGGGCGATCCGCGCCCGTGGTTGGCTCCGCGTCATGCAACTCGACGCCTGGGCGTCGATGGCGGTCTACACGGCCGTCACCGTGGCCTTCTACCTCCTCGGCGCCGCGACGCTGGGACGCCTCGGTCTCGTCCCGGAGGGGAGCGAGATGGTGCGAACACTCGGCGCGATGTACGCGCCGGTTTTTGGCGCCTGGGCCAACGGGGCCTTTCTGATCGGCGCCTTCGCGGTTCTCTATTCCACGCTCTTCGTCGCCGCGGCGGGCAACGCCCGGATGGTCGTCGACGGGCTGATCCTCGCCGGCCTGCTGCCCGGGGACGCCGCCGCCCGGACGACCTGGAACCGCCGCCTGTCGATCGCCTGGCCGCTGGTGGCGATGGTTTTGGCACTGGCGATCCGCGCCCCGCTGGCGATGGTCCTCGCCAGTGGGGCCGCACAGGCGGTGATGCTCGCTGCCCTCGGCGTGGCCGTGCTCTGGTTCCGCTGGCGGGCACTCGACCCCCGGCTGCGGCCGGGCCGCGCCTGGGACATCCTCCTCGTGACATCCTCGGCCGGCTTCATCATCATCGGTCTGTGGACGCTCTGGCAGCAGCTCGTGAAACTCCTCGCCATGTTGGCGTGACCAGCTGCAAGGAGAATGCCATGACCGTCGCCATCTATGTCAGCACGATGCGGTCCGACTACTGCCTTGCCAAGGCGCTCGTCGCGAGCATCGAGGCACACGTCCGGTCGCCGCGGATCTACCTGATCCCCGACGATGACTACCGCGGCGATGAGATGTTCGGCCATCCGGTGTGGCGCCCGACCGATCCGCGGATCCTCGAACTCGACCGCTACTACAAGAAATTGCGGGTCTTCTGGGGGCCGGCGGAGCGGTTCATGCACATGGACGCCGACCAACTCGTCCTCCGCGATCTCCAGCCGTATCTCGATCACATCGCCGCCGCCGAGGGGCCGTTTGTGATGGCGAACCGGCGATCGAGTACCTGGAGACAACTCCAGGCCGCCGACGAATCCACCCGGAAGCGGACCTTCGAGGCGATGACAGGGGATGTCGCTGCGTTGGCCTCATTTGACCCGTCGTTCGATTGGCACGAAGGCCACCTTCTCAATAGCGGCGAGTTCGCTGCGTCAAGGAATGCCATCGACCACGACACGTTCCTAGCAGTGTTTGCAAAAGCCAAGCAGTTCTATGCCGAGCATGGAATGGGCCCCATGACCGGCATGCGTGCCGGCCCCTTCTACACCGACCAGGGATTCCTCTCCTACGTCCTCGCCGCCCACGCTCCGGGCACGAGGGTCGAATGGCTCGACGATCTCTATGCGTGGGGGGGCCGCGACGAGCTGACCCACTACCGGGACAACGATTCCACCGATCCCCTCAAATGGGTCGCCATCCACTGGGCGGGGTGTCCGCGGCCCGGGCCGATCCCCCTCCCGGGCCGCGCGGTGTGTGCCGCCGACTGGCGGCGCGATCACCGCCGCTCCTGTCGGCTCCGGGGTGATTGGTCGGGATATGTACAGGACTGCCTCCAAGATGCCGGCGGCCTCGCATGGCAGGTGGCCAGCCGGGTGAAACGCCGGCTCACCGGATGAGTCGCTGGCCGCAACGCCCCGCCCACGGATCGGCTTCCCCCCGTTCACGCTGCCTCGGGAACGCTCCCCGATGACGCCCCCCCTGCCGCTGGCCCCATCCGCCGCGATCTCCGAGCAACGGCCCACCGTCCGGATCCGCTTCGTCGGCTTCTGGGACGGCTTCGACCCGCGCGACAACTTCTTCACCCGCCTCCTCGCGCCGGCCTGGCGGCTCGACTTCGACAGCCCGCCCGACTACGTCGTTTACACCACGGTCGGCAGCCGGAGGAAGGAGTTTCTCGCTTACGATTGCACGCGGATCTTCTTCAGCGGCGAGAACGTCGGCCCCGACTGGCTCAACTGCGACTGGGCCTTCACATTCCGCCACGATTCCCATCCCCGGCATCTGCGTCTGCCGCTGTGGGTTCTTTACGCCGACGGCAGAGCGCTGGTGAAGCCGCCGACGGTCGACCTTGAGGCGATGATCGCGGCGAAGTCGCGCTTTTGCGCGTTCGTCGTCTCCAATCCCCTCTGCCAGACGCGGAACGACTTCTTCCACCGGCTGTCGAAATATCGCCCCGTCGACTCCGGCGGGAAGCTGTTCAACAACGTCGGCGGCCGGATCGCCGACAAGCGGGCGTTCCTCGCCGACTGCCGGTTCACGATCGCCTTCGAGAATGAATCGTTCCCCGGCTACACCACCGAGAAGGTGCTCGAGCCGATGCTCGTCAACTCGATCCCGATCTATTGGGGCGATCCGCTGGTGGGCCGCGACTTCGACACCACGAGCTTCCTCTCCGCCCACGATTCGCCGTCGCTCAACGACCTCGTCGAACGGGTTGTGGCGGTCGATCGCGATCCGGCGCTTCTGGCCACCCTCCTGGGCCGCCCCTGGTTTCGGGGCAACGCCGTTCCCCCCTGCGCTCACACCGAGCGGATCCTCGATCGCTTCGCGACGATCTTCACGACGTCGATCGATCCCGTCGCCCGGCGACGGAGCGTGGCGCGGAGCCTGCGGCTCCATCGGATGCCGGCGGCCGTGGCGAGCATCGGCCACCGCCTCCGGCGGCAGATGAGGAAATGGTCGGCTCGAGGAACGTGAATCCCCGCAGGAGCGTCACCGGGGTGTGATCGGCACCAGCGGCGGCGCCTGGCTGGGGACGATCGCCGGCTGCTGGGAGGCGGGTTGGAGCGAGGTCGGTTGAAACGGGACGGGCTGAGCCGTGGCCGGCTGATATGGGGCCGGCTCGGCCCCCGGCACCTGGTTGACCGCCTGCGGCTGGGCCCCGAACGGCGTCACGGCCTGCTGGGGGAGGGCGGCGCCGGTCGTCACGGCCACCGGCTGAGGGCGCGAGCGGGCGTTGAGATCCTCGACGAGCTGCTGCACCTCGGGGCGGATCGCCAGGCCCCGCAGCGAGAACACGTCGCTGGGGGTGACATTGAAGCGCCCGTAGAGGAGCGCGTCGGCGTTGTGATCGACAGAGAGATCGCTGCCACCGAGGGAGACGCCGGCAAACAACCCGCGGCTGCGGGCATAGGAATAGATCTCGGCACCGAGACCAACATCGGTACCGGCGTTAGCACTGCGGCCGACCGGCCCGGCGGCGATCGACGCATCGGCGCCGAGGGTCACCTTTTGGCCATTGAGAATCCCCTGGAGGCTGCGCGGCGTGGCGAACACAAGAACGATGTCCGCCGCCTGAACACCGGCCTGGAAGCCGACACTCCCCCCGCCCATTGTCACCATCACCGGCGGGCTCCAGCTGCGGTCGGGATTGCGGACACAGAGCACCCCCTTGCCGTAATTGACGCCGAAGATGAAGCCCCCTTTGATCATGTTGGGGAAGATCGCCACCCCCTCGGCCGCCTGAAGCATCGCCGGGGGGACCGATTCCATCTGGAGGGCGAAGAATTGGTCGAGCGCCTGCTTGGCCGAGAGGACCGTCTGCGCTTCCTTATCCCCCGACCCGATCTGCGCCGGCGGCGCGGCGAACGAGAAGGTCGACGGCCCCGCCCCGGGAGCGGCGTAGTTGCTCGGCGTCGTCTGGTAGGTCCCGGCAGGCGGCGCGGCAGGGATCGTCTGGAAAGGCGGCTGCTGGAGTTGCACCG
>CAMBFA010000004.1 GCA_945865325.1 Candidatus Kuenenia stuttgartensis
GCTCCCGGCTGGAGGAGAAGATTCATCCCTTCGCTCCCGGTCATGTTCGTCCAGAAGGTGCCGGGACCGCTCTGGAAGAGTCGTAACCGGAGGTCAGGGTTGAGCTCCTCGGCCAGCGCGTAGCGGAGAAACGACTGCCCCTCGCCACGGAAGATGTCCATCTTCATGCGGGCAATGGTGCTGCGGGCGGTCTCCTTGAGCTTCTGCGCCTCGGCCTCGGCCTCGCCCGTCAGCCGGTTCATCTCCCCGTCAAGGATCGCCACCTCGGCCTCGTTTTTTGCCCGCATCTGTTCCAGGTTTCCTTCCGTGGTGGCCTGCAGGTTCTCGACCTGCCCATCGAGCAGCGCCACCAACCGCTTCGTCTCCGCCTCCACCTTCTTCACCCCGAGCTCGACCATCTGCTTGGCTTCCTCAACCTCGGCGGTGGTCTTGGCGGTGGCCTCCTTGGCCTTGTTGGTCAGCGTCTTCTGCGTGGCAAGTTGCTTGTCACGGACCTGCTCGAGATAGGTCTCGGGAATGTCGATGTTGCGGATGAAGGCGGAATGCACGGTGACATGCTTCTCCGCGCAGGACTTCATCAATTCGCTCGTGAAGTCGTCCTGAAACTTCCGCCGTTTGGCCCCCTCGAGCAGATCGATGATCCCGTACTCCGAGCCCTTGTCACGACCGATCGCGTGGGTCTGAAGATCGATGACGTTTTCCTCGATCCGGTTCCGCGAGCCGTATTCCGCCACCAGCCTTGGCATGTCCTCCGGCAGGATCTCCCATTCCACGGTGCAGTCGATGCTGATCGGGAAGCCACCGCGGGAGGTGAAGGTGATCGGCGGACGGGCCTGGGAGGCCCCCTTGGAGAAGGTGGTTTGGAAGATGCCCACCTCCGACGGGATGACATCGATTTCATGCGGGTTGATGTAGTAGAGCCCGGGCTGGAGGACCGTGGGGAGAAAACCCTTCCGGTCGTCGGCCACGCTTCCGGCCGCGTCGGCCTCGATCAGCGCCGCATCGGTTTCCCGCCCCACCAGCCGCCGCTGCACACCGACGAACCCAACCGGTATCTCCGTCGCCGGGGCTTCCGTCACCTTGAAACCGTGGAGGTTGATGCGGTAGCTGCCGGGGGGAAGGACCTCGCGCTGGATGCCCTGCTGCCCCGGCTCGGCGAGCACCATCCCCGGCGGGAGCGGCTCACCGCCGAGGGCCGTGACGATCCCGACCTGGCCAGCGGCGATCGACGTGTTGGGCTCCAGCTTCCCTTCGTAGGCGATCGGCAGGACGAAATGCCAGGCCTCGCCGAGAACTTTTTCCAGGGGCCCCTTTTGCCCCGGCTCGGCGAGCACGTGCCCCGGCGGCAGCGGAGCACCATCCTTGGCGAGGAGCACCAGATGCTGTCCCGGTGGCACATAGGTGAAGAATGAATTCCAGGTGACGAGAAACGTCACCAAGCTTGCCAGGGCGACGACGGCCCAGAAGCCGAGAATCCATTTCCACCGTTCGATGCGGCGGGGGGGCGTGAACCGGATGTCCATGAAAGCGTGCTCCTCAACTGGCCGTCGTGTGAATCGGGATCTGTGGGCGTCTTCGTCAGGGGGCAGGATTCGGGGGGGACGGCGCGACGGCTTGGGGGAGCGTGTCGGCGCCGGTGGTGGGCACGAGCAACGTGGAGAAGAGGCGGCCGAACTCACTTTCGTCGGAAGCAAAAATCTCCCCCAGGGACGGCGCCAGCCGCTTGAGCACGGCATGACGGGCGAACAGCTCCGGGCTGCCGAAGCCTTCCACGCTCGTCCGCAGCGCCGCCACCTCCGCCTCGTTTTGGGCAGTGATCACCGCCGCTTCCGCCTCGGCCCGGGCCTTTACCGCCTTGGCCTGCTCCCGGGCCGCCTCGAGTTGGCTCGTCGCCACCGTGACCATCGCGGTGAGCTTTAGTTTCTCTACATCGAGAAGCTGTTCGGCCTCGGTCTCCGCCTGGGCGAGCCTGGTCTCGGCGAGCACCCGCTCCCGGTTTTGGTCGACGGCGGCCTCCTGGGACTTGAGGGCCTGCTCGTTGGTGTATTGCTTCACCATCTCCACGTTTCTCTGCTGCTCGGCTAGGGCGCTCTCCCGGTCGGAGATCTCCAAGGCCAGCTCCTTTGGAGGCTCCATTTGCCCGACAGCGATGGCGCGGATGTCGATGCCGAGCTCTTTGCAGCGGGGCTTGACCGCCTCGAGCAGCGCCTGGCGAAAGCGCTCACGGCTGTTGATGACCGCCACGTCGGCCTCCCCGGGAACGAGGATGAAGTCGGTGGCGTTGAAACTGCTCCCCTCGAGCCTGGCAAACCCACGGATGTGGGGCAGCACCACCTTTTGGAGGATCTCGTTGCGGCCGATCTCGTCGCGCGATTGGTCCCCCTGGAAGATCTTCCCCTCGTCGGTGATCCGCACGAGGAGCTCCGCGGCCAATTCCCTGTCCACCGCATACTCCACCTGGATGTGAGGCTTGAGCGTGAATCCGTCGCGGGAGGGAAACGAGATGTCGTCGAAGTCGACCTTGTGGCTGCGGATCTCGATCGGCGTAATCTCCTCGACGAAGGGATTGATGTAATACGTACCGGGGGGGAGGTAGCGCTGCTGGACGCCGCGGTAGCCCTCCTCGGCCACGACATAGCTCCCCTGGCGCTTGTCTGCAGGCAGCGTTCCCGGGTCCTTGCCCACCTTGCGGGTGCGAACCCCGACAAACTGGGCCTTCACCTCGACGGCGTCGACCACCTTCAGATCGTAGGCGTGGGGATTGAGCGAATAGGTTCCCGGCGTGAGCGGCTCGGCGACGATGCCGCGCTCGCCGTCATGGGCGAGGAGCTCACCGGCAGCGATCCGCTCGGGGGGAATGCGCAAGCCAAACTTGCGGGTGAGGATCCCGCACTTGCCGGCAGGAATATCGACCATCTCGTGGATTTCGTGGCCGTAGAGGAGCGGATTGAGAAAATGCCTCCCCGGACCACGGACGGTCTCCAAAACCCCCTTGTACGAGTCGTCGGGGGCCAGGATCGAGTCGGGCTCCAGGTTCCTCCCCCAACGGTGGATCACCACGAGGAAACGGCCGGTCGGTACCTCGACCCGCTCCACCTCCCACTTCCAGAACAGCTGCGCCACGCCGAGCGCCGCCGCTGCCACCACCAGCCAGATAACTACCCGTCCACTCGCCATGTCAGACCTCCCCTTCGCGGATTGTCCGTTTCAACCGGGCTAGTTCGTCGTCGAGCTCGTCGTTTGGGGCTACCGGCGGATTAAGGGGGGGCGCCGCCTTGACGATCGCCCCGTCCCCCTCGAGGGCTTTTCGCAGATCGGCTTCGACCCGGCCGATGGCCCGGGCCGAGATCTGCTTCTCCTCCACCATGTTTTCCGCCTGTTTCCAAGTGCCGACCGCGCTGAACGGGTCGAACTCACTGGCGATCCGGTATTGCTGTTCGACAGTCTTGGCCTCGGCGAGTTGGGCCAGAAGGAGCTCACGCCCCACTTCATACTGCCGGAGCTGGAGCTCTGCGGCGTAAAGGTTGCGGCGGATGTCGTCGATCTGCCGGGCGTGCCGGGTTCGCTGCTCGCTGAAAGCGGCGAGGGCCTGCCGCTCCAGATTGCTCTTGAAGAGCACCCCCTTGGCATTGAGGTCATCGCCCCGCCTGGCCGCCTCCCGGGCCTCTCCATCGAGTGTGGCGAGATTGGCCTCGCTCTGCTCGATGTTGCGTTCGAGCGTTGCATCGGCGGCGTGGGCCTTTTCGAGGGTCTGGTTGAGCGAGCCGACCATCGCGCGGTACTGCTGCACCACCTGCTCGATGACCTCCTCCGGCTCCTGCTTCCGCTGCCAGATCTGCGCCCAGAAGCGACTGACGATCGCCCGGCAGCGGGCGGGCCCGACCGCCATGGCAAAAAGCATGATCGGCACGCCGACGAACAGCAGCCCGCGGAGGATGAGATACTCAAAGAGGCGTGGCATCGCTCGCACTCCCGCGTGGCTGACGCGGTCATCCGATTTACCCCCTTTTTCGAGGGACACCCCCGACTCTACCTCGGATCTTGCCCGTCTGCCACCATTTGGCCGACCGGATTCATCGGTAAAACCACTCCGACCGGCGCGGCTCCGGCAACCGCCGGCTCGGAGCCGAGAGCGCACCGCTCATTCCTGGCCAGCGCCCGCTGTGTGGGGTGGGGAGGCCGAAACGGGGCTGCCGGGAAAGGCACCCGGGAATCGACCGCGTCAGCTGTGGATCGCGTTCCCCGACACGGCCATGGCCGCTTCCTTGAGCGCTTCCGGCAACGTCGGATGGGCGTGGCAGACGCGGGCGATGTCCTCGGCGGTGGCGCCGAAGGCCATCGAAGCCGCCGCCTCGCCGATGATGTCGCCCGCGGCCGGACCGATGATGTGGATCCCCAGCACCCGATCGGTGGCTGCATCGGCCAAGACCTTCACCTTGCCGATCGTGTCGTTGATCGTCCGGGCCCGGCCGTTGGCGCGGAACGGAAACACCCCTTTGCGGTACTTCCGCCCCTCGGCGTTGAGCTGCTCTTCCGTCTTGCCGACGGCGGCGATCTCCGGGTGGGTGAACACGACCGCCGGCACGAGGTCGTAATCGACATGCGCGTGGCCGGTCTTCATCCCCTCAACACACGCGACGCCATCCTCTTCCGCCTTGTGGGCGAGCATCGGCCCTAGGATACAGTCGCCGATCGCCCACACGCCGGCGGCCGAGGTGCGGAACAGGCCGTCGACCGGAACATACCCGCGCTTGTCGGGCTGGATGCCGACGGAGTCGAGGCCGATGTCGGTGGTGGCCGGGCGTCGGCCGGTGGCGGCGAGCACGCGATCACAGTGGATCGGCTCGAGCCCCTCGCACTCCACCACGGCGCCGCCCGACTTCACCGCACGGGCACCATTCACCTTGGCGCCGAGCCGGATGTCGAGCCCCTGCTTGCGGAACTGCACCAGCGCCTCCGAAGCGACGTCGGCATCGATCCCGGCCAGGATCCGATCGGCGTATTCGAGGACCGTCACCTTGGCGCCGAGGCGGCGCCAGACGCTGCCGAGCTCGAGGCCAATGTAGCCGCCGCCGATCACGACCAGATGCCCGGGGACGGCGTCGTACGAAAGCGCCTCGGTGCTCGTCCCCACGATGCCGCCGTCGACCTCAACACCCGGCAGCACGATGCTCGAGCTCCCCACCGCGAGGATGATCCGGGCAGACTCAAGGAGCGACTTCGTGCCGTCGGCCCCGGTCACTTCGACGCGCCCCGGCCCGGCGATCCGGCCGGTGCCGCGAATCCGGGCGATCTTGTTCTTCGCCAACAGGCCGTCGATCCCCTTGCAGAGCGTGGCGACGACCTCTTCCTTGCGCTTGAGCATCGCGGCCAGATCGAGGGCCACCGAGCCGACCTGGACGCCGTGATGGGCAAGCTCACCCCGGGCTTCCTCGTATTTGTGGCTCGACTCGAGGAGCGCCTTGGAGGGGATGCACCCGACCCGTAGGCAGGTGCCGCCGAGGCGGTCTTCCTTCTCGATCACGGCGGCGGAGAACCCGAGTTGGGCGGCACGGATGGCGGCCACATAGCCGCCGGGACCGGCACCGATCACCAGCACGTCATACGCTTGCATCGGCCAGCCCACTCCTCTCACTCGCCCGCCATCGGCCGGGGACCTTCCCCGACCATCCGCCACGGCATTCCCTCGACGGGGCGTGCCGGCCGGTGAATCACCCCGTCGACAAGGCCCGGTTCAGACTTCGAGGATCAGACGGGTCGGATCCTCAATCGTGTCTTTGATCTTCTTCAGGAATGTGACCGCTTCGCGACCGTCGACGAGGCGATGGTCATACGTCAGCGCCAGATACATCATCGGCCGGATCACGACCTGCCCGTCGATGGCCACGGGGCGGTCGGTGATCGCGTGGAGACCGAGGATGCCACTCTGCGGCGGGTTGATGATCGGGGTGCTCATCATCGATCCGTAGACACCGCCGTTGGAGATGGTGAACGTCCCCCCCTGGAGCTCGTCGAGCTTGAGCTTGTTATCGGCTGCCCGCTTGGCGAAGTCGGTGATCCCGAGCTCGATCTGCGCAAACGACAGCGTCTCGGCATTCCGCAGCACCGGCACGACGAGCCCCTTGCCACCGCCGACGGCGATGCCGATGTCGGCGTAGTCACGGTAGATGATGTGCGGGTCGCGGAACTCGGCGTTGACCTGGGGCACCGTTCGCAGCGCCTCGACGGCGGCCCGCACGAAGAACGACATGAACCCGAGCTTCACCCCGTAGCGCTGGAGAAAGACATCCTTGAACTTGTTCCGCAGCGCCATCACGGCGCTCATATCGACTTCGTTGAAGGTCGTGAGGAGCGCCGCCTGCTGCTGGGCCTCGACGAGCCGTTCGGCGATCCGACGACGGATCGGGCTGATGAGCACCGCCCGCTCCTCCCGCGCCCCCGGGAGACGCCCTGGCGGCGCGGCGGCCGGTGCCAGCTTCGACACCGGGGCCGGTGCCCGTGCAGCGGCGACCGCTCCGAGCGCATCATCTTTGGTCACCCGGCCCCCGGGCCCGGTGCCGGTCGCGGCCGACACTGCGACACCGGCTTCGCCGAGCACGCGTGCCGCGGCCGGCATCACTCGTGTACCGTCGCCGGCCGACATCTGCACCGAGCCGATGTCGACCCGACTGCCGGTCCGCTTCACGTCGACGACCGGCTGGCTACCGGGGGCCGCCGGAGGGGCAGCCGCCGCGGCCGATCCGGCCGGCTCGAGGTACCCGATCACCTCGCCAACGCGCGCCTTCTCGCCACTCGCTTTGAGGATCTTCGTGACGATGCCGGCGGCAGGTGCCGGAAGCTCGACCGTCGCCTTGTCGCTCTCGATCTCCACGATCGAGTCGTCCATCGCGACCCCTTCCCCCTCGCGCTTCTTCCAGGTGCCGATCTGCACCTCGGTGATCGATTCGCCGACTTCGGGGACTTTGAGTTCGATGGGCATGATGGCAGTGCCGGGGAGGGAGTGGATGGTGGATGGGGAGGTTATTCGTGAAGGGCAAGGCCCCGCGTCACGATTGGAACGCCGCGGAGAGCAGTTCATTCTGCTCCATGTCGTGGCTCTTCTTCGATCCGGTCGCAGGGCTCGCGGCGCTCTGCCGACAGACCCCCGAGAAGGGGAAACGATCGAGGAGCTTTTCGCCGAAGTGAACTCGGTAGAAACGCCACGCCCCCATGTTCTCCGGCTCCTCCTGCACCCACACCGCCGGCGTGCCGACGGCATAGGCACCGATCGCCGCCTCGATATCGGCCTTGGGGAGGGGATAGAGTTGCTCGACGCGGACGATCGCGACGTCGTGGCGGCCGAGATCCTGACGGCGCTTCTCGAGCTCGTAGGCGATCTTTCCCGCGCAGAGGAGGATCCGCCGGACATCGCGGGCCCCAGCGCCGGAGGCATCGGGGATCACGCGGCGGAAGGTTCCCGACGTCAGCTCCGCCAGCGGCGACACGCACTCCGGATGCCGGAGGAGACTCTTGGGAGTCATCACCACCAGCGGCTTCCGCCAGGTGCGGAGCATCTGGCGGCGGAGGAGATGGAACATCTGGGCGGGTGTCGTCGGCGTGACCACCTGGATGTTGTCCTTCGCGGCGAGCGACAGGAATCGCTCCAGGCGGGCGCTGGAATGCTCCGGGCCCTGGCCCTCGAAGCCGTGCGGTAGGAGCATCACGAGCCCCGAGAGACGGTTCCACTTGTCTTCGGCGCTGACGATGAATTGGTCGATAACGACCTGGGCACAATTGACGAAATCGCCGAACTGTGCCTCCCACATGACGAGGCCGTCTGGACAGTCGAGGCTATAGCCGTACTCGAAGCCGAGCACCCCAGCCTCGGACAACGGGCTGTTGAAGATCTCGACCGGGGCCTGCTCGGAGCTGAGGTGCTCGAGCGAGCAGTAGGTCTCGTCGGTGACGCAGTCGTGGATCACGGCATGACGGTGGCTGAAGGTTCCCCGTTGGCAATCCTGCCCGGAGAGCCGCACCCGCATCCCCTGCGTGGCGAGCGTTCCCAGCGCCAGAGCCTCCGCGGCCGACCAGTCGAGCGGCTGGTTGCCCTCGGCCATCTGCTGGCGGACTTCAAGGAACTTCTGGATCTTGGGGTGGGGCTGGAAGCCCTCGGGAAGACGGATCAACTGCCGGAGCATATGGGTGAGGAGCTCGGCCCTCACACCCGTGTCGACGTCGATCGAATCCCGCTCCCGGCCTCCGGTGTAGGCCGCCCAGACGCCGGCCAGCTCGTTGGAATGGACGTAGTCGTCGCTCTTGGCCACCGAGAGTTCGGCGTCGAGCTTCGCCCGGTGTTCCTCGGAGATCTGCATCGCCTCCTCGCGCGTCACCTCGCCGAGCTTCAGAAGCTTCTCGAGGTAGCTCTCGTGGACGCTCGGCCGCTTCTCGATGACGCGGTACAGCGCCGGCTGGGTGAACGCCGGTTCGTCGGCCTCGTTGTGGCCGCGGCGCCGGAAGCAGTACATGTCGATAACGACATCCCGCTGGAACTCGCGGCGGAAGTCCATCGCCAGATTGACGACCTGTGCGACCGCCTCCGGATCCTCACCGTTGACATGAAAGATCGGGATCTGAAGCATCTTCGCCACGTCGGTGGCGTAGGTGCAGGAGCGGGCCTCGCGGGGGCCTGTCGTGAACCCGATCTGGTTGTTGACGACGACATGGAGCGCGCCGCCGATGCGGTAGGCGTCGAGCTCGCTCAAATTGAGCGTCTCCTGGATGACTCCCTCGCCGGCGAAGGCGGCGTCGCCGTGGATCAGCAGCACCATCCCCGTCTGCCGGGCGAAATCGCTGATCCGGTCCTGGCGGGCCCGGACGCGTCCGATGGCGACGGGATCGACGAACTCGAGGTGGCTGGGATTGAAGCAGAGCGTGAGGTGGACGTTGCGGCCGTTGGCGGCACGGTGATCGCTCGAATGGCCGAGGTGATACTTCACATCGCCGCGGCCGACATGGAGCTCCGGGTCGAGATCGGCAAACTCGCGGAAGATCCGCTGGGCGCTCTTCCCCATGACATTGGCGAGGACATTGAGCCGGCCGCGGTGCGCCATGGCGAGGACGACGTCGCCGATCCCCTGCGTGGCCGCGCGCTCGATCGCCATCTCGAGGAGCGGGACGAGCGATTCGCCCCCCTCGAGGGAGAAGCTCTTCGCCCCGAGGAACCTCTTTTGGATGAACTCCTCGAACACCGCCGCACAGGTCATCTGCCGGTAGATGCGCAGTTGCTGGCGCCGATCGAGTTGCACTCGGTTCTCGCACCCCTCCATCCGCACCTGGAGCCATTGCCGGACCCGCAGATCGTCCATGTGCATGAACTGCACACCGATCGCCCGGCAGTAGGTGTTCCGCAGGCGCTGAATGATCTCCCGCAGCGGCATCGACTGCGGGCCCTCGATCGTGTCGGTGGAGAACGTCCGGTCCATGTCCTCCTCGGTGAGGTGATAGAACCGGGGATCGAGCTCCGGCAGGCCCGGGCGGGGCCGACCGAGCGGATCGATCTCCGCCATCAGGTGGCCGCGGACCCGGTAGGCCCGGACGAGCTGGTCGACGCGGTCCTGGAGAAACGCCACTCGCTCTTCGGCAGCATTGCCGGTTGTCAACGGCAGCGGCAGCGGCATCGCCTCACCGACCGGGGCATCGGGGAGCCGGATATTCCCCCCGGCGACGGCGACGGCGTGGGCCGTGGCGATGCCGTCGGGTGTTACCAGGAGGTCGCCGGTGTCGCCGTGATACTGGGTGCCGTGGTACTGGCTCCCGTGGAGCGGCGTGCCGGCATGGCCGTTCGATGCCGGGGCGTGGCCATCCGCACCAGCTCCCAACGACGGAGACCTTCCCGCCCCCTCCGGCCCGTCGAGAGCTTCGAAGTACTCCCGCCACTGGGCATCGACACTCATCGGATCGGCGACGTACTGGTCAAATAATTCCTCGAGAAACGCGAGGCTGGCGGTTCCGGCGGCGTCGAGGCGATCGGGAAGGCTCACGGCTGCGATCCAATGCTTACGGTGGGACGACGGGGCGGCGGCATCCCGCCTCCACCCCCCGGATGGGAACGGTGTCAGCGGGCAAGAAGAAGGCGCCCGGGGCTCTCGAGGTAACCGATCACTTCCCGGAGGAACCGGGCAGCCATCGCACCGTCGATGATCCGGTGGTCATACGACAACGATAACGGCATCATCAGACGCGGCTCGATCCGATCCCCTTGGACCACCGGCAACTTCCGCGACCGACCGACGAGGAGGACGGCCACCTCGGGCCAATTGATGATCGGCGTCGAATAGGTGCCGCCAATGGCGCCGAGGTTGCTGATGGTGAAGGTGCCGCCGCGCAGATCCTCGATGGAGTACTGGGCGTGCTTCGCTTTCTCCGCCGTCTCCGCGATCGTCTGGGCGATCTGCGGAATCGACAGTTCGTCGCAGCCCCGCATCACCGGCACCACGAGCCCGCGGGGCGTGTCGACAGCAAGACCGATATTGACGTAATCCTTGTAGAGGATCTCCCCCTTCTCGACGTCGATGCTGGCGTTCATCGCCGGGTGCTGGCGGAGGGAGAGACTGACGGACTTGATCACGAACGAGAGCGCCGTCAGCTTGACGTTCACCTTGGCATGGTCATCGGCGCTCGCCTTCCGCAGCCGCTCCATCTCGGTGACGTCGGCATCGTCGAAGTTCGTCAGGTGGGGAATCGTCGAGACGCTCCGCACCATATTGGTGGCAATCGTCCGCCGCATCCGCGACATCTGTTCGCGATGGACCGGCCCCCAATCATCGCGGTCGGAGGTCGGCGTTGCCGCCGAACGCCCCGCCCCCTGGGCGCTCCCCAGACGAACGGCCGCCACGACGTCCTCACGGAGGATCCGCCCCGCCGGCCCGCTCCCCTTGATGCGACCGAGATCAATGCCGAGCTCACGGGCGAGCCGTCGCACCGCCGGACCGGCGGGATCGACCGCGGCCTCAGCCGGCTTCGGCGCGGCAGGTTCAGGCTCGAGGGCGGGCTTGACGGCGACCGGCGGAGGGGCAGCCGGCACGGGATCGGCCGACGCGACCTTCGCCACGGCCGGCGCGACCTTTGCCAAGGCGGGGGGGGCCGCGACCGACGCAGGCTGGGCGGGTGCAGCCGCAGCGGGCTTCGCGGTCACCGGAGCGGAGCCGGCCGCCTCGAGGGTGACCAGCGTCTGCCCCACCTTGACGGTGTCCCCTTTCTTGACAAGGACACTCACGACGCGGCCACCGGGGGGGCAGGGCACCTCGATGACGGCCTTGTCGGTTTCGACTTCCAGGAGCGCCTGGCCCGGCTTGACCACGTCCCCGGGGGAGACAAACACGCTGACGACATCGCCGGAGGCGATGTTTTCGCCCAGATCGGGCAACTTGAAATCGGTGGCCATGGTGGGGTCGCGGGGGGAAACGGGCGGGGGAGGGAAAGGAGAGAGTCCCGGCGTGGGCGACGGGCACCACGACGGAGGGGATGGATCAGGCGCTGGCGGCGTCGATTTTCTCCGCATCGACGCCCAGCGAGGTGATCGCCTCGGCGACGATCTCGGCACCGATAGCACCGGCGGCCGCAAGCCTGGAGAGCACCCCGACGGCGATGCACTCGGCATCGACCTCGAAATGGCGCCGCAGTCGTGGGCGCGATTCACTCCGCCCGAAACCGTCGGTCCCCATGACGAACAGTCCCCCCGGAATCCAGGGATCGAGTTGCTCAGGGACGGTCCGGACATGATCACTGGCGGCAACGAAGATCCCCTCGGCGGCGCCCAGGGTCTCCTCGAGGTAGCTGCGACGCGGCGTCTGGGTCGGATGGAGCATGTTCCAGTGCCGGCAGGCCAGCGCCTCGCGGCGCAGTTCCTTCCAGCTCGTCACGCTCCACACCGTGCTCGTCACGCCGAAGCGGTCGGCGAGGATCTCACCGGCGCGGATGACCTCCCGCAGGATCGATCCGGAGCCGAGCAGCTGGACGGGGGGGAGGGATGCGCCCTTTCCCTTCTTCGCCCCCTTCGCCGTGACCGGCTTGGCGGGGTTCTCACGGAGCCGGTAGGCCCCCTTCACGATCCCTTCCTCGCAGCCAGCCGGCATCGCCGGCATCTCGTAGTTCTCGTTGTAGATCGTCAGGTAGTAGATCCAGTCCTCCCCCTTGGCGTACATCCGCTCCATACCGTCGAGCATGATCACGGTCGTCTCGTAGACGAACGCCGGGTCGTAGGCCTTGACCGTCGGATAGGCCATCGCGAACAGATGGCTGTGGCCGTCTTGGTGCTGCAATCCCTCGCCATTGAGCGAGGTGCGGCCGGCGGTGCCGCCGAGGAGGAATCCCCGGGCCCGGCAGTCGCAAGCGGCCCAGATCAAATCGCCGATCCGCTGAAAGCCGAACATCGAGTAGTAGATGAACATCGGGATCATCGGCACGCCGTGCGTCGCGTACGCCGTTCCGGCGGCGATAAAACTCGCCATGCTCCCCGCCTCGGTGATCCCCTCCTCGAGGACTTGCCCGTCCTTTGCCTCGCGGTAGTAGAGGAGCTGATCGGAGTCGACCGGCTCGTAGAGCTGCCCGGTATGGGCGTAGATCCCGCACTGCTTGAAGAGCGGATCCATGCCGAAGGTCCGCGACTCGTCGGGGACGATCGGGACGATGTACTTCCCCACCGACTTGTCCTTGAGCAGCGACGCCATGAGCGTCACCACCCCGGTCGTGGTCGAGACCTCACGACCTGCGCTCTTCTCAATAAAAGGGATGTAGTCGGCGAGCTTGGGAACCTCGAGCCGCGGGGAATCGAGCGGACGGGTCGGCACGTAGCCCCCGAGCGCCTCGCGCCGTTCCCGCAGATACTTCATCTCCGGCGAATCCTCGGAGGGCCGGTAGAACGGCGCCTTGGCGACCTCGTCGTCGGAGATCGGGATCCCGAAACGGGAGCGGAAGGCCCGCAATTCGTCCTCGTTGAGCTTCTTCTGCTGGTGGGTGACGTTGCGCCCCTCGCCAACCTCGCCCAGGCCGTAGCCCTTGATTGTCTTGGCGAGGATCACCGTCGGCTTGCCAGTGCAGGCCATGGCCGCCGCGTAGGCCGCATAGACCTTCTCCGGATCGTGCCCGCCACGGCGGAGCTTCTTGAGCTTCTCGTCGGAGAGATTCGCCACCATCTCGGCGAGCTTCGGATCGGCCCCGAAGAAGTGCTCGCGGATGTAGCTGCCCGGCATGACGACATACTTCTGATACTGCCCGTCGACTACTTCGTTCATCCGCTGGACGAGCAGACCTTCATCGTCCTTGTCGAGGAGCGGATCCCAATCATCGCCCCAGATGACCTTGATGACGTTCCAGCCTGCGCCGCGGAAGAGCCCCTCGAGCTCCTGGATGATCTTGCCGTTGCCGCGGACGGGCCCGTCGAGCCGCTGGAGGTTGCAATTGATGACGAACACGAGATTGTCGAGCTTCTCGCGGGCCGCCAGCGTGATCGCGCCGAGCGTCTCTGGTTCGTCGCTCTCGCCGTCACCGATGAACGACCAGACCGTCTGCCGGCTGGTGTCCTTGATGCCCCGATCCTGGAGGTATTTGTTGAACCGGGCTTGGTAAATCGCCATCAGCGGTCCGAGCCCCATCGACACCGTGGGGAACTCCCAAAACCCGGGCATCAGCCAGGGGTGCGGGTAGCTCGAAAGCCCGCCGCCGTCGGCGAGCTCGCGGCGGAAATTCTCCAACTGTTTCTCGGTGATCCGCCCCTCGACGAACGCCCGGGCGTAGATGCCGGGGGAGGCATGCCCCTGGAAATAGACCTGATCGCCGGAGAAATCTTCGCCGCGACCGCGGATGAAGTGGTTCATCGCCACCTCGACGAGCGTCGCCGATGAGGCGAAGGTGGAGATGTGCCCACCGATGCTCTTGTCCTCGCGATTGGCGCGGACGACCATCGCCATCGCGTTCCAGCGGATCATGCTCTTGATCCGACGCTCGACCTCCCGGTTGCCGGGAAAGAGGGGCTGCTTGTCGGCCGGGATCGTGTTGATGTAGGGGGTGGTGGCCGAGAACGGAATCGACACCCCGAGCCGATAGGCCTCCTGCTCGATGGCATGGAGGAGGTAGGCCGCCCGCTCCTCGCCCCGGCTGTTGAGCACGTAGCGGAGGGAATCGAGCCATTCCCGCGTCTCGGTCGGGTCGGTGTCGACACCGGCGGTGCCATCGACCGCGACCGGTTGCCCTGCGGATGGGTCCGTCATCCGGCCGATCGACATCTGGGCATGTGCGCCCGGGGGGAGTTGCGAAGCTTGGGTAGCTCCGTCGGTGCCGGACTCGTCGATGTCGGGGCTCGCCATGGGCAACTCCGGGAGGGCTGGGAGAACTTTCCCTATTATTCCGCCCCTGCCGGCGGCCGTAAAGGCCGTTTCGTCAATGGGCCGCGCGACGAAAGTCGGTTCCTCGAAACGCTTTTCGACTCGGAACCGGGCCGGCTGGCCACCGGCCTGACAGGGCTCCAGCGGCGGCGGGAACTGCGCCCCTGGCCCCGGGGGATTCAGCTCCTGGGACGGTAGATCTCGGTCGCCGTGCCGAAATAGTTCTCGGCCGCGAACGCCACCGTCTCCCCGAGGGTCGGATGGGCATGAATGGTTTCGGCGAGGTCGCGGGCACTGGCGGCCATCTCGATGGCCAAGGCTCCTTCCGCGATCAGCTCCCCCGCCCCGGCGCCGACGATCCCCACCCCGAGGACGGTGTCGGTCTCCGGATCGACGAGGAGTTTCGTCATCCCCTCCGTCCGCCCCAGGGCCTGGGCGCGACCACTGGCCGCCCATGGGTAACGGCTGATCTCGACCGTTTGTCCGCTCGCCCGCACCTCCTGCTCGGTGAGCCCGGCCCAGGCAATCTCCGGATCGGTGAAGACCACCGCGGGGATGCAGCGCGGCGCGAACAGCGCGGGCTCGCCATGGAGCCCCTCGACGGCGACCTTCCCCTGATGGCTGGCCCGGTGGGCGAGCATCGGCTCCCCGCAAACGTCACCGATGGCGAGGATCTTCGGGTCACTCGTCCGCTGGTGGGCGTCGACCTGGACGAACCCCTTGGCATCGATCGTAACGGCGGTGTTCTCGAGCCCCAGGCCGTCCGAATTTGGGCGCCGACCGACCGCCACGAGCACCCGGGAAAACTCCTTCTCGAGCAGCCCCTCCGGCCCCTCGAAACGGACCACAATCCCCTTCTTCTTATCCTCCAATCCGGCCACTTTCGTCTTCATGTGGATCGCTTCGAAGAGCTTCTCCAGCCGCGCCTGGAGCGGCTTGACGAGATCCCGATCGGCGCCGGGGAGGAGGGTGTCGGTGAGCTCGACGACCGAGACCTTCGAGCCGAGCTCGGCATAGATCGTGCCCATCTCCAGGCCGATGTACCCGCCACCGATGACGAGGAGCGAGTCGGGGATCTCCTCGAGCTCCAGCGCCGAGGTTGAATCCATCACCCTAGGCGTGGGCAGCGCGAAGGCCGGGATCCGGGCCGGCCGCGATCCACTCGCCAGGATGCAGTGGTCGAACGTGACCGTCTGGCTGCCGTCGGCAGCGGAAACCTCGAGCGATCCCGACCCGGTGAAACGGGCCGTTCCGTGGATGATCCGGACATCGCGGCGCTTCGCGAGTTGGCCGAGCCCCCCGGTGAGTGTCGAAATCACCTTCTCTTTGCGAGCCCGAAGGGCGTCGAGCTTGATCTTCGGCTTGCCGAGGTCGATCCCCCAGGACTCCATCTCCCGCGCTTCTGCCAGCACCCGACCGACGTGGAGGAGCGCCTTGGAGGGAATGCAACCCCGCAGCAGGCAGGTGCCGCCGAGGCGCTTCTCTTGCTCGACGATCGCCACCTCCATGCCGAGATCGGCCGCGAGGAACGCCGCGGCATACCCACCGGGCCCCCCCCCGAGAACCACCAGCGGAACGTGCGTCGTCATCGGCTCGAACTCCAATACGGCTAACAGGGCAGGGACGAGACCGGCAGGAGCGTTGTTGTAGTTGCGGTGAACGGTTCCTTCAAGAAACACTCCATGGACAGACCGCGGCGGACAGCCACGGCGCCCCGCTTCCCCCCCGTGCCTGCGCCCCTCCGATGACCAAGGACCTTCGACCATGCTTGGCCGCCGATCGCGGCGCGGGCCCCGCCGGCTGTGGCCCGGTGCGGCGGCTCGTCGGGCGGGCCACGTCGCTCGACCTCCGCAGCCTCGCGGTGTTCCGCGTCATCGTCGGCACGATCCTCGTCGCCGATGCCCTCGCCCGCCTCCCCGGGGCCCCGCTGACGCTCACGGCCGACGGCGTGCTTCCCCCCGATCTGGTCCGTCGGTTCATCGGCCACCCCTGGTCCTGGTCCGTCGGACTGTGGTG
The DNA here is from genome assembly GCA_945865325.1 of Candidatus Kuenenia stuttgartensis. Taxonomy (GTDB): domain Bacteria; phylum Planctomycetota; class Planctomycetia; order Pirellulales; family UBA1268; genus QWOP01. Next base: position 16,377 of record CAMBFA010000004.1, read on the forward strand.
CGATGCCGCCTGGTGGGGCTACGGCCTGCTGTGGGCCGAGGGAGTGTGTGGGGTCCTCCTCGCCGCCGGCATCGGCCTGCCATGGACGACGACGGCGGCCTGGGTCGTCGTCGTCAGCCTCGTCCGCCGGACCGCACCGGTGACGAACGCCGGCGACGTCTTTCTGGCCGTGCTCCTCTTCTGGGGGCAGTTCCTCCCGCTCGGCTCCGTCTGGGCCTGGGGCGCAGCGGACCGCGGAGGATGGCGTTCCCGGGAGCCCCTGCCCCACCACGGCGTGGCGGCCTTCGCGCTGACGCTCCAAGTGGCGGCCGTCTACCTCTCGGCCGGCATGGGGAAATGGAACGACGTCTGGTGGTCGGGCGAAGCGGTCGGCTATGCGCTCTCGGTCCACGACCACGGCACGACGCTTGGCAACCTCGTCGCCGGGTGGCGATGGGGTGCCCGCTGGCTGACATGGGCGACGCCCGTGGTCGAGCTTGCCGGTCCGGTCCTCCTCCTCGTACCGCGAGTGCGGATTCCACTGGTGGGGGTGTTCATCCTCTTTCATGGCGCGATTGCGGTGACGATGGACGTCTGCCTCTTCCCGTGGGTGGGGATCGCCGCCTGGGTGGCCCTCCTCCCCGGCTCTTTCTGGGACCGGATCGGCGCCGGGACGATCGTCACCACCGCCGGCTCCGACGGGGAAGCGCGCCTCGACCCCGCGAGACGGATCCTCTGCCTGGCAGCGCTGGGCATCGCAGCGGTCGCCTTCGCCCACGCCAACGGTCCATGGCAAGGCTCACGCCTGCCCGCGGGCCTGCAGCACGCGGTCCAGCTGACGTTCCTGGAGCAGGATTGGCGCGTTTTTGGAGAGATCCGGCCGCAACGGCAGTGGGTCTACGGGCGTGCCGAACTGGCCAACGGCGCGACCGTCGACATCCTCCGTCGGGGGAGGCCGCTGGAGACCGTTCTCCCCGCCGGTGGTTTCCACTCCCTCGGCGACCAGCGGCTGCAGAAACTGTTGTGGGAACTCCCCAAACCGGACCATCGTGCCTTTGCCCCGAGCCTGGCTACCGGACTGGTGAAGGCTTGGAACGCGAGCCACCCGCCCGGGGAGCAGATCGTGGCCCTCGAGATCCATGGGGCGAGGATGGTCAGGGCCCGCCGGGCGGACACGATCCAGGACGTCCTGATGGCGACATGGCCCCCCCGCTCCCCGACGGGCCGGGGCAATCTCGAGCGATTTCTGCGGGACGACGGCGCCTCCTCCGACGGGGCAGGGGCAGACGCCGCGCCGACGACAACGGCGCCGCTGAGGTAAGATTCGTCTTGGCGAGAGTGGCGGAATTGGCAGACGCGCTGGATTTAGGTTCCAGTGCCGCAAGGCGTGCGGGTTCGAGTCCCGCCTCTCGCAGTGCTCCCCCGAGGCCTCTGTCAGCGGAGCGGATTCCCCAGCTGGGCGGTCGCTCCGCGGAGCGGATTCGCCGCCGTCTTCCCCGCTGTCGCCGCGGCAGCCGCAGTTTTCTCGCGGCACTTTTCGACGGCTTGTTCGTTGAGCTCGAGGAGCTTCAGCGTCGGCGAACGGAGCTTCGAGTGGTCGCGATCGCCCGCCGGGCGGTCGCTCTGCGTCGCCTCGACCCACGCGCTGGTTTGCACCACATTCCCGCGGGCATCCAGCGTCGATTCGGCCCGCGTCCCGCGCCCCAAGTTCGCCCACGCGGTGCCGGCGAAGGTTCCAGCCGGCAGCGCCGCAGCGGCCCCGGAATCGTCGGACGGCCGAGCGGAAGAAGCGTCGCCCGTCGATGCAGCGTCAACCGCGGCCGCTGGCTTGTCGTCCTCCTTGGCGCCCACGGGCTTCGAGGCATCGCCGGCCTCCTCCGCCTCGGCTTTCGGGGGCGGTGGAGCGTCGCCGGGGGCACCGTCGCCAGACATCTCCCCGCCATCCTTGCCTTCCTCATCGCCTTGTTCTTCGTCGCCGTCGTCTGCAGCGCCCTCTTCCTGCTGGTTGGGCAACGCGAGCTCCTCCGCCATCTCCGGCACTTCGGAGCGGGGAGGGACGACGGGCGTCGTGGCGGGATCGAAGTTGCCGACCTGCTTTACGCTCTGCCCGGGCCACGATCGCCAGCGGGTCGCGTAATAGCCGAACTGATCCGGACGCACCGGGCAATGGGCCGGACAGCCTCCCTGCTCGCAGAGACCATTGCAGGGGAGATCGAGACGGCCACCGGCGGGACGGCACTTCCCGCAGCCCCGTTGGCCACACTGCCGACAATCGGCGGCCACGGCGTGACCGGCAAGCACCACACCACCGTCGGCCGTGCCGACGGCGCTCGTCTGCCGGACCCCCGCAGCCGGAGCCCGCGCACGGGTGGAGACCGCCGCGTTGGCACGCGGACCGGTGCGTCCCGACGTCGCCGCAGCCACCTTCGCGTCTGCATTTCCCCCCCGGGCCGCCTGCTTTGCCGGCAGAATCGCCCGCGACCAACCCGCCCGCTCAACGGCAGCCGTCGATTCGGCCCGCCGGGGCATCGTTCCGCCCCCGGCCTGCTGGGCCAACACCCACCCCGGACAAGCGCCGGCGCCGAAGACGGCGGCCACGATGATCCGGGCACGAAACGCTCTCGAAGAAGCGAATGAGGAGCAGATTCGGGGGGGTCGGGGGGGCATGGTTGACCTCGCTGTGGATCGATTGTGGCGGGTGCGGGCCCATCGGCCCTACGACCGTTTATCCCGACTCATGCGGTTTTTTCGTCGCAACCCCTCCCAATTCTTTGATCGGACTTTTCCGGTTCCTGGCAGACCGGTTTCTTCCCCCCAGACTGCCCCGACAGATGGGATGAGACTGATGTTTGGGGCGATCGGGGCAGTCGGGGCCCAGAAAGGATGTCGGGCGGATGGTTGAACGATTTCCGGGTCTCGCGTCATATTAGGTGTCCTGTCCTATTTGGGTCGCCCGTCCTCTGTGGGTCGCCCGTCATAGAGAGGGGCTTCGAACAGGGTGTGAACCGTCGCGGGTTCGTCCCGGGAGTTCTCGTCGGGTGGGCTCGCCGTCCCGCCCAGCGGGCTCACTTGGACGACGCCCAACCCCAGCCACAAGGCCAAGCAAAGGAGCCGCACATCAGCGGCCCGTCATCCCCATGAAAACGGTCAACCTGAAACTCCTGATCATCGTCGCCGTCCTCGTCCTCGGAGGGATAGTCGGCACCTACGCGATCCACGGGTACCAGGTCTACCGCAATGCCCACAACGTTCTCGTTCTCGCCCGCGAACGCGCCGAGGACGGGCGCTCGGACGAGGCCGTCGGGCTCTATGTGCGCTACATCGGATTGCGGGACGACGACAACCAGGCCCGAGCCGAGTTCGCCAAACTCATGCTCCGCAAGGTCGGGGCGACGCGCTCTTCGAGGGCCAGCCAGGCCCAGGCCTACGACGCCCTGGAAACAGCGGTACAGCGGAATCCCGATGACGACGATCTCCGGGAGCAACTTGCCGGATTCCTTTATCGGCTCGGCAATTTCACCGAAGCGCGGCAGCATTTCGGGCTCATCCGCGACCATCGCCTGGCCAACCCTTTGCCCGCCACAGCGGCGCCGGCAGCCCCCGCACCAACTTCCGAACCAACTCCCGAACCAGGGGACGAAAGTGCCCCGAAGGCAGCCACGCCCGATTACCTCATCGATCTGCGTTACGCCACCTCGTGTGCGGGAATGGGGCGTTACGACGAGGCGGCCGAGGTCGCCTCGAAATTGATCGGTTTCGATATCGGCACGAAGTCGTTCGATACCTCCTGGGAACCGCTTGCTGAATGCTCCGAGGCCTACCTCCTCATGGCCGAGATTCTCGAGCGCCGCTATAGCGACACCGCCACCGCCTCGAGGGTCATGCGGCGCCTTCCGGAGGTTTACCCCACCGACCCCAATTCATGGCTTTCGATGGCGACGTGGAGCTTCTTCCACAACGATCTCTCGGCGGCGGGGATCGAAATTGCGCGGGCGGCCCAACTGGCGCCCGAATCCCCACAGGTGCTCTTCGCCGAGTTCGAGATCGCGATGCGGACCAACGACTTCCCGCGGGCGAAGAAGGTAATCGAGGTGGGACTGGCCCCCTACGCCGACGATGCCCGCGTCATTACCGGGCATGCCGATCTGGCGAAGCGCATGGCGGAGCCGAACTTGGCGCTCGAGATCCTTGCCAAGGGGGTGGAGACGCTCCCCGACAATCCGGTCATCCTCGGCAGGCTCATCGATCTCCTTTTCGATCTCGAACGTGGCGAGGAGGCGATCCCCCATGTCGAAGCGATGCGAGCGCTCGAGGGGGACGACAACCCGGTCGTGGGGTGGGCGGATGCCCGCCTTCTCATGGAACGCCGGCAGTGGCACCCGGCCCTGGAGAAACTGAAGCAGCTCCGCCCGAATGTTGCCAGCATCCAGCAACTCAGCCAGGCAGTCGATCTCGCCATGGCGATCTGCCACCAGGCGATGGGGCAGTCGGACGAGCTGCTCGAGGCGAGCCGACGCGTGCTCGCCAACGAACCAAACTCGTACCAGGCCCGCGTCGCGCTGGCGACGGCCCACGCCCAGGCAGGGAGGACCGACGAGGCCTTGGCGGAGTTCGAGTCGCTGGCAGCGCTCCAGTCCGTGGAAGAACTTCCGCGCATGCAACTGCTCTGGGCCCCCCTGCTTGACCTCCGGGTCAAGGACCAATTGCGTCGCCCCGAAGCGGAACGGAACTGGAAGAAGGTCGATGCGCTCGTTGAACTCTTGAGCACCTCGCCTCACATCGGTAATAGCCAACTCGCGTCGATTCAATCGAATGTCCTGCAACGTCGCGGCGACAATTCGGCCGCGGTTGAGGTCGTGTCCCAGGCCTTCGAGGCTGCTCCGGACGATCCCCAGGTCGCCGCCCAGTTGGTGACCCTGCTCGTCGCCGACACACAGGTCGATCGGGCCCGGGAGACGATCGTGCGGATGAACCCGCTGGTCCGTCTGGATCCCCGGGTGCTCGCCGCTGAAGCCCGTACCTCCGCCAGCCTGGGAGGGGAAGAAGGAGAGGCTGGTCTGGTGGCCGTCGAAGCCACCTGCAAGGAAATCCCCACCAAGGACGCCGTTCTCGTCCTCCTCGCCGTCATGGCGATCCGGATCCAGCAGCAGAACATCCCCGAGGCCGAGCGGATCGCAGCCGTCATTCTCGAACGGGAGCCGTCGGAGGTTCGAGCCCACGCATCCCTGCTCCAGATCGCGATCGACCAGAAGGATGTGGCAAAACTCGCCGCCTATGCCGAACAGATCGGCGATTTGACGGGCCGATCCTCGCCACAGTCCCGTGTCGCCCAGGCGATGGTCCTGATTCTGCAGGTCCAAGTCGCGAGGGACCTCCAACTCGGCGAAGACAAGGTTCCCCCGCCGCTCTCGGCGGAGGATCGGACCGGCCTCGACCAGGCCCGCAACTATCTCTTGGAAGCGGAGAACGACCGGCCGGGTTGGTTTCAGATCCAGCAGTGCTTCGCGGAGATCGCCGGAATCCGGGGGGACACCAACGCCTCGATCAGCCACCTCCAGAAAGCGATCGAGCAGGGGGCTACGAACCCCGGAGTTTCACGGATGCTGGCAGGGCTGCTTCGACAGACCGGCCGGCTCGATGAGGCGCGGCAGGTCATCGACTCCATGGGGCAGGCCGCAGGGCTGGGCGCGGCACGGATCCGGGCCGATATCGACGTTCAGGCCGGCCGATTCGACGAAGCCGTGGCCCAGGCCGAGGCGATCACCTTGGAGCAGGGATCGAATGTCGACCATCTCCTCTGGTTTGCTGGCCTGCTACGGCGGTGTGACAAGCAACCCCGCGCTCTAGAAGTCCTCGAGCAGGCTGCGGAGCTCGCCCCCGACAGGCTCGAGTGCTGGATTGAGACGATCCGACAGCAAATCCTGCTGGGGCAGACGCAACGGGCCGAGGAAACGCTGCAGCGTGCCATCTCGACGCTCGGCGGCGCCGACGGGGAGATCCTCAACGCGATCACGCACGAGATGCGGAGGGATCCCGTAAAGGCCGAGAAAGCCTACCGCAGCGCCACCCTCGCCGCCCCCACCGATCCGCGTGTTGCCCGGCGATTTGCCGAGTTCCTCGTCCGCCGCGGCCAGTTGAAGCCCGCCAAGGAGGAGCTCCTGCGGATCATCGCCATGCCCGAGGCGGCGGGGACGACGAGCCTCTACTGGGCCCGTCGCAAAATCGCCCAGGAATTCACGAGAAACTCGACGTACCGCGAGCTCCTCGAGACCCTCCAGATCCTCGAGCAGAACACGGACGCCGAGGGAAATTTGACTCCGGAAGATCTGAAGATCGAGTTTGCCATTCTCATGGAACGGGAGGAACCGAAGTGCTGGAGACGGGCGATCTCCCTCCTCGATGACTTGAAGCGGCGGAGTGACCTCGACACCGAGCAGCGGGTGCTGCGGGCTTGGCTGCAGGACAAACTCGGAAACTGGCTGGATTCGCGCGAATCTTTGTTTGATATCGCGGCCGAGCCCGATTGCCCCCCGGCCGTGATCGCAACGCTTGTCGAACAACTCATCGCCCATGGAGAGCTCGCCTCGGCCCGGACTTGGGCCAACCGCCTCCGGCAGAACGCCCCCGACGCGGTGATGACGGTACGACTCGACGCCAAACTCGCGATCGCAGCCAACGATCGTGAGGCGGCCGCCGACGCTGCAAGAAAGCTCATTCCCAACGGGAACCTGTCGCCCGAAAACGTTTCCTCCATGGGCATGGTTGCGCAGTTGGTGGAAGAGCTCGGTTTCCCGAAGGCGGCCGACAAGCTCTACAAGGAGTATGCCGATGTCTCTGCCGTGGGAATCCTGGAGCGGGCCTCGTTTCTCGGGCGACAACAGCGCACCGACGAGGCCGTGGAGCTTCTCGAGACCGCGTGGGATAACGTTCCGATCCTCGACATTCTCGGGACCGGCCTCGGTATCCTCGAAGCCAATGGAACCTCCCCGTCCGCGGCTGCCGATCAACGCGTTATCGAGATGGTCGCCAAGGCCCGCCGACTCGATCCGGATTCAGCCATGATCCAGATCCTTCAGGGGGCTTTGATGGAATTGATCGGAAAACCGGAGGAGTCGATCGCGACCTACCGGCAGCTCCTCGCCAGTCCCGATCTCCCGCCGTCCATCGCGGCACGGGCGTCGAACAATCTTGCGGCGGTTCTGATCGGCCGGAAGGAGACCGATGAGGCACGGAAGCTGATCCAATCAGCCGTCGTCGAGCTCGGCCCGCACCCGACGCTCCTCGACACCCAAGCGCTCGTCTGGCTCGCGCGGGGGGACACCACGCAGGCCATGATGGACCTGAAGGAAGCGATACTGGCCCCCACCGCCACGACCTATCTCCACATGGCCGTGGCCGCCTACGATGCCCGGATGACGTCGGAGTGCCGCGCAGCCCTGATCAACGCCGAGTCGGAGGGGCTGCGGAAGGAACGTCTGAATGCCGATGACCAAGAGCGGCTTGCCGCCCTCGACAAGGCCCTCGCGGAACAGATCGACCGCTGATTGAGTTGAGGCCCGCGTCCGGGCCCGAACAGCGGAGCCGGATCGAGGTAAGCCTCCGGGCGATTGGTTGTGCGCAGAGGGTCGGCCCGGCCTGTCGGACCAGCCGACCTCCCTCAACCGCCCTGCATCGCTCGCGATCGTGCCAGTGCATCCTCGGCTTCGGTGATCTTGCCGCCGCGCATGCACGCCACGCTCAACGCCGTGTAGCTGAATGGATCTTTGGGTTCGAGCTCACAGACTCGGCGGGCATGCCTGACGGCATCTTCGTGGCGATCAAGACGCGTGCACCACGCCGCCAAGGCGGAATAGGCCAGGGCGAAATCGGGATGGTCAGCGACGACCGTCTCGAGTTCTGCCACAGCCTCCGCCAATCGCCCCGCAGCCTTTGTGGCATGGGCAGCGTCGTACCGTTCGTCGCGGGTTGCCATCGACCAATCCTCCTCAAGTCGCCCGATCCCTGCGTTCTGCCCAACCCCCCGGCGGGCTTCCGAGCCGGGGCGAGCGGAAAGACGTCCAGTGTACCGAAACGCGAAAGGACCGGCCCGGATCGTTGTCCCACCCGGACGTCGAAGCGCGGGAGGGACCAGAAAAACCGCGGTGGGATGACCGGATGACGGACGACGGGATGACGGTGAGCCCGCAGCGGACTGGCTGCCCCCGGCGAACCAGGTACTTGCGGCGAAACGGATCGTCGGGGGAACCTGGAAAGATTGGGAAGTGGCTGTTCGCCGATCGCAAATGCCATTGAATCCTCGCAGCCGGGAAGACGATAACCCTGCGGTTCCATTCCGGACTCTTGGCAAGCCGCAGTCGATCAAAGCGGGCAGCCGAGTCACTGAACCGCCAACGGGATCGGGCACTGCGCTCGGTCGATCCTGGCATCACGTCCCGATCTGGAAGGCACGCTGTGAGCATTCATCCGTTGGCAGCTGTGAGTCCCGAGGCCCGGCTCGGACTGGGCGTGAAGATCGGAGCCTTCGCTTCGGTGGAGGCCGATGTCGAATTGGGCGACCACTGCGCGGTCGCCTCCGGCGCCGTGATCAAGTCCGGCGTGACCGCCGGATCCCACAACGAAATCTGCGAACATGCCGTCATCGGTGGCGCGCCGCAACACGTCGCGCGGCCGGCGGACGTGGGGCGCGTGATCATCGGCGACCACAACGTCTTCCGCGAGCACGTCACCGTTCACCGCGGTCTCAAGCCGGGATGCGACACGGTCGTCGGCAGCAGCAATTACGTCATGGCCGGGGCCCACTTCGGCCACGACTCCGTCGTCGGCAACAGTTGCATCTTCGCCAACGGCAGCATGCTCGGCGGACACGTCCAGATCGAGGACAAAGCCTTCGTTTCCGGCGCCGTGGCGGTCCACCAATTCTGCCGGATCGGTCACCTGGCGATGGTCGGTGGTCATGCGCGGGTCACCCAGGACATCCCCCCCTACATGCTCGTCGACGGCCAGAGCGGCTGCATCGTGGGCCTCAACGTGGTCGGACTGCGGCGCAGCGGCCATACGGCCGAGGACATCGCCGACCTGAAGAACGCCTACCGAATCATCTATCGGCGCGGTCTTTCCTGGCAGGAGGTGCTGGAGACGTTGCGGACGGAGTTCCGGGCGGGGCCGGTGCTCCACGTGCGGGACTTCCTCGGATCGGGCAAGCGGGGCTTCACGCAGGAGCGCCGCGCCCCTCCCAACGCGACGCTCCGCCTTCGCGTTGCCGACGACGCCCCGGCCGTCGCTGCGACCCTTCGGGCAAAGGCTGGTTGAGACGGGGAATCGGCGAGAGCCGCGCGGAGGGGGTCTCGGGCCGAGGCTGGGAAAAAGCCCCCTGGCGGGCGCCCGACCGCTTCTTCATGGCCGCGCCGCGGCCAACCACCACCTGGGAATCCCGATTTTTCCCAGGTAAATCGACGATTTCACGGAATTCGTCGCCCCCTGGTCGCGTGACCTGAAAAGATGGGCAAAGATTAACGGAAGCGGAAAGTCTCCGTTGCCAATCCCCGCACGCGCGCACGGCCACTATGTCCCGACGGCTGACCGCTCCAGCGACCGCCCCGATCGGTGCTTCCACGCTTCCTTCCCCACGGTTCGGCCACTGGCCCTGGATCCTGGGAGCGATCCTGTTGACGGCCTTCTGCGGATGGTGGGTGAGCCAGACGCTCGGCGAAAAGGAGCCGATCATCGTAGGGATCCTCCACGCGCGGTCCGGCCCGACCGCCCCCCAGGAACGATTGCTCATCGACGCCGAGGTGCTGGCGCTCGAGGAGATCAATCGCACCGGCGGCCTGCTGGGACGCAGGGTGAGCTGGGTGATCGCGGACGGTGGCAACGACGGCACATCCTTCGCGCGGCAGGCTGAACGCCTCATCGGGGTCGACCGCGCGGACGTCCTTATCGGCTGTTGGTCGGCAACGAGTCGGCGGGCCGTGGTGACGGTCGTGGAAGCGAACGATCACCTCCTCGTTCATCCCAGCCGCCACGAGGGATTCGAGGAGTCGCCGAACGTGGTCTCGATGGGACCACTCCCGAACCAGCAGATCGCACCGGCCGTGGCGTGGTGCAGGGAGACCATGTCGGCTCGCCGGATCTTCATGGTCGGGACGGACGATCCCTGGGCGAGATCCGCCGGCGCGTTTCTCGGCGACCAACTGGCGGGGATCAACGCCTCGATCGTGGGAGAGGAGTACCTCCCATTGGGCAGCATCGACGTCGCCCCGACCATCGAAGCGATCATCACCTCGAACCCCGACGTGGTGTTTAGCCTGCTCGCGGGGGAGTCGGCCGCGGCGTTGCTGCGCCAACTCCGTGAGGCCGGGGTGCGCCCGGCCGATCTGCCGGTGATGATCTTCTCCGTCAGCGACGACGAACTGCGCAGCATGCCGCCGGATGATGTGACCGGAAACTACGTCGTTGCTGGCTATTTCCCCGGGAACGAACGGACAGCCGACCAGACGTTCGTCCCGGCATTCCGCACGCGGTATGGCAACGATCGCCCGACATCAGAACAGGCGATGGCCGCCGATGGCGCCGTTCGGCTCTGGGCAGAAGCGGTGAGGGAAGCAGGCACCGCCGATGTGGCGATTGTCCGTTCGACGATCCGGCACCAGACCCTCCCGAGCCCGGAGGGGGTGATCGCCGTCGATCCGGAGAACCGCCATGCCTGGCGGAATCTCTCGGTGGGTCGGATCCGCCCAGACGGGCAGATCGATACGCTCTGGTCGACACGGGGGCCGACCCGCCCGACCCCGTTCCCAGCGACCCGTTCGCGCCCCGAATGGGGGCGATTCATCGCATCGCTCCAAAGAGAGAAGGCCCTCCGCCGAACGGCCGAACCCTCCGCACCCCGGCCGGGGATCGCCCCATGAGCTCCGTGCGCCCCCCGCGGATCGAGAGCACGACGAAGCGTTCGATCGTCGGCCGACTGCTCTTCTGGTTCCTGATCATCGCCTTGGTGCCCTGCGCGATCCTCACCGCGACGACGGCCCGCCTGGCCACCCGCACGATGGAGGATTCAGTCCACGCCAATCTCGCCCGGATCGCGGCGACCAAGGCGGCGGAGCTCGAGAGCGATGCCGCCGGCCGGATCCGCGATGTCACGGCTCTCTGCCAATCCCCGGATCTCATCCGGGCCCTCCGCCCGCAGGACGCCGGTGACAGCGGAGCGACCAGCGGCACCGGCTACCTCGACGCACTCGCCTCGTCGATGGCCTTCTCCCGTGCCATCCTCATCGACGCCGACGGGCGGATCATCCACTCCGCCGACGACCTGCTGCCGATCGGCGCCTCACTGGTGACCGGGGGATTGGCCACGTCGGAGCTGGCTTCCGGATTCACCCGTGCCCGATCGCTCCTTCAGGCCGATCTGACGGGGTTCCAAACCTACGGCTCGTTGCAGCGCCCCCTGGCTTTCGCCGTCGGGCCGATTCTCGACGGCGGACGCCTGGTGGGGGCCCTAGCCCTCGGGTTCGGAACCGATCGGATCTACTCGGCACTCGATGACTTCGCCGGACTCGGAAAGACCGGGGAGATCATCGTGGGGCTGCGGATCGGCGACGACATGCTCGTCACGGCTCCCATCCGGCAAGCCCCCGATGCGGCCTTCCGGATGAGGATCCCCGTCACGGCCGAGCGGGGAACGGCCCTCCCCGCCGCGGCCGCTGGCGAACGGGGCCAGGGGGTGATCACCGACTACCGCGGTCATCGGGTCGTTGCCGCCTGGTGTCACCTCCCCAGCTATCGGTGGGGCATGACCGTCAAACAGGATGCCAGCGAGGCCTTCGCGCTCGCCGATTTCCAGCGGACCCTCGTCATCGGTCTCTCGATCGCCACGATCGCCGGTGTGACGCTCGCCGCGTTCGTCGTCGCAAGAACGATTTCGACCCCGATCCGCACCGCGGTCCACATCGCCCGGCAGGTTGCCGCCGGCGACCTCCGCGGCCAAATCGCCGTTCACTCCGACGACGAGACCGGTGCCCTGTTGACGGCTATCCAGACGATGACCAACGATCTGCGGGGCCTCATCGGCCGGATCCAGAAGTCTTCGGTCGCCCTGATCTCAACGGCCACGGCGATGCAGGCCACCAGCGCCGAGCAGCAGCAGGTGATCGCCGACTACGGTGCGTCGACGAGCCAGGCGGTGGCGGCCGTCAAGCAAATCACCGTCACCAGCCATGAACTGGTGCGGACGATGACGGAAGTCAACGACATGGCCGCGCACACCGGGGAAATGGCCGCCGGCGGCCGGGTGAATCTCGCGAGCATGGACGGCACGATGCGGCAGCTCGCCGACAGCACGACTTCCTTCAGCACGAAACTCTCCGTCATCAGCGAGCGTGCCGTAAACATCAACCTCGCGGTGACCACGATCGCGAAGGTGGCGGACCAGACAAACCTGCTCTCGATCAACGCCGCCATCGAGGCCGAAAAGGCCGGCGAGTACGGTCTCGGCTTCCTTGTCGTCGCCCGGGAGATCCGCCGCCTGGCGGACCAAACGGCCGTGGCGTCGCTGGACATCGAACGGATGGTCAAGGAGATGCAGAATGCCGTGTCGGCCGGCGTCATGGAGATGGACAAGTTCAGCGAGCAGGTGCGGGGGGGCGTAAGCGAGATCGGCGAAATATCGGCACGGCTCGGCGACATCATCTCGGCCGTGCAAGGGATCTCTGGACGTTTCGGCCAGGTCACGGAGGGCATGAGGGCGCAGTCCCAGGGCGCCGAACAGATCCGCGAGGCGATGGTCCGGCTGGCCGAGGGCGCGGCGCGGACGGCCGAGTCGCTCAACGATTTCAACGGTGCCACGGTTCACCTCCGCGAGGCGGTCGGTGACCTCAAGGAAGAGGTGTCCCGGTTCACGATCTGATCGCTTTCCCTCATCCGCGGTCACCGGGCTTCGACGCCATGCAACTCCTCACCTTCACCGCCGGTGGACAGACCTACGCCATCGAGGCCAGAAGTGTCGTCGAGGTCCTCCCGGCGGTGCCTGTCCGCGCGGTCCCCAGACTGCCCGATTACGTCCTCGGGGTCGTCGGATACAGGGGGAGGTTGATTCCGGTGATCGACTTGGCCAAGCGGCTCACCGACGAGTTCTCGGCCCGCCGGTTGAGCACCCGATTGCTGATCGTCGAAATCCCGAAGCGGGAGCCGACTGAGAGCCCCACTCCGCCGTCGACGGCCCGCCTGGGGATCGTGGCGGAGAACATGGTCTCGACGCTCCGTTCGGAGGACGTCGATACGCTGTTCCCGGCGATGTGCCTGGAAAGTTCCCCATACTTGGGGAGAATCGTCCGATTGAACGGGCAGACCGTCCACATGCTCGTCGTCGAAAATCTCCTTCCGGCAGACCTCGCCTCGGGTCTGTTCGCGGCCACACCGGAGCCGCCGTCGCCATGAATGAGCCCTCCGCATTGCCCTCCACCGCGGCCGAGGAGGTGCTCCGACGCTGGATCGGCCTTGATCCCCACAGCATCGGGGAGGCAGCCATCCGCCGTGCCGTCCGCCTGCGGATGCTCTCCCTGGGGATCGGCGACGTCCAGACGTTCGTCCGCCTCGTGGAGACCGACAGAACGCAACGCGATCGGCTCGTCGAGGAGGTCGTCGTCGCGGAGAGCTGGTTCTTCCGCGACCATCAGGTCTACGACCATCTCCGCCGATTCGTGGCCGCGAGGATCACGGCCCGTCCCAGCGACCCGGTGAGGATTCTGAGTGCCCCCTGTGCGGCGGGGGAAGAGCCGTATTCGATCGCCATGTCACTCCTCGATTCCGGACTGCAGCCGGAGCAGTTCCGCATCGATGCCATCGACATCAGTCGCGTCGCGCTCTCCAAGGCGCAGACTGCCCGCTACTCCACCAACGCGTTCCGGAATGCCGACAGCGGTTTCCGCGATCGCTGGTTCCGCATGGATGGCGGGAGTGCCGTCCTTGACGAGTCGGTCTCCCGCTGCATCAGCTTCGCCTGGGCCAACATCCTCGAAGAATCGTTTGTGACCGGAGCGATCGACTCCGGAAGAGCCCCCTACGATGTCGTCTTCTGTAGGAACCTGCTCATCTACCTCACCACGGATGCACGCTCGGCGGTGGAGCGGTCGATCGACCGGTTGCTCAAGGACGATGGCATCGTCGTTCTCGGGGCCGCTGAACCGGCGATCCTCCAAGGGAACTGGGTCGCGGATTCCGCCGGATCGACCTTCACGCTCCGGCGGGGAGTCTCCGGGGAAAGCGCCCGCTGGCCCTCCCTCGCCGGTCGATCTGCCCTCGCCGCCCCGCGACGCCCCACACCAACCTTGACGCCACCGAACCCCGCGCCGGCATATCCTGCCCCAGCGCCCCCGCCGCCGCAGGCCAGTCCGAGTCGACTTCCCCCGCCGGTCGATCCCCCCGCTCCCGTTGCCCTTCCCCCCACCTCCACGACGTCCACTGATCTCCGCTGCGACGATTCCGGCGGCGGGTCGGCCACACAGAGCGTTCCCCTGATCCTGGCGAATGTGAACGCTTTGGCGAATGCCCGGAGATTCTCCGAGGCGATCGCCCTGTGCGAATCGGCGCAAAGGGACATCGGCCCCTCGGCGGATCTGTATTTCATTGCCGGGATCATGCACCAGACGTCCGGCAGTCTGGCGATCGCCGAGGATTGCTTCCACAAAACCCTGTACCTCGACGCCAGCCACGACGAGGCCCTCCTCGCCCTCTCCCTCCTCGCCGAGCAGCGCGGTGACTCAGGCCAGGCGTCCCAGTACCGACGCTCGGCGCTGCGCGTCGTCGAACGGAAGGGGGACCGATGAACGACGATGCCTCCGCACGTCTGCCAGATAACCTGCCGCCCACCATTCGTGCGGGGGCGGCACCGCAGCCTTCGATGCCGGGGCAAGAGCACCGGGAGGAGTGCTGGCGGCACATCGGCGTCACCGGAGACCGGAGCTGCAAGGAATTGCAGACCTACATCCACTGCCGGAACTGCCCGGTCATGGCCGAGGCGGCCAGGGCATTCTTCGATCGCTCGGCGCCGATCGGCTATCTCGAGTCCTGGTCGGGGATTCTCGAGGAAAGGGGCTCCCGGCCAGATCCCGAAGTGGTCAGCGTCCTCGTCTTCCGGCTCGCCGACGAATGGCTCGCCCTTCCGACCGCCGTCCTGGTCGAGGTCACCAAGGACCGCCGGTGCCATCGCGTGCCGCACCGGACCAGCGGTGTGCTCGAAGGCCTCGTCAACATCCGTGGGCAGTTGCAATTGTGCGTCTCCGCGTGGCGATTGCTCGGGATCGAAGAGAGGGTACCGGGCCACGCCCCGCCCGCGACCGAACCGCTCCGCACCGCCGATCCGGAGCTCCGCCGCCTGCTCGTCGTCGAGCGTCAGGGGCGCCACGGCCAGGACCGCTGGGTGTTTCCGGTCGATGAGGTGGCCGGCGTCGTGCGCGTCGGGCAAGCCACACTCCGCGCGGTTCCGGCCACCGTCAGTCAGTCGGGGGCCCGCTACTGCCAGGCCCTGTTCGATTGGCAGGAGGTGATCGTGGGAATCCTCGACGAGACCCGATTCCTCGACGCCCTCCTCGATCACGTCCGGACCAACTGACGATGTCACGATCCCTCATTCAATGGGCCGGAACGGAAAGGAGCATGCTGTGGCGGAGGATCTGAGCGGCTTCTCCATGCTCGAGCTGTTCCGGCTCGAGGCCGACACCCAGACGGCCCTGTTGTCGACCGGGATCCTGGCCATCGAACGCCTCGAGTTGTCCCCCCTGACGATCGAAGCGATGATGCGCGCCGCCCACTCACTCAAGGGTGCCGCCCGTATTGTCGGCGTCGAACCAGCCGTCGAGGTTGCCCACGCACTCGAGGACTGCTTCGTTGCCGCCGGCCGCGGCGAGATCCACGTCCGACCGGAGCATGCCGATCTGCTCCTCTCATGCGTCGATTTCCTCGCTTCGGTCGGCCATGCCGACGACGCGCTCCAGCCCGACGGCCCTTGGACGGCGAAGGCGATGGCACTGGTGGCCGAACTCGGACGGATGCATTCATTCACCGACGATTTTGCCGTCGACGCCGGGGCGCCGACCGTTCTGGCACCGCCATCGGCCCACGCTCCGCCGAATTCCACCTCCCTGCCGCCGGCTCACGAGGAGTCGCCCTCCGGACCGGAAACGGCTCTCCCCCCTGCGACAACACCGCTCCCCGCGGAAGAAACACCACGCATCGGCGACGACCCGACTGCCACCGAGCCGGCCCTGGAGTCGAGCGACCGGGTCGTGCGGGTTTCAGCGGACAGCCTGACGAGACTCGTAGGCCTCGCCGGCGAGGCCCTCGTCGAAACCCGGCAACTACACCCTTTCGTCGATGGACTCCTCGGGCTGCGGGCCTCCCAGATCGAACTCTGCGACGCTCTGGCAGCCCTCGAGGATCGGACTTCCGCCGACGGCATCGCCCTGCCAGCGTCGGTCTCGATGGCGGTTGAACGGGCGCGGCAGCGGGCCGACGCCATGCTGTCGACCCTCATGAAACACGTCGATGATTTCGAGAGCTTCGCCCGCCGCAACGAGGATCTCTCCGGCAGGCTCCACCACGAGGTGATCGTCAGCCGGATGCGTCCGCTTGCCGACGGGATCCGGGCCTTTCCACGTCTCGTCCGTGATCTCGCCCGATCGCTCGACCGACAGGTCCGATTCCAGGTCCGTGGGGAACAGACCGGCGTCGACCGCGACATCCTCGACAAACTCGAAGCCCCTCTCTCGCACCTCATCCGCAATGCCATCGACCACGGCATCGAGTCCCCCGGGGAGCGGATCGCCGACGGAAAGGCCCCTTCCGGTTCGATCGTCCTCGAGGCCCGCCACCGCGCCGGGATGCTCCAGATCCTGATCACCGATGACGGTCGGGGGATCGATGTCGAGCGGCTCCGCGCCCGTGCCGTGGAACGCGACCTCGTCCCACGGCACGTGGCCGAACGACTGACCGAGTCGGAGGTGCTGGAGTTCATCTTCCTGCCAGGATTCTCCACCCGGGAACAGGTCACCGAGATCTCCGGGCGTGGGGTTGGCCTCGATGTCGTCCAGAGCATGGTGAAGGCCGTCGGCGGGACCGTGCGCGTCTCCAGCCAACCGGGACGACACACCGTCTTCACGCTCCAACTGCCGATCACGATGTCGGTCGTCCGCGCGCTCCTGGTTGAGGTGGCCGGTGAACCGTATGCGTTCCCGCTGACGCGGATCGACCACATCCAATTCGTGGAGCAGGCCGACATCCGCACCGTCGAGGGCCGGCAGTTCTTCCGCCGCGACGAGGAATCGATCGGGCTGGTGATGGCCGAACAGATCCTCGGCACCGGAACTGGCAGCAGCCCGCGCGCCCCGATGCCGGTCGTCGTCATCAGTGACCGCGGCCAGCAGTTCGGCCTGATCGTCGACGCCTTCCTCGGCGAACGGGATCTCGAGGTCCGCCCCCTCGATCGACGGCTCGGAAAGATCGCCGACATCAACAGCGCTTCGCTTCTGGAGAATGGCGATCCGGTGCTCATCGTCGATGTCGAGGACCTCGTCCTGTCGATCGACAACATGCTGATGGGGCGGCGGTTGTCCCGGGTGGACTTCGAGCATCTCGTGCGCCGAGCGCGGAGAACGAAACGGGTCCTCGTTGTTGACGACTCTATCACCGTCCGGGAACTCGAGCGCCAACTGCTCCATTCGCGGGGGTTCGACGTCGACGTTGCCGTGGATGGCATGGATGGCTGGAATGCGATCCGTGGTGGCGACTACGATCTGGTGGTGAGTGATGTCGACATGCCCCGGCTCGACGGGATCGGATTGGTATCCCTCATCAAAGGGGACCCGCTCCGCAAGGACCTTCCCGTGGTGATCGTTTCCTACAAGGACCGCGAGAGCGACCGGATCCGCGGACTCGACGCCGGAGCGAATCGCTACCTGACCAAGACCAGTTTTCATGACCAGACTTTCATATCCACGATCATCGACCTGATCGGCGAGCCGAACGCGTGACCGTGGTCGGCAGCCGTGGTGGGGGGGGCAGAGTGCGAATCGGAATCGTCAACGATGTGCGGGCCGCGAGCGAGGCCCTGCGCCGGATTGTCACCGGTCTGACGGATCATGAGATCGCCTGGACGGCCAGCGATGGCGTCGAGGCGGTGGCGGCTGCGAAACGTGACCGCCCCGACCTGATTCTCATGGACCTGCTCATGCCGCACATGGACGGCGTGCAGGCCACCCGGCAGATCATGCTCTCGGCCCCGTGCGCGATCCTCGTCGTCACGGCGACCGTGAGCGGCAACATCTCGCTCGTCTACGAGGCGATGGGGCATGGCGCGCTTGACGCCGTCGACACGCCGGTCCTCGGACCGGCGGGGGAGGTTCAGGGTGCGCAGGCGCTGGTCGACAAGATCGCCATGATCGGGAAACTCGTCGGCACTTCCCCCGATACCCGGCGCTCGAGCCGCGTGACTCCCGCTTCCGGCCCGCCGAAGCTGCTCGTCATCGGGGCCTCCACCGGGGGGCCGAAGGCGATCTCCGAAATCCTCCAACCGTTGCCGGTCGACTGGAACGTCGCCGTCGTGGTGGTGCAGCACGTCGACATGGCCTTCGCCCCGGGGTTGGCAAAATGGCTTGGCGACCGGACCGGAAGGCCCGTGCGGGTGGCCGAGGAGGGCCAGCAACCGCTCGCTGGCGACGTCCTCGTTGCCGGCACCAATGACCATCTCGTGTTCACCAAGGATCGCACGCTGGCCTACCGTGAGGAACCGAAACACCTCTTTTTCAGGCCGAGCGTCGATGTCTTCTTCTGGAGCGTCGCCGAGTACTGGCCCCAGGCGGGCACGGCCATCCTGCTGACGGGGATGGGAACTGACGGCGCTAAGGGCCTGCTCGCCCTCCGGGCCCGTGGCTGGCACACGATCGCCCAGGATCAGACCAGCAGCGTCGTGTGGAGCATGCCCAAGGCGGCCATCGAACTCAACGCCGCCTGCGAGGTGCTCCCGATCGGCAAAATGTCCGAGGCGATCAGCCAACACCTGGCGAAGTGAGGCTGCCGCGGCCCTCTATGGCGATCACCCGCATCGCCGTGAGCACGGTAGCTTCGGCCGTTCCCGGCCGCCGGTCGAGGGCTATGACCTGAACGGCGACGGGCAAGCCGGCACTCCCCCGGTCGGTCTCGATCGCCGCGATCTCCACCGGGTCGTAAGAGCGGGGGCGGCCAGATTCCTCGTCGGCCCGGACCGTCGTTACCGGTACCGCCCCAGCGGCGAGATCGAGGAGGTTCGCCAGCAGACAGGGCGCTGCCGCCAGCAGCAGACGCGAGGCCGTGCCGTGGCGGAGGGCGGGGAGCGCGGAGACCGGACAGACGATGCAGTCATGGGCCGCAGCCCACCGCGACACGATCCGATCAATGGCCCCGCGATCGGAGAGGAGTGAGTCGCGTGCCGCGCCGCCCCGGGGTCCGGTTCGACGCAGCGCTTTGGCCTCCACGCCCCGCCCCCCCCAGACACAGGCTGCGGCGACCAGCCCCCTTGCCCACCCCGGGATGCGCGCCAGGGCGAGGAGCCGACGCACCTGATCGATCGGCCTTTCTCCGGCGAACAGGCGGCGGATGTCGGCCCCTCCGTCGGCCGAGAGAATGCCGAGATGCAACCAAGCGGCTTCCGCGGCGATGTCGGCATCGAGTCGCGTCACGGTGGCACCGGCGGCCGCAAGCCGCTCCACCGCCATGGCGACGGCCCGGCGCACGGCCGGCGATGGGGCCAGCGGACCGGCGTCGTCCCACCACGCCACTCGCAGGCCCTCGGCCTGGGGGGCAGGATCCGCCGGCGCACCACACAGCCCCCGCAACCCCGCGGCGACATCGTCGACCGTCCGCGCGAGCAACCCTGCGCGTGAACGCTGCCCCGCGAGCCCCGGCATGGTCTCGAAAGCCCCCCCGCCCCCGAGCGTCGCTGAGCGTGGCAGCAGCCCGACGATCCCGCAGGCGTGCGCTGGCTGTCGGATGCTTCCGGCGAGATCGTTTCCGATCGCCAGTGGGACACACCCGGCTGCGACCAGCGCGGCATCCCCCCCGCTGCTCCCCCCCGGGCCCCGATCGGTATGCGTGGGATGGAGCGTTCGCCCCCACACCGGGTTGTCGGTCTCGTGGAGATAGAGCGCCTGGGGCACGTTCCCCTTGCCGATGACGATCGCCCCGGCGGCCCGCAATCGCGTCACGATCTCGGCATCGCCGTCGTCGAGCGCCGCCCGCCGGCTGCGGAGGCCGAGCGAGGTGACCATTCCCCGGACGGGAAAACACTCTTTGATACTCACCGGCACGCCCGCAAGCGGGCCGGTGGGAAGATCCGCGAGCCGGGAGGCTTCTTCGAGGGCCGCGGCACCGCGGGGCTGCACGAGGGCGTTGAGGCCGGCATGGGCGCTGCGGCATCGTTCGACCGCGTCGGTCACGACGTCCAGCGGATCGATCGCCCCGGCCGTGACGGCGGCGACGATTCCCACGACTCCGTCCGGGGGCCGTTGGTCCATCCGATCAAAACTCCGCAGGCAAAGGAAGCGGTGCCGATCAGAACGAACGGGGCTTGGCGGTATCGTCCGGCGGATTTCCCGGCACCGACAGGGGGCCGACATCGACGGCCCAGATCGTGCCCGGATCTCCGAGGACGCCGACCACCATCACCCGCTCCCCCGGCTCCGCCCGGGGAGCCGTTTGGGCCAGGAACGACAACACGCCGGGCGTCTCGCCGCCAACGGAGAGTCGCCCTCCCCACCAGGGCCCGACAGGGCGCACCGCCTCGAGCGTGGCGATCAGAATCGCCCCTTCAGAGGGTCGCTTCCCGCTGGCCAGCCACATGCTGCCGAGGAGCTCCAAATCATCACGCCGTTCGACGGCCAACCTCCTGCCCAGATCGGCGAACCGGTCGACGACGTCAGACGAACGCCGGCCCGACTCAATCGCCGCCCGCTCCATCCTGGCCAGTTCGAGGGCGACGAGGCTCATACTTCGATACCATCCCACCTGGGCCTGCTCGAGGTCGGCAGGATCCCCGCCAACAGCGCCCGCGGCGAGGTTGTCGGTTGCCGCCGCTGCCGCAGCGATCGCGCCGTCGACTGCGGAGAAGTCGATCACCGTTCCCCTGACGTCAGGCCCGACGTTCCGTTCCGCTGCCCCGACTCGAAGCGGATCGACGACGATCTCGACCTCATCAATCGGGTCGGCCGGCGACTGGGCGGGAAGACCGGCATCCGGCGCCACGACCGTCTCACCAGCCGGCTGATCTCCAGCCAGCGACAAGCCCGCGTCGATGGCGGGCGCCACGGGGTACGCCACCGGTTGCGACGCGCCATCGGAGAGAGCATCGCCCGAGGACGGACTTGCGGCAATCTGGTCGAGGGTCAAGCGGCCAGGCCCATCGGTGTCATTCTCGGCCCGCCGCTCCCCCACCGCCGGGCGGAATCGGGCCGGCAGGAACGATCGCACCACGGCGGGGAGATGCGGGGTGATTCGGAGGGGATCACGCTGAAACCCGAACAACAGGATCGCGAGGGTCACGGGGATTGCCAGCACCCCTCCGAGCACGACACCGACAGCCTGCCCCATCCCCCCGCGGGCCGCCGACGGACGCGGGCCGGACGTCACGAACGGGCCGGCAGGGACCGCCGCCGGTTGGGGCACTCCGAAGGCACCGATATCAATCGACTCGCCGGGGGATTCGCCGATCCCCTGCGAGTCGCCTTGGAAGGAATCGCCGATAGCCGGATCGACCGCTTCGGCCGCACCGACGAAGGCACCGAATCCGATCGACTCCGAGGGCACGTCATCCCGCCCCGTCGCGACGATGTCACGCCACTCGTCGGCGGGCTTGCCGTCATCCTCGCCCGGATCCTCACCCCCCTTTTCAGTCAGGTCGATCCCCTTGAAAAAGTGATCCTCACGGTCCACCGCGCTGATCGAGCGATCCTGCGGTGGGGTGGCCACCGGCACGACGTCGCTCGGCGACGTGATGCCAGACTGGCCGGTGCCGATCTGGACCTGCGACGAGTGGGAGACCCCGGAGGCCTCGGGATCATCATGGAGGTTCGTCGCCGCCAGCACATCAGGCCCCTCGGCCGCATCGCCAGCGCCCGGATCATCGAGCCAGCCATCGGGCAGTCCGTCGACGCGCGAGCGCTCAGTGTCGCCGGAGACCCCTCCGGCCCAGAGAGCCTCTTCCAAGCCGGGGTCGAACCGATCCGCCGCCGCGGGTTCGTTTCCCCCGGGAGCATCCTCCGGAGACAGCTCGGGCGGGGATGCTACCCCCTCATCCAAACCAGGCGCCGGGTCATGCCCACCGAGACCCTGCTGCTGCGTGTCGTCCGCCATCGCCCCTCCCCCCCGTTGGTGATTGGTGTCCCGCACTCAAACCCCGCCTTCCGGACAGGCTACCCCCCGCCGACGGACCTCGATTGGGCAGGCTGATCGCTCCCCGAAAGAGCGAGTGTAACACCGCTTGAGCGCTGCAAACCTGCCGGCGGAAAGGCCGTTACCACGACCAACACGACCGGAGAATGATCATGCCGGAGGCCGTGGAGCGAGGCCGTGAGCGGGCCCGTAGCGCTTCCACAGGCTCTCCACCAGCCACCGCTCCGAGATCGGGCCGCCGGTGGCGCCGGCGACGAGGCTGCCCGGGTCGATCAGGCGCCCATGGTGGTGAACCCGCTCCCGCAACCAGCCCAGGAGCGAACCGAACCTCCCCGCGGCAAGCTCCACGGGGAGCGCGGGGAGATCTCTTTCGATCGCGGCCATCATCTGGGCAGCGTAGACGTTGCCGAGGGTGTAGGTGGGGAAATAGCCGATCAAGCCGGCGCTCCAGTGGATGTCCTGAAGCACCCCTTCGGCGGCGTTGGCGGGGCGGATCCCGAAGTCCTGCTCGAAGCGATCGTCCCAGGCGGACGGAAGATCGGCAACGGCCAGCTCTCCACGGACGAGCGCGCGCTCCAGATCGAAGCGGAGCATGACATGGAGGTTGTAGGTCACCTCGTCGGCCTCGACGCGGATCAGCGACGGTCGAACGGCGAGCAGCGATCGTTGGACCGATTCGGGGGAGGTCTCCGCCAGCGCTGCCGGGAACATCGTCTGCGCCAGGGGCAGGCACCATTCCCAGAACGGAAGCGAGCGACCGACGAGATTTTCCCAGAGACGCGACTGCGATTCGTGGATGCCGAGGGAGGCCGCTTCGCCCCCCGGCAGGCCGAACGCCTGCGCCGTCAACCCCTGCTCGTAGAGGCCATGGCCGGCCTCGTGGAGCACTCCGAACAGCGCGGTCGGCAGATACGACTCGTCCCAGCGGGTGGTGATCCGGCAGTCATGCGGCCCGATCGTGCTGCAAAACGGGTGCTCCGACGAGTCGAGGCGTCCCCGGTTGAAGTCGAAACCGATCCTTTCAGCCACGGTCCGGACAAACGCCTCCTGGGCCTCGCGCGGAAACCGCCCTCGGAGGACGTTATCGAGTGGCGCGTGGGGGGCCCCCGTGCAGGCCTGGACAAGGGGCACGAGGCTCGGCCGGAGGCGGTCGAAGAGGGCCGAAACGTCACTCGCCCGGGCACCCGGCTCGTGGTCGTCGAGGAGGGAATCGTAGGGATCGAGATCGGGCGATTGGCAGCTCGCCTGTTCGCGTTTCAAGGCGACGATGCGAGCGAGTTTCGGAGCGAAGCCCTTCCAATCGGAGCGTCGCCGCGCGTCGACCCAGGCCTGCTGGCCGTCGATGCAGGCCCGGGCGGTCTCCTCGACCAGCCGGGCTGGGAGGCGGACATACTTGCGATGATCCCGGAGGAGACGGAGGACCGTCGCCCGCTCGTTCGCACTCCAGTCGTCCCCGTTTCCCTCCATCGCCGTCGCCAAACGCTCCAACCGATCTCCCTGGGCCGAATCGGTGCGCAGCGTGTGGGCCAAGGAGGCGACGGCGGCCACCTGGTCGGCCCGGTGAGCGCCGCCGGCGGGGGGCAGCATCGTCTGTTCGTCCCACCCGAGGATCGATTCGACCGACGCGAGCACCGCGGCCCGACGGGCGTGGGCGGCGGCTTCGTCGAGATCCCAACGGGAGGCTGGGGGCTGTCGGGCCGGGGGATGGGAGATGCTCATGGGGGGGAGAGTATGCTCCGGTGGAGCTGCTTGGCAACCGCACGCCCCGCTCCTTCACCCCGGCCTCCCCCGAGAATCCCATGCTCGATGCCCTCGTCATCGCTCCCCATCCAGACGACGCCGAGCTCGGCATGGGAGGCACCATCGCGCTGATGCTGGCCCGCGGGTTGCGCGTCGGCATTCTCGACCTCACCGACGGGGAACCGACGCCGCGCGGAACCCCGGAGATCCGCGCCCGCGAGACCGCCGCCGCCACGGCCGTGCTCGGAATCGAGTGGCGCGAGAATCTCGGTCTTCCCAACCGTCGCCTTCGGGCCACACTCGCCGCCCGGGCAAGCCTCGCCGCCACGATCCGCCGCACCCGCCCGCGATGGCTGTTCTCGCCACACTGGGTCGACGCCCACCCCGACCACGTCGCCGCCACCCGCCTGGTCGATGCGGCGCGATTCTGGGCAAAGCTCACCAAATGCGATCTGCCCGGTGAGCCCTGGCACCCGTCGCGCGTCTACCACTACCCGTGCGTCCATCTCAAGGTCCTCCTCCGCCCCGCTTTCATCGTCGACATCAGCGACACCTGGGAGACCAAGGCCCGCAGCATCGCCTGCTACGCGAGCCAGTTCCCCACCCCCGAGTCGTCCCCGGCTTCGTCCCCGTCCGTGCCGGAACGTGTCGACGCCGCCGCGCGCTGGTGGGGCTCGATGATCGGAGTTGCCCGCGGTGAGCCATTCACTGCCCGCGAACCGATCGGACTGCGCGGTTTTGGCGACCTGTTCTGACACCGTCGACCGGCGCCCACGCTGGATCGGCCCCTCGGGCAAGCTGCGCCGACGAGGATCGCGGCGGGGGAACGAGGGCGTCGCAGGGAATTGGCCGGATGGGAGCGATTCGGGGGGCGATCATCGGAATCGTGTGGCCCCCGGGAGGGCCGGGCCGATATCTCCAGTGCGGACGCGTGCGCGCCCGCCGCCGCTCCCTCGACCCATAGGGTCTACACCATGCCCGCCCGCGACATCAACGTCATGGCCCTGGTCAAGGGAGGCGAACGGTACGTCTTCCTGTATGACGACGACAGCCGTGTCGAGGCCCTCCGCACGTTGAGCCGATTCGCCTCCGACCCGGATCTCAGTTTCTCCTGGCACGACGCCGCCGTGCTCGGTGAGAAGGTCCGCCACGCCGCCCCACGAGTGAACCGGGTCCGCTTCGTACCGCCGGCCGACCGAACGGCCTGATCCGCCCCCCTGGCAGGTTCGTGATGCCTTCCCTGCCCCCCCAAGCCAGCGCCGGATTCTCTGCGGTGATCGATCGCTTCCTCGGCGCGATGGTCGCGGAACGGGGATGCTCACCCTTCACCGTCAAGAGCTACCGAGAGGATCTCATCCAGCTGGCCGAGTTCCTTGCCTCGGCCGGCTGTCGGACCCCCGATGAGGCGACGAGCATGATCCTGCGGCGATTCGCCGGCGGGCTCCACGCCGCCGGATATGCGCCGGCGACCGTGGCCAGGAAATTGGCGAGCACCCGAAGTTTTTACGCCTTCGGCCAGCGCGAAGGATGGGTGCGAACGAATCCCGCCAAGCCACTCCGCGGTCCGAAGCGGGCGCGGAAACTCCCCAAGTTCCTCACTGGCGAGGAAATCGGCCGCCTCCTTGCCGCCCCCCAACCGAAGGCCGCCGGTGGACTGCGGGATCGGGCGATTCTCGAGCTGATGTACTCGGCCGGGCTTCGAGTTCGCGAGTTGGTGACCCTCGATGACGGCGATCTCGACCTCCGTGGTGGCACCGCCAGGGTCCGCGGAAAGGGGCGTCGAGAGCGGCTGGGGATCGTCGGCCGTCACGCCCGCGGAGCAATCGAAAGCTGGCTGGCGTCGCGTGCCAGCCCCCGCGCGACGGCCGTTGCCCGCGTTCAACCACTGTTCACGAACAAGTTCGGCACGCGACTCTCGGTGCGCGGAGTCGCCCGGCTGCTCGAGAAGCACCTGCTCACGGCCGGGCTTTCCGGGCGGGCGAGCCCCCACACCCTGCGGCACAGTTTCGCCACCCATCTCCTCGACGCCGGCGCTGACATCCGGAGCGTCCAGGAACTACTCGGTCACAAGAGCCTGGTCACGACCCAGATCTACACCCACGTGACGACGACACGCCTCCTCGACGCCTTCGACAAAGCCCATCCACGGGCCCGTTAGCAGCAGAGCCCCCGGGGAACGAACGTCAGTTCGTTCCCCAAGGACGCTGGTCATTCCCCAGCGTGTCAGACGAGGCCGCGACGCACGGCCCAGACAGCAGCCTGGGTGCGGTCGGAGACCGCAATCTTTCGGAGGATGTTTTGGACATGCTCCTTGACCGTCTCGACACTGATCGTCAATGACTGGGCTATCTCCTTATTGGAGAGCCCCAGCGCCATATGCCGGAGCACCTGCGTCTCGCGCTGCGTGAGCGGGATGTCGGGATCGGGCGTGGCCACCCGGTTGGCCATCGTTGTTGCCACCCGGCGGAGCTCCCCAGCCTTGGCCGGGAGTTGGCCGGCGGCGGCGCCGGTGATCGCCGCGATGATCTCGCTCCGCGAGGCACCCTTGAGGATGTAATCGTGGGCCCCCGCAGCTACCGCACGGGCGACGTAGGTCGGGTTGTCGAATGTCGAGAGCATCACCACCCGGGCCGTCGGAAGTTCAGCCCGGAGTTTCTCGAGTGTCGCCAGCCCATCCTTGCCGGGCATCCGGATGTCGAGGAGCACGACATCGGGCTTGAGCTTCTTGGCCAGCTTCAGTGCCTCATCACCGTTGGACGCTTCCCCGAGAATTTTGACCTCGGATCCCGCCAGCAGGCTGGCCAGCCCACGGCGCACCACTTCATGGTCATCGGCGATCACAACTTTGACGGACATGCTCTCTTCTCTCCTTCATGTGGTGTGGCACAGACGTGATGTCTAGGAACTATAACTCCATCCCCCCGGGGCCACAACGAGCGGGGAGAATTCCCCCCTTCGGGACGCTCTTCCCCCACCTTGCAACCCCGGTCGGGCGGCCCCTAGAGCCGCTTCACGCCTGCCGGCGGAGGGATTCGGCCTGCCGCGCCGCCTCGAGCATCCGGTCGGCCCCCTGGCCGCGCAGCGCTTCGGCCACCCTCCGGCCGAGGCGGTCGGGGGACTCGGCTGCATCGGCAACCGCGCGGGAGACGATCCGCTCGATCCCGTCGCCATCCGGCCCGAGGACGCAGGCACCGAGATGGAGCCGATCTCCCTCGAAGCGGGCCCAGGCACCGATCGGAGCCAGACACCCCCCCGCCAAGCCCGCCAGACAGGCGCGTTCGGCCTCCACCGCCGCGTGGGAGGAGGGATCGTCGATCTCCCCGACGATGGCCGCCATCCGGGCATCGCCGCTGCGGATCTGCACGATCAACGCGCCTTGCGCGACGGCGGGCCAGAACGATTCCGGCCGGAGCACCTCCGTAATCCGCTGCTCCAACCCGAGACGCCCCAGACCGGCGGCCGCGAGGATCAGGCCATCACACTCCCCCTCGTCGAGCCGGCGGAGGCGGGTGTCGACGTTCCCCCGCACCGAGCGGAAATCGAGATCGGGGCGCCGGGCCTTCAGCTGCATGACGCGGCGGATGCTGGAGGTACCGACGACGGCGCGCGGGGGCAATTGGTCGATCGTCGGGCTTGTCCGCCCCACGAAGGCATCAAAGGGGGAGGCGCGGAGGGGCACGGAGGCCAGTTCGAGCCCCGGCGTGACGGCGGTGGGGAGGTCCTTGAGGCTGTGAACAGCCGCATCGATCCGCCCCTCGAGCAGGGCCCGTTCGAGTTCACGGACGAACACCCCATCCCCCCCGCGGATCGCGGCGATCGGCACATCGGTGACGACGTCGCCCCGGGTCGAGACGAGCTCGACGGTCACCTCATGGCCGCGAGACCGGAACTGATCGACCACCCATCCCGTCTGCGTCCGTGCCAGCGCACTCCCCCTCGTCCCGACGCAGATCTCCGTCCGTTCCATCACGCATCCTTCCATGCTCGGCGCCGTTGCGTCGGCGCGGTGGTTGTCATTCCAGGGCACCATCCCGCTCGGCTCCCGCATCGTTGCCATGATCGGCCCGGGCCACGACGGCCACATGGACGGCGGCGGCGCCCGCCGTCGACAAAGCCCGTCGGCAGGCGGCCAGCGTACCACCGGTGGTGACGACATCGTCGACGAGGAGTACCCGTTTCCCCGTTCCCCCCCCGCGGCCGACGGCAAACGCATCGAGGACGTTGGCGCGGCGCGACTCGAACGGCAGCCGGTTCTGCATCACCGTCGCCCGTGTGCGCCGCAGCAACCGCCGGACTGGAATCGCGGCGAGACGCCCCAGACGCTCGGCCATTACATCGGCGGCACTCGTGCCCCTCTCGACGCGCCGCCACCAGTGCATCGGCACCGGCACGACGATATCGGGCTTCCAGGCGAGGATGGTTTCGGCATGGTGGCGGTGGAGGAGCGTGGCGAGCGCCGCCGCCACGTTGTCGCCCCGGGGCCTCTTGGCATGGAGCACCGCCTGACGGAGCGTGCCGCCATAGCCCCCCAGCACGACGATCCCGTCCCAGTCACGACACCGCCCCCGGCACGAACGGCAGCGCTGGCTCCCTCCCAGCTGCCCACACCGCAGGCAGCGCAGTCGTGGATCGGAAAGCTCCCCGACACACGCTTCGCAGAGGGGGAGAGGGGGGCGACAAGGGACGGCCGCGCCCGCGGACGTCGCCGGCGAGCCTGCCGACGTCGCCGGCGCCCCCGCCGACGGCACGAGCAGGTCTTCCCGATGACAAAGCTCGCAGCGGGGGGGGAAAAGCAGGTCAACCGCGGGCGCGGACCACGCCCGGCCCTGCCGCGCCAGCCACGCCCAACCCCGTGTGATCACCGTCGAGATCCTGTTTCGAGCCAGGTTGACGCTGTTTCCGGACAACCCTATCCTCCGCCCCCCGGACCCCATCCGGGGCCCCCAGGCTTCCGCTGTTTCAAGGCCCGGCATGCTGATCGATCGCTACATCGCCCGCGCCCAGTTCCACGCCTTCGTGATCGTGTTCGTCAGTCTGGCAGGGCTGACGTTCGTTGTCGACGCCTTCACCAACATGGAGGAGTTCGTCTCGCACGCGGCCGACGGGGGCGGATTGTGGAAGGTGCTCGGGAAGTACTACGGCTACCGGCTGATCTCGTTCTTCGATGCCACAAGCGCCATCATTTCCCTGGCCAGCGCCATGTTCGCCCTGTCGTGGCTCGAGCGCCACAACGAACTGACCGCCCTCCTCGCCGCCGGGGTCACGCGCTGGCGGATCGCCCGCGGGTCGATCGCCTTCGCGGCCGTCGTGGCGATCCTCGCCGGCGCCAACCGAGAACTGGTTCTCCCCAAGATCCGGGAAGCTTTCTCGCGGAACGCCCAGGACCTCAAGGGCAACAAAGACCAGGCTTTCGAGGCCCGGTACGACCATGCGACCGAGGTCCTGTTCCGCGGCCGTTCGGTGCAGGCAGCTCCACGTCGGATCGAATCACCGAGCCTTCTCCTCCCGCCTTCACTGTCCGAACACGGGACACAGATCGATGCGGCCGAGGCGCATTGGCTCGCCGCCGATGCCCGCCATCCGGCAGGCTACCTCCTCGGGGCGGTCCGCGAGCCTGCCGGGATCGACCGGCTCTCGTCGATCGAGTTCGGCGGCCGAACGATCATCCAGACGAGGTCCGAGGCCGATTGGCTCGAACCGGGCCAGTGCTTCCTCGCCAGTGACGTTTCCTTCGAGCAACTGATCGGTTCGTCGAACTGGACCCAGTACTCGTCGACCCCCGAACTTGTGGCGTCGATCGCCAACCCGGCGCTCGGAGTCGGCGCTGACATCCCACTCCGGGTTCATTCCCGGTTCGTGGCACCGTTCCTCGACATGTCACTGGCCCTCCTCGGCATCCCGCTCGTGGTCGGTCCCAACCGGCGCGGGATCTTCGTCGCCGTCGGCTTATGCGTTGCCATGACGGTGATCTTCTTCCTCGTGACGCTCGGTTGTCACGCGGCGGCATCGAGCTATGTCATCAGCCCGTCGGTCGGGGCCTGGGCCCCGCTTTTGATCCTCGCCCCCCTGGCCGCCTGGCGGGCGCAGCCGATGTGGCAGTGACCCCCCATCGACCGGCCCCTCGACGGCAACGATGAGATCGGTTGGCGCGACCGTCGTGGTCGTATCGATCGCAGCGGTCGCGGTGCCAGGGGTGCCAGGGGTGCCAGGGGTGCCAGGGGTGCCAGGGGTGCCAGGGGTGCCAGGCGGCGCCAGGCGGCGCGTCCCCCAGTTTCTCCGAGCGGCATCCTCTGCCAAACCCTCCCCATTTCGCCAAACCTTTTTTCTCGACCCCGACACCGCCATCGGCCGATCTCTCCTCCTGAAGGGAAGGCGCCGACACCGGAGCCATCCTGCACCGTCCGGCAAAGGAGTGCCCTGGCCATGCGCATCAACACCTCACGATTCGGGCGCATCGACATCGACGCCGCCGACATCATCAGCTTCCCCAGCGGACTTCCCGGGCTCGAGGGATGCCGCGATTGGGCCCTGCTGGCAGACGCGACCAACGACGCCCTCGGTTGGCTTCAGAGCACGACCCGGGGAGACGTCGCCCTCGCAGTCGTAAGCCCGAGACGGTTCGTGCCCGATTACCAGGTGCGCATCCCGCGCAGTGAGCTCACGCCGCTTGCCATCGCCGACCTCCGCCAGGCCCAGGTGGTCGTGATCGTCGGCAGCAACGGTAGAACCCTCACCCTCAATCTTAAAGCTCCGATCGTCATTAACCTCGAAGCCCGCACCGGCCGTCAAGTCGTTGCCAGCGGCGAGCTTCCGATGCAGTACGAATTGCCCTGCGCGACTCCCGGCCTCAAAAAGAGCGCATAATGATAGTGCAAGCCGACCGGGGAATGTCGGCTCCACGACAGGATCAGGAAGGATCGACCGATGCTCGTGCTCTCCAGACAGCGTGATGAAAGCATCATGATCGGTGACAACATCGTTGTCACGATCGTTGACATTCGGGGAGACAAGGTCCGCTTGGGGATCAACGCCCCTTCCGAGATTCCGGTTCACCGGCAGGAGGTCTACGAGGCCATCCAGCGGGAGAATCTCCGGGCCGCCAGGCTCGAGCCGGGGGATACCGAGGGGCTCGGACGCTTGGCCGACCGCGGCACCGCGCAGGGGCCAAAGAAGCCCAACGACGGCCCACGCCGCTGACGCTCGGCCGGCGTCGACGGCCCGGCTGGGGTCATCTGCCGGTGAAGTACTCCGGCTCGCGCCCCGGCTTCCACTTGATGTTGCAGCCGAGACTGGGACGCTGCTCCGCGGAGGGTCGCTTCCCCGCCACGAGAGCGTCGAGGGCCTCACGGAGATCGGCGCCCGTTCCTGCGACCCCGTTTCCTGGGCGGCTCCCGTCGAGTTGGCCGCGATAGGCTAACCGACGGCCGGCATCGAAGGCGAAGAAGTCGGGCGTGCACGCGGCCCGATAGTCGCGGGCCACGTCCTGGGTCTCATCATAGAGATACGCGAACGGGTAGCCGCGGGCCTCCGCCTCGTGGATCATCTGCTCCGGCGAATCAGCCGGATGTCCGGAGACGTCATTGGAACTGACGGCGACGAAGCCGATGCCGAGCGGCGCGTAGTCCCGACCGAGCTGGGCAAGCTGGTCGGCCACGTGCTTCACGAACGGGCAGTGGTTGCAGATGAACATGACGACCGTGCCCCGTTCCCCGGCGACGTCGTCGAGGCCAAGGATCCGGCCGTCGACATTGGGGAGGGAAAAGTTCGGGGCGGTGGTGCCCAGTGGCAACATCGTGCTCGGCGTGCGGACCATGGCTGGATCTCCGTGGGACTGGGCAGAGGGGAGCGGAAGGAATGATGCCGATCGGGGAGGGACGCGGTCGATGGTCGTGCGCTCTCATCCCCCGCATCGGAACAGCCTGCGGGCGTTGGCGGCCGTCGCCGCGGCGAGGACCTCGAGTGACACGCCCCGGGCCAGGGCGAGGCACCGAGCCGTATGGACGACATGGGCCGGTTCGTTGCGTCGTCCGCGAAGCGGCTCCGGGGAGAGAAACGGACTGTCGGTCTCGACGAGGAGACGGTCGATCGGCACCGTCGCCGCGACCTCGCGGAGCCCGGCCGAGGAGCGGAAGGTCACCATTCCGGCAAACCCGAGGTAACAGCCGAGCTCAAGGGCCTCGCCCGCCTCTACAGACGTCCCGGTGAAGGCGTGGAGGATCGCCGTCAACGGGCCGCGGGCGACCGCCTCACGGAGCATCGCGAGGACGTCGGCGAGGCTCTCCCGGGTATGGACGACCAACGGGAGCGAGAGCCGTTGTGCTAACTGGACATGCCGATCGAACCATTCCCGCTGGATGTCCGGCGGCGCATCGTGACGGTACCAGTCGAGCCCCGTTTCACCGATGGCGGCGACCCGCCCCGACTCGGCGAGGGTGACGATCCGATCCCACTCCCCGGCAACGACCTCGTTGACGTCGTTGGGGTGAATGCCGGCCGTGGCCACGAGCCCGGGCTCACGGGAGGCGAGATCCGCCGCGGCCTCGCTGTCCATGGCGCGGGTGCCGATGATCGCCATCCCGGTTACCCCGGCGGCCCTGGCCCGAGCCACCACCGCGGGCAGTTCGTCGAGATACCGCATCGGATCGAGATGACAATGGCTGTCGAAGAGCTCCATGCCTTCCCTCCGCGTGGGTGGTGCCGGCTCCCGTGTACCGTCGGAGAACCGGGGATTCAAGAGACGGGCGCGGGGGAAAGGGAGCCGCTGCGCCCACCGCGCCGGGCGATCTCTTCGAGCTGATCGGCATGTTGGAGCGACGCCTCGCGGGCCTCGCGCACGAGATCGATCTCCCCTGGGGGCCCTCCCGCGTCGACGAGCCGGTCGAATTGGGCGATCTGACGCCGCAGCCCGTTGAGCACACGGGGGAGCATCGCGGCGAGGTCGACGTCGTGCGTGGCGGTGTAGCGGATCGGGTAGACAGGCCGCGGTACCGTCTCGCCGTGCTCCTCAAGGAGCCGGCCAGCCCGGTCGGCGATGCTCCGCTGATCCTCAACGAGATCAACCAGCGCGAGCTTGACCGCTTCGTTCCCGGGAAAAGTCCATACCCCCGCCGCCACAAAGTAGGAGTGGAGCGACGATCCGAGCGTGTCGATGAGTTCGGCGAGTATCGACTTCATGGGGGCTGCCGTGGCGGGGTGAGGGTCAGGAGGCAAAAGCCCCGGCGAGACGGGCAAAGGCGTACAGCCCCGACCAGAAGACGCCGAGCGACACGACCGGAACGACCAGCGCTGTCACCAGCGCCCCGGGAATCGACACGAGCGGAAATGCGTCGGCGGTCCGATCGGCCGGGGGTGGGTCGAACGTCATGACCTTCAGCACGCGGAGGTAGTAAAACAGGCTGATCACCGTGTTTGCCCCGCCAACCACGAGCAGGACGAGCATCAACGGCCGTTCGGCGCCGAGCATGACCGCCTCCATGACCGAGGAGAAGACGAGGAATTTGGAGACGAACCCAGCCAGGGGCGGAAGTCCGATGAGACTCACGAGCACGACGCCGGTGGCGACGACGATCCCCGGGTTCGATCGAATCAATCCGGCGTAGGAGGCGATCTCCTCGCTCCGCAGCGAATTTCGCAGCAGCGCCACGATGGCGAACGCGGCAAGGTTCATGAAGACATACGTGCCGAGGTAGAAACAGACCGCGGCGACGGCGGAACGCGTCGCCTCGGCATCCCTTCCGGCCAGCGCCACCGCCGCCGCCACCCCCATCATGAGATAGCCGGCGTGCGCAATGGTCGAATAGGCGAGGAGGCGCTTCATGTTGGTTTGCCCGTAGGCAGCGAGATTCCCCAGCGTGCAGGTGAGCGCCGCCAGCAGGGCGATCCCCCCGACGATGAAGTGCCTCGTTTCACCGAGTGATGCCATCTGGGCGACATGCTCGGGCCCCGGGCCGGTCGTCCCCAGCCCGAAAGCCACACGGAGGAGGAGCGCTACGGCGGCGGCCTTGCTGGCCACCGAGAGAAACGCCCCGACTTCGGCCGCGGCACCGGCGAAGACGTCCGGGCACCAGAAGTGGAACGGCACGGCCGAGAGCTTGAACGCCAATCCGACGCCCACCATCAGCCCGCCGATCGCCAGCGCCAGCCCGGCGCCCCCCGGCATCCACAGTGCATCCAGCGCCGCCAATTGGCGGGCCATGGTCGGTAGGTGGCAGGTGCCAAGGACACCGGCCAGGAGGCTCAAGCCGTAGAGCATGACCCCCGCCGCGCCGGCCCCGTAGACGGCATACTTGAGGGCCGCCTCAGAACTCGCCTTCCGCCCTTTAAGGAGCCCGGCGAGGGCATACGAGGGAACGCTCGCCATCTCCACCGCCATAAACACCATGAGGAGATGATTGGCCGACGCCATCAAACACATGCCGAGCGTCGCCCCGAGGACGAGGGTGTAGAAATCGGCTCCATCCTCGCGGTCCGGGATCCCGGAAACCTTCGTGAAGAGGATGAAGAGCACGAGGAATCCGGCCAGGAGCAAACGGATGTAAGCCGTGAGCGAGTCGAAGGCGAGCAGGCCACCGAACAGTTCCTGCCGCCCCGCCAGCAGATCGCCGATGGACGACGACCAGGCTGTGGCGCGGAGGGAGAGGATGTCTTCCCAGGCAAAAAACAGCGAGAACAAGACGCCGCCGAGGGCGATGAAACCGGAGTCGACCAGACGCAGGAGCGGCACCATCCGGCAGAGCAACAGCAGAACGATGGTCGCCGCCAGACAGAGCTCCGGACGGAAATGGGGCAGCGACACGACGAGGGTGTCGTGGAGCGTGCCATTGAGCAGAGCGCCGAGATTGCGGTCGGGATTCACCGGCCACCCCCCACGGAGAAGGAATCGATCGCGGCCTGGAACTCGGCCTTCTCGGAATCGGTGGAAGCGGCCGCCCCGGCCGAGGCGGAAGCACCGTCGTGGCCCCGCGTCCATTCGGCGAGCGTCTCCACCTGCCGGTTCACCGTCGGCGTGACGTAGTTGAAGATCAGCTGCGGCGCCACCCCGAACACGACGGCCAGCACGACCAGCGGCACGGCGATCGCCAGTTCCCGGCGGGTCATCGGCGTGAGGTGGTCACCGTGCGGGCCTTTGTACTCGGCCCCGAGGTAGACACGCTGGATCGCCCAGAGGATGTAGGCAGCGGTGAGGATCACGGTGAAAGCGGAGCAGACGGCGAGCAGACGGCTGTAGTTCCAGCTCGAGAGCGTGACGAGCACCTCGCCGATGAAGCCGCACATGCCGGGGAGCCCGAGACCGGCGAAGAAGATCGCCACCGCCAGCGACGCATAGAGCGGCATGCGGTTGAAGATGCCGCCGAACTCTTCGAGGTTGCGGTGGTGGACCCGGTCGTAGAGGACGCCGACCATGAAGAACATCCCGGCCGAGCTGATCCCATGGGCGAGCATTTGGAACATGGCTCCGTTGACCCCCTGGGCCCAGGCGTCCCACTGGTACCCATGTCCGTCCACCGCGCTCCACACGCCGAGGCCGAGCATGACATACCCCATGTGGCTCACCGAGCTGTACGCCACCATCCGCTTGAAATCTTTCTGCGCCAGCGCGGCGAAGGCCCCGTAGACCATCGACACGACGCCGAGCCCGCACACCAACCAAGCGAACGACAACCCCGCGCCGGGGCAGATCGGGTAGCAGATGCGGATGATTCCGTAGCCGCCAAGCTTGAGAAGGACCCCGGCGAGGATCATCGAGATCGGTGTCGGTGCCTCGACGTGGGCGTCGGGCAACCAAGTGTGCACCGGCACGACCGGGACCTTGATGACGAAGCCGATGAGGAGGAGGAGGAAGGCCCACGACTCGAGCGTCATGCCCCAGAACGAAGTCGCGGCAAAGGGAGAGTTTTGCGATTGGCCGATCGCCGCCAGCGCCAGGAGGTTGAAGGTGTGGACCGGCTTCCCGGCGTCATGGGCGGAATGAATGGCAGCCAGCGCCGCCGTCCTCTCGGTTCCCTCAAGGACCGGGCTGACAACATGACTGGCGATGAGCTGCTCGTCTGACAGCGTACCGACGTCGCTGGCGAAGTAGAGCATCAGGATCGCCAGGAGCATCAAGACGCTGCCGGCGAGCGTATAGAGGAAGAACTTGATCGCCGCATACTCGCGGCGCGGACCACCCCAGATCCCGATGAGGAAATACATCGGCAGGAGCATGACTTCCCAGAAAACGTAGAACAGAAAGAAATCGAGCGAGACAAAGACCCCGATCATGCCCGTCTCGAGCAGGAGGAAGAGGATCCAGTAGGGGCGCACGTGCTTCTCGATCGGCCAGCTCGCCGCGGCGGCGAGAACCGAAAGAAAGGTCGTCAGCAGAACCAGCGGCATGCTGATCCCGTCGACACCCAGCAGATAGTTGATGTTGAAGGCAGGGATCCACGGTTGATCGACCACCGCCTGCATTCCGGCTTCACCGACGGTGAACTGCCCAGCGCTGCCCGTTCCGAAGATCGCCGGCACCGCCATCCAGAGCGAGAGAACGAAGACGGCGATCGTCGTCGCCAAGCCGACCCAGCGGATCGAGTCGTCCTTGCCACGGGGGATCAGCGGCAGCGCCAGGATCCCGGCGACGATCGCCGGCAGGAAGAGGATGAGCGTCAGGGGCCAGAAGGCAGGCTGCGTCACGGCCAAGATCGGTGCGATTCCCATGGGGCGATGGTCCGGAGAGGAACGGTGTGCGGTGCGGGAGGAAGGGCCGAGTTGGCATCAGCCGGCAAACGAAGAATGGAGCAGCAATCCGGCAAGAACGAAGATGGCGACGGTACCGAGGGCGATGAACATCACGTACTGGCGGAGTTGACCGGTCTGCAGTTTCTTGAGCTCGAGTCCGGCGTGCCACGTGGCATTGGCCGTCCCGTTGACAAATCCGTCGATGAACGTCCGGTCGAGCCACGCGTCGAAGCCGGCCACCTGTTTGGCTCCCCAGGCGAGTCCCTCGATAAACTTGTCGATGACCCCTGTGTCGGTCGCGCTCACCAACCGCGACATTCCCAGGACCGGCAGCACGAACAGGAAGCGGTAGATCTCGTCGAAGTACCAGCGATTGGCGAGAAACGTGTAAAGGGGCTTGGCCGCAGCGGCGACCGCAGCCGGCGAGATGACGCGCCACACATACATCGCCGCGGCGAGGAGCACGCCGCTGGCCGCGGTGGCAAACGCCGTCAGTGAGGCGGTGACGTGGATGTTGTGGGCGTGGCTGGCATGCTCCGCCGGTACCGTGAATGCCCGGAAGAGGAGACCGCCGAGCTCGGTCCCGCCGGTGCCAGCGGGGCGGGCCTGATCGATCATGTTGGCGATCCCGAATCCGCCCGGCAGAGTCCATCCGGCCACGACGGCGAGCACCGACAACGCCACGAGCGGGTAGACCATCACCGGCGGGGACTCGTGGGCATGTTCATGGACGTGATGATCGCGCGGTTGCCCGGCGAACGTCATGAACCAGAGCCGGAACATATAAAAAGCCGTCAGCATCGCGCCGCCGGCAACGGCATAGAAGAGGATCGAGTGAGACGGATTCTCGCGGGCGAAGAGGAGGGCCTGGGCGAGGATCGAGTCCTTCGAGTAGTAGCCACTCAAGCCGATGTCGAGAAACGGCACGCCGGCACCGATGATCGCCAAGCAGCCGACGAGCATCGTTCCCGAGGTCCACGGCATCACCTTAGCCAGCCCCCCCATCTTCCGCATGTCGTTGGTATGGCAGGCGTGGATCACCGATCCGGAACAGAGGAAGAGAAGGCTCTTGAAGAAGGCATGGGTGACGAGATGGAACAGCCCGGCCAACCATCCCCCGACGCCGAGCGCCAGCATCATGTAGCCGAGCTGACTAACGGTGGAATAGGCGAGCACCCGCTTGATGTCGTTGGCCACCAGCGCGATCGTGGCGGCGATGAACAGGGTGATGGCCCCGACATAGGCAATGACGAGGAGGGCATCAGGGGTGAGGACCGGATAGAAACGGCCGACGAGATAGACGCCCGCGGCCACCATCGTCGCCGAGTGGACGAGCGCCGAGACGGGCGTCGGCCCCTCCATGGCGTCGGGAAGCCAGACGAAGAGTGGAAACTGGGCGCTCT
Source organism: Candidatus Kuenenia stuttgartensis (assembly GCA_945865325.1). Lineage (GTDB taxonomy): Bacteria > Planctomycetota > Planctomycetia > Pirellulales > UBA1268 > QWOP01. Next base: position 54,626 of record CAMBFA010000004.1, read on the forward strand.
TCCCGATGCACCCGCAAAAGATACCGAGCCCGGCCACAAGGAGCAGCCATTTGCCATATCCCTCGCGCCGCCAATCCTCGACCTTGGCCTCCACCTGCTCGACCCCGGCCCGCGGATCATCAGCATGCGAGCGGAGCACCTCTGCGACCTTCTCCGCCGCGGCGAACTTCACCATCCCGTCGGGCACCAACTGGGCATGCCGCGCCACCGGCGGACGGACCAGCGAGAACAACCCCGGACGGGCATGGCCGTCGAGCCCGGTCGAGTCGGCGAAGTGGAGCGTCCCGAGCGCCCCCCATAGCGCCATCAGGCCGATGAGCATCCCGAAGTCGCCGATCCGGTTGACGATGAACGCCTTATTCGCAGCGTTCGAGGCACTCTTCCGCTCGTAGTAGAAGCCGATCAGGAACCACGAGCAGATGCCGACCAATTCCCAGAAGATGAACACCATCGCCAGATTCCCGGCGATGACGATCCCGAGCATCGAGAAGCAAAACAGCGACAAGGCTTGGAAGAAACGGTGGAAGCGGCCGGGGCGATGGAGGTGCGACCCGTCGGCGAGGTGGACCTCGTGGTCGGTGATGTCGTGAAGCTCGTCATGCATGTAGCCCGACGCATAGACATGGATGCAGGTGGCGATGAACGTGATCATCACGAACATCAGCACGGTCAGCGCGTCGACATACCACCCGATCGTGAGCCGCAGCCGCCCCCCCTCGTAAAGCGTGTACCAATCGCCCGAGTACGACACCGGTTGGCCCGCATGGCCGGCCCCCTCATCGACCGTCCGATGAGCCGATTCGGAGCCCTGCGAATCATGTGAACTGGCGGAATCGTGCGAAGCGGGGGATCCATGCGCCCCATCAGCCGACGCATGGGCCCCGCCATGGTCGTCGTGGGCCACCGCGTGGACCGGATGCTGGGCCACCCAAGAAATGAACGCCAGGAGCGAAAGAACGAACGAGCCAACGATCGCGGCGGTGGCGACGCCGGCCGCCCCCTTGCCATGGTCCCCGAGTCGGGGGCCGGCAAAAAGGATCACGGCAAAAGACACCAAGGGCAGCAGCCAGGCGAGCCCGAGGAGCGTCGGCAGGAGTGATTCCAGATCCATGGGAGTTCGGGAGCGGAGCTCACCCCTTCAGGTCGTCGGCCCGGTCGACATCGACGGTGGCGTGATTGTTGTAGAAGTTGAGTGTGATCGCGAGCGCGACGGCAGCCTCGGCCGCAGCCAAGAGAATCACGAACAGCGCGACCACCTGACCATCGAGCCCGAGCGTCGGGGCCCCTTCGGCACGGAGGTAAGGAGAGGCGAAGGCGACAAAGTTGATGTTGGCGCCATTCAGGACCAATTCGATCCCCATGAGGATCCCCAGCGCGTTGCGCTTGAGAGTCATGCAGGCGATGCCGGCGGTGAACAACACCGCCCCGACAAAGAGGTAATGGACAACGCCGACCGGTTCGGTAAACGGATTGACGGCAAACAGCGGAACCGTCGCGAGGCATGTGGCCAACGACGCCACCATCGCCGGAGCCAGGACCAGGCCCATCATCGTCCTCCTCCCACGAGCGCCGACCTTGCACCCCCCGCACTCCGCCCCGTCGGCGCCGCCGTTGCCGCCGCCGCGACAGGCTCCACCGGCATCGCCGATGCGAGGGCATCGATCGGCCGGGGCGTCCTGCGCCGCTTCGCGCGGGCCAGATAGGCGGCACCGACCAACACAACAAGCAGATGCACCGACACGATCTCGAATGGCAACATGTAACCGACACGACCACCGACCGGCGTTCCGGCGGGAGGTTCATCGACGCGGACGCCGACCAACGCCATGCCGAGGGGCGTCGCCGAAGGAGCAGGCACGACGCCGACCCCCGGCCCCCTCCAGGCGCCGACCGAGAAGGCGGCCGTGAGGAGGAGCGAAAGGAGGGAGGCCCCGGCCACGGCCGTGAGCGTTCGATCGGAGGAGGAAGGCTTGATCGACACCAGCGGGGCCTGGGCGGTGAGCATGACGCCGAAGACAAGCAGCACGAGCGTGCCACCGACGTAGATCATCAGTTGCATCGCACCGATAAATTCGGCGCCAGCGAGGAAGAACAAGCCGGCGGTGGCACCGAGCGAGAAGACGAGATAGAGGGCCATGCGGACGACGTTGTCGGCCGCCACGACCCCAATGGCAAACCCGCAGGCCAGCCCGGCGAAAAGGAGGAACAGGACCGAATGCCAATTGATCCCGGCGATCGGCAGAGCGGGCAGCGCAGCCAGGGTCGTGGCGAGGGGTGGTACGACGTGCGTCAGGGTGGAGATATCCATGAAATCGATGAAATCCATGTCGAACATTCCCGTCACCGAGGGCTCCGCGTTGCCAGACCGGCCCGTTCGACCGGCTCACCGCCCGTCAGGGTGGACGAACGATCCTCCGCTGGGGAAGCGGCGGCCGGTAGCCCACCTGGCCCCTCAAGCCAGCCCTCCCGGATCTCCCCGGCGGGTCGCCCCCATCCGGGAAACAGCCCCCCGGGGAGGAACAGTTGCCAGAACATCGCGCCGGCGAACATCACGGCCGCGATCGGCGTGCAGTACTTCAGGCAGGTCGTCATCACTTGATCGATCCGCAACCGGGGGAGCGTCCAGCGGATCCACATCATGAACAGCACACCGAGCGTCGCCTTACCCATGAAGTTCGCCAGCCCCATGAGCCGGACGACGTAGGCCGCACTCTCCCCCGTGCCATCGCTGAAGCCGAGCAACTGGGCCACTGGCACCGGGCCGTTCCAGCCACCGAGGAAGAGCACCGCAGCCAGACCGCTGACAAGGAACATCGAGCCGTACTCGGCCATGAAGAAGAAGCTCCAGCGGAGCCCCGAGTATTCGGTGTGGAATCCTGCCACCAGCTCACTCTCTGCCTCGGCGAGATCGAAGGGGGCGCGGTTCACGCTCGCCACGGCGCAGGTCACATAGACCGAGAAAATGATGAACGTGAACGGGTCGTGAAAGAGATACCAGCTCGACATCCAGCCGGCCTGTTTCTCGCCGATCGTGACCAGATCCATGGAGCCGGCGAGCATCACCGGGACGACGACGCACATCCCCAGCGGCACCTCGTAGCTCACCACTTGAGCCGCTTCGCGCATCGCCCCAAACAACGACCATTTCGAGGCCGAGGCGTAGCCGGCGAGGATCACGCCGAACACCTCTAGGCCGAGCACGGCGACGACGAAAAAGACGCCCACATTGAGCCGTTGACCGACGACGTCAAAGGCAAAGGGCAGAGCGATGAACGCGCAGAACGACGCGCAGAAGCTCACATAAGGGGCGAGCCGGAAAAGGAGTCCGTCGGCGCCCTCGGGCATCAGGTCCTCCTTGGCGAGGAGTTTGATGCCGTCGGCGAGCGACTGGAGCCAACCGAAACGCCCGCCGGTGCGGGTCGGGCCGAGGCGATCCTGGATCCGGGCGGCGATCTTCCGCTCCGCCCAGATGAACACGAGCGCACCACCGGCGATGACGTTCAAGAGCAGGACCGCGGCCACGAGGGCAGCGATGCTCCAAGCCACCCAACCGGGTAGCCCCAGACCGATCAGGAATTCAACCATGCACCACCCATTTCACACCCTGGGTAAAAACCGGCGGACCAGGTTTTTACCGTCGAAAAACCGACATCCTGAAAAATTTCCACGAAGTTTGACCTACACCGCGGCGAATCACAAGGGCCAACGGGAAAACCGCCGCGGAGCCGTTCCGCGCCCTGCGCCAGGGCTCGAACCACCGGGGGTCAGCGATCGATCTCACCCATCACGATGTCGAGGCTGCCGACGATCGCTGGAACATCGGCGATCAAGCAGCCGCGGCACAGCTCGTGCGTCACCGAGAGGTTTGAGAACGAGCTCGACCGGGCCCGGACCCGCCACGGGATCGAGGTGCCGTTGCCGACGACATAGAACCCCATCTGTCCTTTTGGCGCCTCGGTCTCGAGGTAGGCATCGCCGACAGGAAGTTTCTCGAAGAGCTTGAGCGGTTCGGGGAGCGGCTCCGGGCAGGCGGCGTAGCGGTCGATCGCTTGACGGACCAGGTCCATCGACTGCACGACCTCGAGCATGCGGACGAAGAACCGGTGCCAGCAGTCGCCGAGCACGGCTTCCGACGGCACCGTCGGGTAGCTGTGGTCGCGGGGATAACGCCCTTCCTTTTGCACCGCCACTTCGAAGGCGTAGCCGTCGTACATCCCGGTGTAGAGGCTCTCGCCGTCCCGGCGCAGGTCCTGGTCGACACCGCTGCCGCGGAGCACCGGCCCACTGCAGCCGTAGTCGATCGCCATCGCGCGGGAGAGCACCCCGATGCCGGCGGTTCGCTTGACGAAGATCGCGTTGGTCGTGAGGAGGGCGTGGTACTCCTTGATGATCGGCTCGAACTGGTCGAGGAACGCCTCACAGCGCTGCAGCCAGCCGGGAGGGAGATCGGCGGTCGCCCCGCCGACAGTGATGTAGCTGTAGGTGAGCCGCGCGCCGCAGGCCTCTTCGAACAGGTCGAGGATCCTCTCGCGCTCACGGAACGCATAGAGAAACGGGCTGAAAGTCCCTAGGTCGAGGCCGTAGGCCCCCATCCCGACGAGATGGCTGGAGATCCGGTTCAACTCGGCAATCAGCACCCGGAGGTGACGGGCCTTCTCCCCGACCTCATGGCGCATCAGTTTCTCGACCGTCAGGGCCCAGCCGAGATTCATGTTCATCGCCGCCAGGTAGTCGAGCCTGTCGGTGTAGGGGATCCACTGGCGGGGGGTAAGATTCTCGCCGATCTTCTCGGCACAGCGGTGGAGATACCCGATGTGGGGCTCGGTCTCCGAGACGATTTCACCGTCGGTCCGCAGCACCAACCGCAGCACGCCATGCGTGCTCGGGTGCTGCGGACCCATGTTGACGAGCATCTCGTCGGTACGGACGTCGAACTCGATGATCCGCGGATCGTCTTCGATGAGGTCTGGCATGGCGGTTCACTCCGGAGGGGAGACGGGAGCGGAGGGCGTGGGAGGGATGAAGGATCGAACGTGACCCGACCGTGACGGGCTTCAACGACAGCGGATGCCGTGGTATTCCGTCGGCATCTCGTAATCCTTGCGGAGGGGGTAGCCGACCCAATCTTCGGGACAGAGGATCCGGCGGAGATCGGGATGACCGGAGAAGGACACGCCGGAGAGATCGTAGACCTCCCGCTCGTGCCAGTCGGCGGTGCGCCACACGCCGGCGACACTCGGAATCTCCGGGAGGTGGCCAGCGACGTCACCGCTCCAGCGCGGAAGCTTGACCTTGAGCACGAGAGTAGCGCGGGCCGGCGTGCTCCAGAGGTGGTAAACCATCTCCAAGTGCGGTTGCCAAGAAACCTTGGCCGCCTTCTTGGGATCGGTCTCGAGCCAATCGACCGCCGTGATGCATTGCAGCGAGTCGAAGCGCGGCTCCCCCCTCGATTTCAACCACTGGCAGACCTCCGCGATCCGCGCCGGAGCGATCTCGATCCACGGATCGAGTGCCTCGAGTTGGCTCCCCACCACGGCTCCGGGGCAGGCAGCCTCGATCGATTCAAGAAAACCAGGACCTTTCATCGCCACGACTCCTGTGGTTCACGCCACGGCCTCGATCCACGCCCGATCCCCCGCCGACCATCAGCGCCCGGACGCGGCCCCGCGCTCGTTCGACGTCGCCCGCACCCAATCGAGGTCACCGCGATTCCAGACGTACGCGAAACCGACCAGCAGCACTGCGAAAAATGTCACCATGTCGGCAACCGCCAGACGGGCGAGCAATCCTCCCGCCCGGGTGACGTCCTGCCGGGCCGAAGCCAGCCCCACGGCCGCTGGCGGTGCCACCGCCACGGCCGAGGGATCGACCTCCACCCCGCCAGGAATGGCGATCCGGGAGAAATCGGGCAAGACCGGGCGATCGATCCCCAGTTCCCGTAGCAGGCCGGCGGCGGCGGGCGTCAACGACACGCCGTCAGCCTGCACCGTCTGGAGGGCCGGATCGGACAGTTGCGTTGCCTTGCCGAAGACCGTTGCCCAGGGAAAGAAGAGTGCAACCTCAACGTCGAAGATGATGAACAGCAACGCCACGACGTAGAACCGGAGGTCGAACTGGACAAAGCTCGAACCGATCGCCGGTTCGCCACACTCGTAGACCTCGAGTTTCTCGGCGTTGGGGAGGCGGGGGCGCACGAGCCACCCCACGAACAGGTTGACCGCGAGGAAGGCCCCGCCGATCACCACAAAGAGCGCCACGAAACCGGCCAGGATCGTCGGATCGAGAAACGAGGGCATGGGAGTGACTCGCGGCGGAGATTCGACAGGGAGCGCGATCGGAGAGGAGCTGAACGAGGAGGTGGAAATCGACCTGAACCAGGAGACCGAGCTTCGAGGAGGACTGCCATCGGCCGCCTCGAATCAGCCGCCGGAATCTCCTAGCGACTCGGAGCGGGCCGACCACGCACCTCCACCATCTCCGATCACGGCCGATGGAAGCGTTTCTATTGGTTGGGGCCACCGTGGACCGGATCAACGATCACCTTCGAGGCAGCGACGGCCGTCGGATTGAGGGTCGACCTGCCCCAGGCAGTGTCGACTGGGAGACGGGCGAAGTCGACGATCGTTCCGTCGCGGCTGTAGCAGCTCAGGTCGAGCGTTGATCCCATGAAAATGCAGTCGACGGGGCACGGCTCGACGCACAGGGCACAGAACATGCACTTCGAGTAATCGATCGTGAAGCCGCTGATCTGGAAGCCCTTGCCGCCGGTGACGCGTTCCTTGCCGATGTAGATGCAGTCGACGGGGCACGCCTTAGCGCACTGGTCGCAGGCGATGCAGGTCGTCAGGTCATAGCGGTGGAATCCCCGGTAACGGGCCGCCACCGGAGCCGGGAGTTCCGGATATTCGAAGTGTTCGGTGAACGTCCGCCGTTTCTGGTCGTAGGTGCTGCCGAACACCCGGAGCGTGACGAGCAGGCCCTGCATCACCGTGGCGACGGCGGTGTAGACGTTGCGAAACCACTCGGTCATGGAAAACCCAGCGCTGGGGGGACGGCGGCAATCCGCCAGGGAACAGGACTGCGGAACAGGACTGCAAGACTGGACTTCGGAACAGGGCGTCGAACGCACCGGCCAGAGACGGGGTGTGGCGGTGGGGAGCGTCCCGACCCCGGTCTGGTCTCCGTCAATCCACGGTCGATACGAAGTATAGGAGGAGAGGGAATCCCCACAAGCCGCGACCGGCATCCCCCGCGCATGCCCCCGGCAAAGCTCCCCGGTCCGCCTCCGTCAGGCCGGAGCGGTACTGCAGCCGATGCCTCAGGGATCGGGGGGCTGACTGGCAGCGGAGAGCCTGTCCCTCCGATCGGGCTGCGAGCGGAGGGCCCGGGGCTCACGGCGACCGCGACGAGCCAAACTGTCCAGTTGCCGTTCCTCCCCCAGCGGCCGTTTGGGAGGGCAAACCGGAGCGAAAAGACCAAAAGAGCCCAAAAGAGCATTGCGCAGCTTGACGAAACAACGGAAACATTTACAGTTACTTGGTTTGAATCGATTGACGAACTTGCTCATCCCCACGCCGGTTGGACCGGTGAGACTGGCGGCCGTTCCCCGAACGGTGTCTGTCGCCCTAGCGTCAAGGAACGATCCATGCTTGTCCTGTCGCGGAAGAAGGACGAGAGCATCGTCATCAACAACGACATCACGATTGTGGTGGTGGAAATCCGTGGGGACAAGGTCCGTCTCGGGGTGGAAGCCCCCAAGGAAGTGCCGGTCCATCGGAGAGAGGTTTTCGACGCCATCGCCCGAGGTGAAGACGCGCTCGCCGACGCCGATTCGTCTTCCCCTGCCCTTTCTTCCCCTGTCATCGGGGTCGCGGATTCGTCGGCCGCCGCGGCTGGCCCCCTCGACGACCTACGATCCGAACCACTCTCCTGAAAAGCTCCCCACCCCGAGGGTGACGTCCTTCGGCGAGTTGGGGATTTCGGCAACCAGGCGTGGAGCCCTTCCCAGAATCGATTTCCCCGGCGACGATCTTCGAGCGACGTTTTTTTGATGTATCGGTTTTCCGTCCGCGCCGCAACCTCCGGCCCCATCGTCTAGAGGCCTAGGACACGGGCCTTTCAAGCCTGCGACCGGGGTTCGAATCCCCGTGGGGTCATTTGTGCGGCGCGGGCGGAAACCGCAACAACGCGGAGCTTCGGCGGCCGGGGCATTGCCAATGCCTCTTGGCGGCCGTGCCCCTCGCCAACCGCCATGGCCGGCGAGTCCTCGGTCGGCCGCCGGCGATTGGAGTGTCACTTCCCCCTTTGCCCCGCGGACTTTTCGGAGACTCAGGCCACGACCAGCGTTGTGAGCCCCCCCCCATGGCAGGTAACTACGACGCGGTGCTCCTCGTCTCGTTCGGCGGCCCAGATGGCCCCGACGATGTGATGCCGTTCCTGGAAAACGTGCTCCGCGGCCGCAACGTTCCGAGGGAGCGAATGCTCGAAGTGGCGGAGCACTACCACCACTTCGGCGGCCGGAGCCCGATCAACGCCCAGAACCTGGCCCTTTTGGAGGCCCTCCGGAAGGAACTCGCGGACCACGGCCCCGATCTCCCGGTTTACTGGGGCAACCGGAACTGGCACCCGCTTCTGAGCGACACGCTCCGCGAGATGGCCGATGCGGGCATCCGGCGCGTGGCGGCATTTGTCACCAGCGCGTACAGCAGTTATTCAGGCTGCCGTCAGTACCGCGAGAACCTTCAGGCTGCCTGTGCCCCGTTGGGAGACCGGGCCCCCCGGGTCGACAAGCTCCGCGTGTTCTTCAATCACCCGGGATTTATCGGCCCGATGGCGGACAACCTCGTCCGCAGTCTGTCGGCCTTTCCCGCCGACCAGCGGCAGAGGACGCCCGTGCTGTTCACGGCCCACAGCATCCCGGTCTCGATGGCTGATTCCTGCCGGTATGTCGCCCAACTGCGGGAATCGTGTCGGCTGGTGGCAACCGAGGCCGGCGTGAGCGATTGGGAGCTCGTCTACCAGAGCCGTAGTGGCGCTCCCGGCCAGCCGTGGCTCGAACCCGACGTCTGCGACCGGATTCGTGCCCTCCACGCCGCCGGCGGGGATCGGGTGGTGGTGGCGCCGATCGGATTCATCTCGGACCACATGGAGGTCCTCTACGACCTCGACACGGAGGCGGCTGACCTCTGCCGGAGCCTCGGGATGCGGTTCGAACGGGTGGCGACCGTCGGCACGGCGCGTCCCTTCGTGTCGATGATCCGCGATCTGGTCGCGGAACGGCACGGCGAGTCGGCCGAGCGTCTGGCCATCGGAGGCATGCCGGCCAGCCACGACGTCTGTCCTCTCGATTGCTGCCCAGCTCCCCAACGCCCGAGCCTGGCGGCGGGCGGTCCTCCGGGGAGGCCCGGCGTGTCTCCCCCGGGATCGGCTCGATGACCCCCGAGCCCGCCGTTCAGGCCGGCCATCCCGACGACGCCAGGACGGGGCGCCAGTGCGTCGCCCTCGTTCACGGATTCTTCGCCCACAGCCTCATGCTCACGCTGCTTGCCCACAGACTCCGTCGCCACGGCTACCGCACCGCGCCGTGGGGCTACCGGAACATGTGCTGCTCGATTTTGGTCCACGCCGATCGCTTCGCCGCCGAACTCCGCACGCTCGACGCGAAACCGACGATCGACACGCTCCATCTCGTGACCCACAGCATGGGGTGCATCATTGCCCGGGCGGCACTCGATCGCTTCCGGCCCACGAAGCTCGGACGGTTCGTGATGCTCGCCCCGCCGAATCGCGGATCGTTCGTCGCCACGGCGGCGAAGGGGATTTTTGGCCGGATGTTCCTCCCGCTGGAGGAGCTCTCAACCACCGAGGACAGCCTCGTCAATTCGCTCCCCATGCCGCAGGGAATCGAGATCGGAGTCATCGCCGCGGGACGCGATGCAATCATCGCCCCCGAAAGCACACGCCCCGAAGCCCCGCACGATCACACCACCGTCTACTGCCTCCATTCGAGCCTGCTTTACCGGAGAGACGCCGCCGAACTGGCTGCGGCGTTCCTCCGGGACGGCCGTTTCCCGGATCCCCCGGGGCATACTGGGACCGCCCACCGACAGGATCGCTGATTCGATGGACACGACTCCCCGCCCGCTCGGCCGCAGTGGGCTCCACATCCCCCCCTTCGGGCTCGGTTGCTGGCCTCTCGCCGGCATGACGCGCGAGGGCATCACGCGCGATGTCGCCATAGCCACCGTGGCGGCTGCCCTCGACGCCGGCATTCTCCACCTCGACACGGCCTATTGTTACGGCGAGGCGGGGGAGAGTGAGCGGGCGATCGGCACGGCCATCCGTGACCGCCGCCGAGACGAACTGTTCATCGCCGGAAAATGCGGGATTCACTGGGAGCCGGGGCGGAAGCAATGCATCGACGGCCGCCCAGAACGGATCCGCCGGGAAGTCGAGGAAAGCCTCGGGCGGCTCGGCACTGATTATCTGGATCTTCTCTATCTTCACGCCCCTGACCCGGGCGTGAATCTGGAAGTGTCGATGGCCGAACTCGGACGCCTCCGGTCGGAAGGCCTCGCCCGAGCGGTCGGCGTGTCGAATGTCTCTCTCGACCAGCTCGCAATCGCTGCGGAAGCCTGCCCTCTTTCCGCATGCCAGCTCCCCTACAACATGTTGCAACGCGAGATTGAGCGCGACATCGTTCCTTGGTGCCACGTAAACGGCGTGGCGATCGTCGCCTACTGGCCCCTCATGAAAGGCCTGCTCGCCGGCGGGATACCCCGCGACCGAGTCTTCCCTGTCACGGACAGCCGGCACAAATACCCGATGTTCAACGGCGTTGAGTTCCAGCGCAACCTCGACTTCGTCGACGTGGTGCGCCATGAAGCCGAAAGACTGCAACGACCGCTCGCCGACTTGGTCCTCGCCTGGACCGCCGAACAGCCGGGGATCACGAGCGTCCTTTTCGGGGCGACATCACCGGAGCAGGTGCTTGCCAATGCTGCCGCCCACTTCTGTGAGCTCGATCCCCAAGCACGCCGAACCATCGCCGCCGGGATCGCTGCCCGCGGGCCAATCATCGGACGCCGGCCGGTCTGATCGAGGCAGGCGTTGGGAACGTGCCCGTCCGTTCCAGCCGACTGGACTTCGGGGTGAGCGGGGCGACGGGACCAGAATCAGGCCGCGCCGACAGAATGCGGCTGATGAGCCGCGACACTCCGGTAGGACTGCTGCACTTTGAGACATGTCTGCCGGAAAGATTCTGGGCGACTGACTCCCGGGAGTCGAAACGTTTCCACGGCTCCTTTGCGAAAAACGAGGTCGCCTGCCGCGTACCACTCCTGTCCCGGCTCCACAACCAGCGCGATCGAGTCAAACTTGTCGAAGTCGACGAACTGCTGGATCCGCGCGTTCACGCCGCGCTCGACGATCACCCGCCGATTCGTGAGCCGATACCGCTGAATGGCCCACGGCAAGCGGAGCGAAAGATAGAGCATCAAACCGATCGGCGTGCACGCCAGAAGCGCCAATCGGCCGATCGAAACCGGCCCAAATCCATCTTTGATGCGGAAGATGCGCCCCAGGGTCTTCCCCAACGACGTCGCGGCCACCGACGGCCAGACGGTCATCACCGTTGTTTCCATGACGGACGGGGGGGAAACTCCGGCAATTGACTGCATCGCCATGGGTCAAACCTGCCTGGGGAAAAAAGCCCCGGTCGTCCCGGGCCTGCATCGTAACGGACCGACGATCGGAGGGAAGAGCCTCCCCCCGAGAACAACGGCCAGACCTCAACCAAACACCGCCCAACCGGTCACCAGGCGAGCGCAAAAAAAAACCCACCGGGGCTTCGGCAGCCCCGGTGGGTCTCGTTCAATGACTGCTCCCGAAGGAACAGCGGCAGTTTTGCGTTCGGTAGGTTACCCTACCACGCAGATCTCTTTCTTCGGCATAACCCCGCAGAGCCGAAGCTCCGCGAGTCACGATCGTCTCCACAATTCTTTGGCCCAACACCCCCCGCCTTCAAAAAACTTACGTTTCAAGAAAGGTTCAGTGTTGGGTTGCTCCTAGACTCCGAAGAGCCTAGGAAGCAGTATCCTTTAGAAAGGAGGTGATCCAGCCGCAGGTTCCCCTACGGCTACCTTGTTACGACTTAGTCCCAATTGCAGAGTTCATCTTAGGCGCCTGGCTCCTTGCGGTTACCTCAGCGACTTCGGATGCCCCCCACTTTCGT